>UQDA01000054.1 GCA_900539715.1 uncultured Lachnospiraceae bacterium | reverse complement strand
ATTTCCCCTGAAACAGGAAATCCCGGCGCACATTCCTGTACGCCGGGACATTTCTGTTTCTTTATATCGCTTTATAATATGTCTCAGAACAGCAGCTTCCGCCTGCCTTTTCAGACATTTATCTCCGCTTTCATACCGAGGACAGCCTCGTTCTCTTTCAGGACCGGACGGATCACATCGTTCAGGAAACGCTCTACCTGATGCGCGCTGCATCCCACATAGCGGGACGGTTCCAGAGATGCCTCCAGTGCCTCCTCATCCAGATGGAACATTTCATCCTGGGCAATAAGGCTCATGAGCTGATTATCAGCGCCCTCTTCCTTCACGCGGCGTCCTGCCTCCATCGACAGCTCGCGGATGCGCTCATGCAGCTCCTGACGGTCTCCGCCCGCCTTTACCGCATCCATCATGATATTCTCTGTCGCCATAAACGGAAGCTCGCTGCGCAGACGCTTCTCTATTACCTTCGGATAAACAACAAGCCCGTCCACCACGTTCAGGCACAGATCCAGAATGCCGTCCACCGCCAAAAATCCTTCCGCAATAGAAATACGCTTGTTCGCCGAATCATCCAGCGTGCGCTCAAACCACTGCGTTGCGGAGGTAATCGCCGGATTCAACGCATCTACCATTACATAGCGCGCCAGTGATGCGATACGCTCGCTCCGCATCGGGTTTCTCTTATATGCCATCGCAGAGGAACCTATCTGATTTTTCTCAAACGGCTCTTCCACTTCTTTTAAGTGCTGTAAAAGACGGATGTCGTTGGACATCTTGTGTGCGCTCGCCGCGATGCCTGCAAGCACGTTCATCACGCGGGTGTCCACCTTTCTGGAATAGGTCTGTCCGGATACCGGATAGCAGCCGGAAAATCCCAGTTTCTCCGCTATCATCGGATCGACTTTATCCACCTTTTCCTGGTCTCCTTCAAACAACTCCAGGAAAGATGCCTGTGTTCCTGTCGTCCCCTTGGATCCCAGAAGACGCAGGGAATCCTTTACATAATCAAGGTCATTTAAATCCATATAAAATTCCTGCAGCCACAGCGATGCTCTTTTACCGACCGTAGTAGGCTGGGCAGGCTGAAAATGCGTAAATGCCAGAGTAGGCTGGGCTTTCTGACTGTCCGCGAAATCCGCCAGCTCACGAATCACGTTCAGCAGCTTTTTACGAACCAGGTCCAAAGCCTCTGCCATGATGATGATATCCGTATTATCGCCCACATAACAGGAGGTTGCTCCCAGATGAATGATACCCTTCGCCTTCGGGCACTGCACGCCGTAAGCATACACATGGCTCATCACATCGTGACGCACTTCCTTCTCTCTCGCCCTCGCCACATCATAATTAATATCTTCTGCATGGCTCTTGAGTTCATCGATCTGTTCCTGCGTGATGGGAAGCCCCAGCTCTTTCTCCGTTTCTGCCAGCGCTATCCACAGCCTTCTCCACGTCCTGAACTTCATATCCTGTGAAAAAATAAACTGCATCTCCCGGCTGGCATACCGTTCCGACAAAGGGCTCGTATATCTGTCTGTGCTCATCCGAAAACCTTCCTCTCTTCCTGTTCATGCCGTCTTCAAACTTCCTCAGCGGCGCTTTTTGTTTTCTCTACGGCACAAAGTATACCTTAAAATATCTTTCCGCGCAACCATATTTTGTTTCCTGACAGCTCTGCCGCAGAAGCTTTCGAGAGAAGCTCTGCCGTCATGCACGTTCTTTCTCTCCTTTTTCCGGCATATACATACATCAGACTTTTCCGGCACAGGGGGTATTTATGAAAAAAAACGCACTCATCAGGGGGACGCTTCTGCTCACCGCCGCCGGGCTATGCAGCCGCTTTATCGGCTTTTTTTACCGTATCTTCCTGTCCCGGATGTTCGGTGAGGAGGGCATGGGAATCTATGAGCTGATAAATCCTGTCCTCGCCCTCTCTTTTGCACTGTCCACATCCGGTATCCAAAGCGCTATTTCCAAATTTGTCGCATCCGAGCCTGAAAACGCCGTTCGCAACCGTTTCCGTATCCTGTTGTGCGGCTTGTGTATTTCCGGCTTTCTTTCTGTTTCCTGCACCATTTTTGTCTATCAAAGAGCCGATATCATTGCGCTTTCCTTTTTAAAAGAGCCCCGCTGCGCCCCTCTACTGCGCATCGCAGCCCTTTCCTTTCCCGCCGCCTGCATCCACTCCTGCATAAACGGCTATTATTATGGTGTTAAAAAGGCCTCCCTGCCCGCCTTCTGTCAGCTATTTGAGCAGTGCTTCCGCGTCGGCAGCGTCTTTTTATTCTGGGAATATTCCCGGAATAACGGCGTCGCCTTTTCCATAAACGTTGCTGCCGTCGGCCTTGTAATAGGGGAGTTTGCATCCCTCATCGCTGCTCTTGCCGCCTCATGGCTGCATTTTTTGAAACAAAAATATATGTCCGCCGCTGTTCCCTGCAGTACAATGACTATTTCCCTGAGACTTCTCAGATTCGCAGTTCCTCTTTCCGCCACCCGGGTTTGTCTGCATCTTCTGGGCGCGGTGGAATCCGCCCGGATACCTGTCAGCCTGCAGCTTGCCGGATATTCTCCTGCACATTCGCTGTCTATCTACGGCGTCTTTACCGGAATGGCAATGACCTGCATCCTCTTCCCCAGTGCGCTCACAAACTCCGTTTCCGTCCTGCTCATGCCTCTCATCGCGCAGGCGGATGCTGCCTCAAACCACTCTGCTATCCGCAGGGCGGTTATAAAATGCGTCCGTTTTTGTCTCCTGATGGGATTTTTTTTCCTGCTTTTGTTTTATCTTCTGGGAAATGCGATCGGCCTGCTGCTTTTTCACAGCGAACTGGCAGGGCAGTTTCTCCAAAAGCTCTGCTTTTTATGCCCGTTTCTTTACTTAAACACAACGCTTCTCTCCATCCTGAACGGTCTTGGCAGAACCGGGCAGACCTTTCTATTTAACATGCTCTCTTTGCTTCTTCGGATGATGTTCGTCTTTTTCATCATCCCTGTGCAGGGTATCTCAGGCTACTTTTTCGGAATGTTTGCCGGGCAGCTCTTTCTGACCGTCGCCTGCCTGCTCTCCCTGTCTCCCTACCTAAAGTCTGAGCGCTGCAGCTGACTCATTCAGCACTCCGGCAGCGCTGTACAATGCTGAATTTTTCCTTGCGCCATTTCTTTTTGTATACTATAATGATAGCGTTTCTTGCAAAATCAATAAAACAAGACCTGCAAAGGAGAAAATAGAAATGAGCTTTACCTTCGTCAGAAAACTCCCCACCCCCGACGAAATCCGGGAGCAGTATCCCGTGCCCGCGCACCTTGCTGCAAAAAAAGCGGAACGGGACGCTGAGATACGCGACGTCCTCACAGGCAGAAGCGATAAACTGCTCGTCATCATAGGCCCCTGTTCCGCAGACAACGAAGACTCTGTCTGCGACTATATCAGCCGGCTCGCAAAACTCAACGACAAAGTGTCCGACCGGCTCATCCTTATTCCAAGGATATATACGAATAAACCCCGTACCACAGGCGACGGCTACAAAGGTATCGTCCATCAGCCCGATCCTGAAAAGAAAGAAGATTTTCTTCAGGGGCTTACTGCCATGCGGCACATGCACCTGCGCGCCCTCTCCGAATCCGGTTTGAGCGCCGCAGATGAAATGCTATATCCTGAAAACTGGGGCTATGTATCCGATATCCTTTCCTATGTCGCCATCGGTGCACGCAGCGTAGAAGACCAGCAGCATCGCCTGACCGTCAGCGGCTTCGATCTTCCCTCCGGTATGAAAAATCCGACCAGCGGAGATTTTTCCGTTATGTTAAACTCCGTCTATGCTGCACAGCACCCCCATTCCTTTATCTACAGAGGTTATGAGGTGCATACAAACGGAAACGAGCTCGCGCACACCGTCCTGCGCGGTGCAACGAGCAAACACGGTCGCAACATTCCGAATTATCATTATGAAGATCTGATGATACTTCTGGGACTTTACAACGAACGGGATTTAAAAAATCCCGCCTGCATCATCGACTCCAACCATTCCAATTCCAACAAGCAGTTCGACCAGCAGATCCGCATCGTAAAGGAAGTGATGCACAGCCGCCATTTAAGCTCCGACATCCGCAATTTTGTCAAAGGCGTGATGATAGAAAGCTATATTGAAGAAGGCTGCCAGAAAGTCGGCGGCGGAGTATACGGCAAATCCATCACCGACGCATGTCTTGGCTGGGAAGCCTCCGAACGGCTCATCTACGATCTGGCAGAACTGAATCAGTAACGGAGTACCGGAAAATCTGAGGCGTTATCTCATTCGTGATCTGTGCCGCACGGGCATAGTTTTTCAAAAGCTTCCAGAACCCCTGGCGGCTCATCCCCGATCCGGAACAGTTCACGAAGAACGCCTGCTCTTTTTCATCTTTCAAAAGCTTTCCTCTTGCATTTTCCACATATTCTTCCAAGGCTTTGCCCGCCCTTTCTCCAAACGGTATTGCCCTGTCCTTTTTTATGTCATGGCATATGATATAGGACATCTCCATGTTCACATCCTGCATATTCAGCGCTATCAGCTCCGATACCCTTATCTTTGTGGAATACAAAAGCTCCAGCATCGCACGGTCGCGCAAATGGATAGGCTTGTCCCTTCCCGGCTGCTCGAGGAGCCGCTCTACCACTTTTTCATTCAATACGTCCGGCGCCCTTTTTTCGACTCTCGGCGCCTTTAAATTGTCCGCCACTGCAGCGTTCACAATCCCCTCTCCTGCCAGATAGTGGCAAAACGCCCGCACTGACGCAATATTCCTGGAAATCGTCGCCGCTTTAAAACCTCCCGCTTCCAGAAAACGCACATATTCATGGAGGGAAAGCGCCGTAATGTCCCCTGCCTCCATAATAGACTGTCCCCTTAAAAATTCCGCCAGCTTATATAAATCCCTCTGGTAAGAAAGCACCGTATTTCCCGACATTCCTTTTACATCCTTTAAATATCCGATAAACGCCCTGATATGCTCTTCCATACCCCTATAGCCCTTTCTGCATTACCATCATATTGCAGACCATTATAAGCGTTCATTTTCTGAAAAGCAATGTGGAAACTTCCGCATTTTATGCGGTTTTTTCGGCATATTTTCAAATAATACCACATATCGGTGCATTTCTTTTTCATGCCCCAACATCTGCTCTCCTTCCTCAAAAAATCATCAGCACAAACCGCACCACAAGCGGACTGATATAACCTTCCACCAGACATCCGCATGCAATCGCTGTGAGCGGAAGAAAAATACGCCTTTTTTCCATACGATGCACACACCAGCAGATGAGCATCAAAAACCCCGGAATAAGCAAAAGCTGATGCGGCAGCAGACAGGACACAAAAAAGAACAGCCCCTTCATCCCATACCGCCACGAGAGGGCTGTCAGCATCATCCCGCTCCCCAATCCGCAGCCACCGCACCAGACCCATGCCCCCAGCCCTCCCAGCCCCGCCGCCGATAAGA
>UQDA01000053.1 GCA_900539715.1 uncultured Lachnospiraceae bacterium | reverse complement strand
CCGCTATCTATGACGGAGTCCGCTTCCCGGAACGTCTCCGCGTATGCTTTGACCCCTGCCACGTCCACGATGCGGGCTACGACATCGTAAACGACTTAGACGGCGTGCTCGAGCAGTTTGACCGGGTCATCGGAAAAGAGCAGATAGCTGCTTTTCATATCAATGACAGTAAAAACGAGCGAGGAGCTGCCAAGGATCGCCATTCCGATATCGGGGAAGGCTTCATCGGCTTTTCTCCCATCTTCCGCATCGTACACCACCCGGATTTCCTGAATGTCCCCAAAATTCTGGAAACGCCCTGGTATCCCGACCCGGAAAATCCCGGCAAAGTACTCCCCCCTTACCGCAGAGAGATACAATGGCTCCTTTCAGGTGCCGACCCTGCTGCCGGCAGAGTATAATGCCACGTATAAACAAATACCGTTCGCCGTTTCTCAGGCGCAGCATTCCTGCTGCGCCTGTTTTTTCCTTCACAGGGCTTCCTACAGCCATTCATTCCAGAACCGCTCTACCCGGCGCGATACACTGTCCCGGTTCACGACCTCATAGTCCACCCACTCCCTCGGAAACAGCTTTTGATACGAATACTGTAAAAATCGGTCATCCAGAAGCGCAACAATCCCCACATCCTGTGATGTCCTTATCACTCTTCCCGCCGCCTGCAATACCTTGTTCATCCCCGGATATCGATACGCATAGTCAAAGCCGTCCGCCCCATGTCCGTCAAAATATCCTTTTATGAGTTCTCTCTCCGTACACACCTGAGGCAGCCCTGTTCCCACAATAAGTGCCCCTATCAGTCTGTCCTCCTTTAAATCTATTCCCTCGGAAAAAATACCTCCCAAAACGCAAAAACCGACAAGACTGGTCTCTTCCTCTATCTCAATCTCCATATGGATCACTTCCGAAAGCCTGCAGTCCCCGTTTCCCTCAAATTTTTTCAGGAATACCTCCCGCTCCTGCTCATCCATGCGCTCCGTCTGCACGATGCACTCCGCCTTGTCCCCTTCCGCATAAAGCGCCTCATACCGCTCATATACCTGCTGCAGGAAAACATGGGACGGAAAAAACACCATGTAGTTGCCATGCCGCTCTCCGACTACCTGATGAATATATGCCGCTATCCTGTCATACTCCTGCTCCGATCTCCGGGAATATCTGCTCGTCACGTCCTCTGCAATGAACAGCCCCTTTTTCTGCGGCAAAAAAACCGATCGGGCATAGACCTCATAATCTGTCTCTTCCCCGCCCAAAAGCTTTTTATAGTACTGTATCGGCAGCATCGTTGCCGAAAACATTATGCTGCTGACCGCCCTTGCCAGACATTCCTTTAAATTCGCCGATGGGTCCACATTGAACAGCTTCAGGAAAAACCGCCCCTCCCCGTCTATCTGAGTATATGTCACATATTTATCATCCACCAACTCATACATCTGCAAAAAATGGCTGACCTCGAAATAAAAATCCAGTATTTCCCTCCGCACCGGACTGTCATCATGATTCTCAAGATAATCTTCCATACATGATGCCAGCCTCAGGAGTGCTTCCACAAAACCGTCTATCGTATCCGGAATACACCAGTCCTCACACTCCCTCTTGAGTAAAAGCAATTCCCGGTTGCACTTTTCAAGGCGCTTCTCCATCTTGATATCATATGCCTTTACCGTCTTTTTCAGAGCCAAAAAGTCCTCTTTATACAAAACGGCGCTGTACATCTCCCTGCCCCGTTCCAAAAGATTGTGCGCCTCATCCACCAGAAACAGATGCCTTCCCCGTACGCTCCCCTCTCCGAAAAATCTCCTCAGATATACATGCGGGTCAAATACATAATTATAATCGCACAAAATTCCGTCTGAAAACAGACTGATATCCAGCCCCAGCTCAAACGGACATACCCTGTGTCTGCCGGCGCATTCTTCCAGCTCCTCTCTTCCATAATGCTCCCCGGAGGTCATCAGCTCATAAAGCGCCCCGTTTATCCTGTCATAATGCCCCTTCGCATAAGGACAGTGCTCCGGATTGCACTCCGCCTCTTCCATAAAGCATATCTTATCACGCGCCGTCAGCACGACCGTCTTAAAATGCAGTCCGTTCTCCCTCAATATCCCGAATGTATCGTCCGCCACTGTCCTGGCTATCGTTTTTGCCGTCAGATAAAAAATCCGGTCCGCCTTTTCCTCCCCTACTGCCTTGACTGCCGGAAATATGGTAGAAATCGTCTTTCCCGCCCCGGTAGGCGCTTCAATGAACAGCTTCTTCTTATGGCATATCGTGTGATATACATGGGTCACAAGCTCTCTTTGCCCCTCCCGGTACGGAAACGGAAATTGAATGGTATGAATAGATTCCTGACGCTTCTTCTTCCATGCTATCTCTGCATCCGACCACTTCCGATACTCATCCAAAAGTCCGCCGAACCATTCCCCCAGCTCCCTTATGGAATATATATATTCAAAGTAACGTATCTCCTCCGTATCCATGTTGCAGTAGGTCATCCGTACCTTCATCTGCTCCATATCATGCTGATGTCCATATATCCACGCATAACACTTTGCCTGCGCCAGATGGACCGGCTCCGGCCCCCTCATACGTTCAAGATCACGGTATGTACCCTTTATCTCATCCACTGTCACCGGATCCGTATCGATTATCCCGTCAGCACGTCCTTCCACAACCAATTCATAGCCGTCATATTCCTGTATCCAGCGCAGCGATACCTCCGCATGATAATCCGCCCCCATCCGTCTCTGTATCATCCGGTGTATCCTGCCGCCTTCCTGCATCGCGTCCTCAGGCGCAGTCTTTCTTCGATTATCGATATCCCCTGTCCTTAGTAAAAACTCCACCAGGCCTCTGACCGAAATCCTTATCTCCACATTTCCACACTTTCTCCTCTGTCACCCTGTCCCTTAAATACCGGTCAAAACTGCTGTCATATCCGTGACATACAACCGACATCGGATACCGCAGGTCCAGCCCCATCACACCTACGATAGATTTGGCATCCACGACAAAACTGTTATACGCGATATCCACATCAAAATCACACCTGGATGCCGCTTCCACAAAACGGCTTATCTCTTCCGGCACAAGCCTTATCTGATACTTCCATAATCCCTCTTCTTCCATGATACTCCATCCTTTCCGGACAGGCAATCCCCGCCTGTCTGTTCCACAGTATTGCCCCCGTACAGGAAGTTATGCATGCCCTTCCTGAAATTCCGGCATAAAACGTCTGAACTTATCCGGAACAAACTGCTTTTGCAGACATATATCCCTTCGCTCTTTGATTTCAATCGTATGACAGAACCCCTTGAAAAGTTCCTCCATCTCCCTCTGGGCATCCGTCCTGTGATTCTGCATCCGCAGAAGGTTCTCTCTTTCTTCATCCGTCAGCCGCACCATAAACCACGCCTGTCCTGCCGGATGAACCCCCGCCTTCTTTCTTCTGCAGTCTGCAATGATAAAATCCTCTCTCGGAAATCTGTCGGCAAAATGAGGCATTATCAGCGCCGTTACATCTGCATCCGGCTCTATCAGCGCATACAGGCCTCCCTTCTCCGACTCCTGAAAACGCAAAAATTCAAGCATTCTGTGCCTGACCCTGTGTACCGTCCTGCTCAGCTCAAACACCCTGTATATCGCGGGCTCAGAAAGTCCCTGCATCAGCGGCCCTCTGATCCTGCCGGAAATCCCTGCCGCGATTGCATGATAAACCGCTGTCGCCTTATCCGTCGCTTCTGCCATCAGCGCATAGGCGATATCTTCCCATGCATCCTCCCCGAACCTTCTCCTCACAGTATTCATCACCTTCTGCGCCAGAGCCTCGTCGTTTTCTACCTCCCGATACTGTGAAAACAGTACCAGATCCTCTTCCCCGAGCTGTATCTTCGTCCGTTCCGGGGCAAGTTTCCACTCATATGCACGATAAATCGCTGTCAAAACCGCCTCTATCGAATCCTCACAGACCAAAATCGTCTCTTCCATCCTGCCCCTCCTATTGCCCCGCCATTTTTATCCAGCCGTCCTCCGGCTGTACTCCCTGCTGATCCATCATAAAATTGCGGTCATCAAACAAAGAAAGCTGCCTGTAGGTCGCTCCCGATGCATCGAACGGCAGCCTTTTCCCGTCGTCTATGAGCTGCCTCGTGATAAAGTCCTCTTCTATCCGCAGCGGATACATCTGTCTGCCGCTGCATGTAATGAAATAGACAGCTCTCTTTAATACGACCCCCATCTTCTTTAAATGGACATAATCCAACACGCTGCTCCGGCGCGCCTGCACGATCCTGCGGGCGCTTTTGACACCTATCCCCGGGACGCGCAGAAGCATTTCATATGACGCCCTGTTTATCTCAACAGGAAACTGCTCCAGATGGCGCAGGGCCCAGTCCGCCTTCGGATCCAGAAAAAGATTAAAATCCGGCCGCTCCCGGCTCAAAAGCTCCTCTGCGCCAAATCCGTAAAACCTCATCAGCCAGTCAGCCTGATACAGCCTGTGCTCCCGCAAAAGCGGCGGCCCTCCCGCCAGCACAGGAAGCTCCTTATCCTCATTCACATGTACGAACGCCGAATAGAACACCCGCTTTAAATCAAATCTGCGATACAGACTCTCCGCTACCGTCAGGATTTCATAATCGTGTTCCGGCGTTGCCCCGATTATCATCTGCGTGGATTGTCCCGCCGGCACAAATTCCGGAGCATGCCGATACAGTGCCAGCTCCTCCTTATTCGATACGATCCCGTTCTGAATCTGACGCATCGGCGTCAGTATTGTCTTTCTGTGCTTGTTCGGCGCAAGCCGAGAAAGTCCCTCGGCCGTCGGCAGCTCCAGATTCACGCTCATCCTGTCCGCCAGAAAGCCCGTAAGCCTGATAAGCTCCGGATCAGCGCCCGGTATCGCCTTCACATGGATATATCCCTGAAAGTGATATTCCGTACGCAGCCGGTAAACTGTCTGGTACAGCAGCCCCATCGTATAGGAAGGGCTTTGCAAAATACCCGAGCTCAAAAACAGCCCTTCTATATAATTGCGCCGGTAAAACTCTATTGTGAGCCTGCATATCTCCTCCGGCGTAAAGCACGCCCGTTCCACATCATTGGAACACCTGTTGATGCAATACCTGCAGTCATAGATACATTCATTCGTGAGGAGTATCTTCAGCAGGCTGATACAGCGCCCGTCTGCAGAAAAGCTGTGGCATATCCCCGCGCTCACCGTATTGCCGATACCCTTGCCGTCTCCCCTGCGGCTGATCCCGCTGCTCGTACACGCCACATCGTATTTTGCTGCATCGGATAAGATATTCAGTTTCTCCATCAGGGACCTGCCCGAAGCGATATGAAAAGCCATGCTCTTACTCCAAACGTATGTTCTTTTTATAAGTATAATATAGTACATATGTTCGGTTAGCGCAAGTGTTTTTTATATCAGTTTTTTTGCCTCCTCCAGCCTTTTTTCAAACTGCCCGTAAAAATCCTCCGCTTCCCAGCCTTTAAAAAAGAACTGCTCCAGCACATACAGATTTATCTTCTGCGCCGCTTCCATATCCTTTTTTTCCATCAGCTTCTCCTGAAGCTCTCTCACAAAAAAATGCCAGTCCGCCACGAATTTTTCATATCTGCTAAAATCAGGGATGCCTATCCACTTTTTTATCTTCAGCTTCGTCCGGCTTTCCTTTCTGCACTCCCCTGTCTGCAGAAAATACCGGAAACCTCCGTCCTCATAAATCCTTCCGAGCGGAAAGAGCCTGCATATGCCGGGACGGAATGCGTGTATACTGCAGCGTCCCTTTTCATCCAGATATGTGCAGCACTCCCTCTCTCCCTGCATCCTCAGATTTGGCAGTATCACTCCATCCTGCACATGCAGTTCCAGGCTCTCCTCCAAAAGCTCTTCAAAACGTTTTCCCAGATTCCTGGACAGCTCAAACACATCCCTCGGATCCAGGATGACCGTATCTCCCATCCCGCAGCAGCACGCCGAACAGCCTTCACAATCCTGACAGCCAACCTTTACCATGTCGCCCGCATCATATAATTTTCCGTCGGAAATTTCCGACATATCCACATTTCGCAACATCTTCTCCTCATTCCTCCACTTCGTGATATTAAAAAAAATGTACGCTAACGCGTACACCTGCGCTGAGCGCATAAAAATACACCAATCGATATGACTGGTGATATTGACCTGACAAATATATACAGAAAAAGCGCTGTAACCTACAGCGCCTTCGCAAGTGAAGCACGGGGGATTCGAACCCCCGACAACCTGATTAAAAGTCAGGTGCTCTACCGACTGAGCTAGTGCTCCATGAAATTAAATGACGGGCGCACTCGTCGTCCGTACCATGTTAGCTGGGCTAGCTGGATTCGAACCAGCGAATGCAGGAGTCAAAGTCCTGTGCCTTACCGCTTGGCGATAGCCCAGGAAGGTGGATAGAGGGATTCGAACCCTCGGCCTCCAGAGCCACAATCTGGCGCGCTAACCAACTGCGCTATACCCACCATATGAAAATGAAAACGTAATGCAAAGCATGTCCAACGCTATCATTTTCCAATGTGCCCAAAGGGATTCGAACCCCCGACCCACGGCTTAGAAGGCCGTTGCTCTATCCAGCTGAGCTACA
>UQDA01000052.1 GCA_900539715.1 uncultured Lachnospiraceae bacterium | reverse complement strand
CCCAGTATACCTGGACAAAGTTTGTAAACGATACTGCTACCGCCGTAGACCAGCTGGGCGTTCGTCAGGGAGCCGCCGCCGTTTATCTTGACGCATGGCACAGAGACCTGCCCGAATTTCTCCAGCTTCGGACAAATAATGGTGACGACCGTATGAAGGCGCACGACATTTTTCCCGCCGTATGTTACCCCGATCTTTTCTGGAAACTGGCAAAGACTGACCTGGATGCCGATTGGTATCTGATGTGCCCGCACGATATCTATCTTACAAAGGGATATCATCTGGAAGATTTTTACGGAGACGAATGGGAAAGACGATATCTTGACTGTGCCTCAGACAAACGAATCCAAAAACGTGTCATGAGCGTCAAGGAAATCGTACGCCTGATTTTAAAATCCCTTGTGGAAACAGGCACGCCCTTTGCCTTTAACCGCGACATTGTCAACCGTATGAATCCCAATTCCCATCAGGGTATCATTTATTGCAGCAACCTGTGCACGGAAATCGCCCAGAATATGAGTCCCATGCACGTCAGCGCCCCGACGGTCACACAGGTAAACGGCGAAACAGTCGTCCTCCAGGAAACAAGACCCGGTGATTTTGTCGTCTGTAATCTGGCGTCCCTGACTCTGGGACGCATGAACGTCAATGACGATGACGAACTGTGTACCGTCATTTCCGCCATTGTACGCGCTCTTGATAACGTCATCGACTTAAACTACTATCCCATCCCCTACGCCGAGCTTTCCAACCGGAAATACCGTGCGATAGGTCTTGGAACAAGCGGCTATCATCATATGCTCGTAAAGCAGGGACTTCGCTTTGAGTCAGATGCGCATCTGAATTTTACAGATGCCCTGTACGAAAAGATAAATTATTACGCGCTCAAAGCCTCTATGGAGCTTGCCTGCGAAAAAGGAGCTTATCCCTGCTTTGGCGGCAGCGATTATGAAAACGGCTCTTACTTTGAAAAACGCGGCTATACATCGCCGCAATGGAAAAACCTTGCTGCACAGATTGCCGAAAAGGGCCTCCGGAACGGCTATCTTCTCGCCGTTGCGCCTACCAGCTCTACTTCCATCATTGCAGGCACCACCGCAGCCGTTGATCCTGTCATGAAAAAATATTTTATGGAAGAAAAAAAAGGCAGCATGCTCACCCGCGTTGCGCCGGATTTAAACGAGAAAACATTCTGGCTCTACAAAAACGCGCATCATATCGACCAGAACTGGATTGTAGACGCTGCAGGTATCCGGCAGCGCCATATCGATCAGGCGCAGTCGGTCAACCTCTATATTACGAATGAATATACGTTCCGCAGACTTCTGGCCCTCTATATCCGGGCATGGGAAAAGGGTGTCAAAACGCTGTACTATGTCCGCAGCCAATCGCTCGAGGTAGAAGAATGCGAATCCTGCTCCTCCTGATGGAGACGGCCGCAAAAAATAAGATATGATATCGCTTCATTAAAATGCCGCTCATGCGGCGGAAATGGAAAAAATATGAAATTACAGAAAAAAGCTCTCTTTAATGCACAGGGCGATACAGATGTGAGAAAACGCCGGATGATAGGGGGAAATACGACCAATCTGAATGACTTTAACAATATGAAATACACCTGGGTCAGCTCCTGGTATCGGCAGGCAATGAACAATTTCTGGATTCCTGAAGAGATAAACCTAACTCAGGATATCAAGGACTACCGCCTTTTGACGGACGAGGAACGGACCGCTTATGATAAAATCCTTTCCTTTCTTGTTTTTCTGGATTCCGTCCAGACTGCGAACCTTCCAAATATCGGCGAATATATTACCGCAAACGAGATAAATCTCTGTCTGACCATTCAGGCATTTCAGGAGGCAGTCCACTCCCAGAGCTACAGCTATATGCTCGACTCTATCTGTCCGCCGACCAAACGGGACGAGATTTTATATCAGTGGAAATATGATGAACGTCTTTTAAAAAGAAATGAATTTATCGGCGAACAATATAACGCCTTTTTAGAGCATCGTGACCGGGAACATCTCGTCAGGACGATGATGGCCAACTACATTCTGGAAGGCATTTATTTTTACTCCGGATTTATGTTCTTCTACAATCTGGGACGCACCGGAAAAATGTCCGGCAGCGCTCAGGAAATCCGCTACATCAACCGGGATGAAAATACTCATTTATGGCTCTTCCGCAATATTCTCCTGGAGCTGCAAAAGGAAGAACCCGAGCTTTTTTCACCTGAAAAGGTTGAGGAATACCGCACGATGCTGCGGCGCGGCGTGGAAGAAGAAATCTCCTGGGCCGAATATGTGCTTGGAGATCGAATCGAAGGTCTTACAATGGAAATGATCTCCGACTATATCCATTACCTCGGGAACCTGCGCGCGACTGCACTCAATTTTGAGCCTCTGTACGAAGGCTTTAACGACATTCCCGAATCCATGAAGTGGGTCAATGTATACAGCAATGCAAATCTTATCAAAACGGATTTTTTTGAGGCAAAATCTACCGCCTATGCAAAATCCGGAGCAATCGAGGATGACCTCTAAAAACAGATTTTTCAGTTTCTTTTCATGCCATGCAAAAAACGCCGCAATCCCTGAGGATTACGGCGCTTTTTACGCTTATGGAAATTCAGTTTTTAGAATTTGCCTTCCTTAGCAGCCTCTTCGATAGCAACTGCTACAGATACAGTCATACCAACCATCGGGTTGTTACCTGCACCGATCAGACCCATCATCTCAACGTGAGCGGGTACGGAAGAAGAACCTGCGAACTGTGCATCGGAATGCATACGTCCCATTGTATCTGTCATACCATAGGAAGCAGGGCCTGCTGCCATGTTATCGGGATGCAGTGTACGGCCTGTGCCGCCGCCGGAAGCTACGGAGAAGTACTTCTTGCCCTTCTCTACGCACTCCTTCTTGTAAGTACCTGCAACGGGGTGCTGGAATCTTGTAGGGTTGGTGGAGTTACCGGTAATGGAAACGTCAACGCCCTCTTTCCACATGATAGCAACGCCTTCTGTTACGTCGTTAGCGCCGTAGCAGTTAACCTTTGCACGAAGACCTTCGGAGTAAGCCTTACGGAATACTTCCTTAACTTCGCCGGTAGCGTAATCCATCTCTGTCTCTACATATGTAAAGCCGTTGATTCTGGAGATGATCTGTGCAGCGTCTTTGCCCAGACCATTTAAGATAACGCGGAGAGGTTTCTGACGAACTTTGTTCGCCTTCTCTGCGATACCGATAGCGCCCTCAGCAGCTGCAAAAGACTCATGACCTGCCAGGAAGCAGAAGCAGTCTGTCTCTTCTTCCAGCAGCATCTTGCCCAGGTTACCATGACCTAAGCCTACCTTACGCTGATCTGCAACAGAGCCGGGGATACAGAAAGCCTGAAGGCCTTCACCGATTGCTGCAGCAGCATCAGATGCTTTTCTGCAGTTTTTCTTGATTGCGATTGCAGCGCCTACAATGTAAGCCCAGCAAGCGTTCTCAAAACAGATGGGCTGGATTCCCTTTACCTGATGGTAAACATCCAGACCGGCATCTTTTGTAATTTTCTCAGCTTCTTCGATAGAAGCAATACCGTAGCTATTTAAAACAGCATTGATCTTGTCGATTCTTCTTTCATAAGATTCAAATAATGCCATGCTTCGTTACCTCCTCCTTTTTATTCCTGTCTGGGATCGATGATTCTTACAGCATCATCAACACGTCCGTACTGGCCGGAAGCTTTCTCATATGCTGTCTGAGCATCGTCGCCCTTCTTCATGAAGTCTGTCATCTTGCCGAAGTTTACAAACTTGTAGCCGATGATCTGATCATCTGCATCCAGAGCGATGCCGGTTACATAACCTTCAGCCATTTCAAGGTAACGGGGACCTTTCTTTAAGGTACCGTACATGGTACCGATCTGGCTTCTTAAGCCCTTGCCCAGATCCTCCAGACCTGCGCCGATCGGAAGTCCGTCCTCAGAGAATGCGGACTGAGTACGTCCGTAAACGATCTGTAAGAACAGCTCTCTCATAGCCGTATTGATCGCGTCACACACAAGGTCAGTATTTAACGCCTCAAGAAGAGTTCTGCCGGGCAGAATCTCAGCAGCCATAGCTGCAGAATGAGTCATACCGGAGCAGCCGAGTGTCTCGATCAGAGCCTCCTGAATAATACCTTCCTTAACGTTGAGGGTCAGCTTACATGCGCCCTGCTGAGGTGCACACCAGCCTACACCATGAGTCAGACCGGATATGTCCTTGATCTCTTTGGCTTTTACCCATTTTGCTTCTTCCGGGATGGGAGCACAGCCGTGGTTTACGCCCTGCGCTACCGGACACATCTGTTCAACTTCGTGTGAATAAATCATGTGTTATCTCCTTTCGTCTATGGATGAAAATTTCGTCAGCGGGCGCGCTAAAAAGGCGCAAAGCTTTCTTCTGCGAAAATACAGCGCTGATTACCGTGTTTGGTCCAGAAAACGCCCGCAAAAAAAGCACCAGCTGTACGCTGATGCTATTTTCTCACATTTTACGTCAAAAATCCAGTCTTTTTTACAAAATAACGCCTTATGACAAAATCATACGGTCATTCGCAAAGCTTCCCCCGCTTACCTGTTCAAATTTTTCCAGCAAATCCGCTACGGAAAGCTTCTTTTTTTCTTCTCCAGACACATCATATATCACACGCCCTTCATACATCATGATAAGTCTGTTGCCGTGCGCTATCGCATCTTTCATATTGTGGGTTATCATCAGCGTTGTCAGGTGGTCCTGTGCGACGATGCGCTCCGTTGCTTCCAGTACCTTTTCCGCAGTTTTCGGGTCGAGCGCCGCCGTATGCTCATCCAAAAGGAGCAGCCGGGGCTTTTTCAATGTCGCCATCAAAAGCGTAAGCGCCTGACGCTGGCCACCGGAGAGCAGTCCGACTTTTGAAGTCATACGATTTTCCAGACCAAGCCCCAATTCTTCAAGCCGTCTCCTGTACACTTCCCGTTCCTTATTTGTAATGCCTATCTTCAGCGTCCGCGCAGCGCCTCTGCGAGCTGCCAGCGCCAGATTTTCTTCTATCTGCATATCCGCAGCTGTTCCCGTCATAGGATCCTGAAAAACCCGTCCAAGGTATTTTGCCCGCCTATATTCCGGCAGTTTTGTCACATTCACATTTCCAATCTCTATAATTCCCTCATCCACAGGCCAGACGCCTGCCACCGCATTTAAAAGCGTGGATTTCCCGGCTCCGTTCCCTCCGATGACCGTCACAAAATCCCCGTCCTCCAGTTTCAGGGACAGACCGTTCAGCGCCGTTTTTTCATTTACGGTTCCCGCATTGAAGGTTTTACTGATAGATTTGATATCAAGCACGTCCTGCACCTCCCTTTTTTACCCGTTTTGCAAAATATTTTCTCTTTATATAAGGGACAGCAAGGAATACGACCACCACAAGAGCCGATAAAAGCTTTAAGTCGTTCGGCTTCATCCCCAGCCACAGAACCATCTGCATCACCACATAATAAATGATAGATCCCAGCCCTACAGTCAGCAGATAAAATGCAAAATTCCTGCTGAGTTTTCCAAATACCACTTCCCCGATAATGACTGCCGCCAGACCGATGACGATTGCACCGCGCCCCATATTGATATCTGCAAATCCGTTGTACTGCGCCAGAAGTGCGCCTGAAAATGCCACGATACCGTTGGATATCATAAGTCCGAGAATTTTTGTCTTATCCGTATTGATGCCCTGCGCCCGCGCCATGTTTTCATTGGAACCCGTCGCACGAATGGAACACCCAAGTTCCGTACCGAAAAACCAGTACAACACGCCTATCAGCACCGCAATGATGACAGCCGCGGCAAACAGTGTGTTCCGATAAAAGACAACGCCCTTTAAATGGCGCAGGGAAACAAGCAGGCGGTCATAATCGTTTCCCGGGACCGCCACATTCGCCTTATCTCCCATAATACGCAGATTGACCGAATACAGCCCCAGCTGCGTCAGTATCCCCGCCAGTATCGCAGGTATCCCGAGCGCTGTATGAATAACGCCGGTAACGAGTCCCGCCAGCATCCCCGCCAGAAAAGCGGCCGCCAGGGAAACTCCCGCCGAATATCCGTTGAGCAGCATCACCACACATACCGCTCCGCCTGTACACATAGAACCGTCTACCGTCAGGTCTGCCAGATTAAGAATCTTATAAGTAATATACACACCGATGGCTGTCACTCCCCAGACCAGCCCCTGCGCGCATGCTCCCGGCAGCGCATTAAAAAATACCATGATATCCAACTTCCGTTCCCTCCGTCATTTCGTCCTTTTTTCAGCCTATCGGCTCATAGCCTTCCGGAGGCGTTATCTGCAGCGCCTCACAGTTTGCGGCATTGTATTTCTTTGTTACATTCGGAGCTGTCTCTATCTTCATAGAGGCGATATCCGCGCCGTTCACCAGAATATCATACGCCATCTCTCCCGCCTTGACACCGATATCATAGTAGCTGATAGACAGCGTTGCCACGCCGCAGCCCTTGCAGATGCCTTCTTCTCCGGCAACTACCGGAACCCCCGCAGGCTGACAGATATTCTGTATGATTTCTGCATTGGATGCAGCCGTATTATCTGTCGGGACATATATCACATCGCTCTCTGCCGCCGCACTTGCAGCTATGGACGCCAGGTCGTTGGAATCTGCAAACGTATATTCCTTACATGTATAGCCCAGCCCTGTCAGAGCCTCCTGAATGACACCCGACTGATAAGAAGAATTGGGTTCTGCCGAACAGTATAAAATACCGACATTTTTCGCATCCGGGAACATCTCATTTAACAGCTTTGCCTGTTCATCCAGCGGTGCAAGGTCCGAAGTCCCCGAAATGTTTTTCCCGGTTGTTCCCGTCCATTCCTCCATCCCGAGCGCTGTCGCATAATCCGTGATGGAAGTACCCAGTATCGGAA
>UQDA01000051.1 GCA_900539715.1 uncultured Lachnospiraceae bacterium | reverse complement strand
CCCGCCGCAGGCGGTGCATCCTGCAGAGCAGGATGCTTTTTTATTCATATTTACAGGGATGTCAGGAGGTATGGGGAATGGATCTGAAAGGACGTCATTTTTTAAAATTGCTGGATTATACACCGGAGGAGATCGAATATCTGGTAGACCTTGCAGCTGAATTAAAGCGCATGAAAAAGGCGGGGATACTTGTAGATACGCTGCGTGGTAAGAATGTGGCGCTGATATTTGAAAAGACGAGCACCCGGACAAGAAGCTCTTTTGAGGTGGCAGCCCATGACCTGGGGATGGGAACGACATATCTGGATCCGTCCTGCTCGCAGATTGGAAAAAAAGAAAGCATCCGTGATTCAGCGCGTGTGCTTGGAAGGATGTATGAAGGAATCGAGTACCGGGGATTCGGGCAGGAGATTGTGGAAGAGCTGGCGAAATATGCCGGAGTCCCGGTATGGAACGGGCTGACAAATGAATTTCATCCGACGCAGATGCTGGCAGACCTTTTGACGATAAAAGAGCATCTTGGAAAAATAAGAGGCGTGAAGCTCGTTTATATGGGTGACGCCAGATATAATATGGGCAACTCCTATATGGTCGTGTGCGCGAAGATGGGAATGCATTTTACGGCGTGCGCGCCTTCCAGATATTTTCCGGATAAGGCGCTTGTGGAGCAGTGCATGGAGATTGCAAAGGAAAACGGCGGCAGTATCACGCTGACAGAAGATGTAAAAGCGGGAACAAAGGATGCGGATGTGATATGCACCGACGTATGGGTTTCCATGGGAGAGCCGGACGCGGTATGGAGAGAGCGTATCGAAGACCTGATGCCGTATCAGGTGAACCGCGCAGTCATGCAGAATGCGGGAAATGCGATATTTATGCATTGTCTGCCCTCCTATCATGACCGCAACACCGGGATAGGAAGAGAGATTGGCGAACGTTTCGGCATCTATGAGATGGAGGTAACGGACGAGGTGTTCGAGTCGGAAGCATCGGTTGTTTTCGATGAGGCGGAAAACCGGATGCATACGATAAAAGCGGTGATGGCAGCGACACTGGGATGGAAGCATCCGGAAGAGGCATGAACCATGCTGGATAAAAAACGTCTGCAGGGTATGCTTGAGGACTGTTCCTTTTTAAGAGTGGATTGCCGGGAAACAGTGGATTCTACAAATACGCTCATACGGCAGGCGGCACAGGACGGTGCGGAGGAAGGGCTTGTGATATCCGCTGAGCAACAGACCGCAGGAAGGGGCAGGAGAGGGCGCAGCTGGGTTTCGCCCCCGGGCAGCAATCTTTATTTCAGCGTGTTGTTAAGGCCGGAGGCAGACTGCGAAAAGGCGCATATGCTGACGCTGCCTATGGCGCTTGCAGTGGCTCAGAGCATCTGCAGCCTGGGGCAGGAGGCACAGATAAAATGGCCGAATGACGTGGTCATCGGCGGGAAAAAGGTGTGCGGCATCCTGACAGAAATGTATTTTGAAGCGGGAGCATCCGGGGAAAAAGCCGGACGCGGTTATCTTGTGGTCGTAGGGACGGGCGTCAATGTGAACGGGGAGAGCTTTGACGAAGAGCTTTCCGAACGGGCGACTTCCCTTTTTCTGGAGACCGGAAGACGCGTTGACCGGGAAGAGCTGCTGTCACATATTTTAAAGCGGTTTTGGCAATATTATAAGCTTTTTACGGAAACAGGGGATCTGAGCGGGATTCAAAAAGAATATGAAGCGCTTCTGGCAAACTGCGGCAGGCAGGTGGAGGTGCTTGACCCGGGCGGGGCCTGGAAGGGTACCGCAATCGGTATCCAAAAGACCGGAGAGCTGCTCGTGCGCCGTGAGAACGGCGCTGTTGAAGCGGTTTTTGCCGGAGAAGTATCAGTGAGAGGAATATATGGTTATGTCTGAAACATCCAATCAGGGAGAAAAGATAGTGCTCTGTGCGGCAAATGCCTATGAGCAGAAATATTATTTTAATGAAAGATTCAAAAATATCCCGCAGTCCGTTCAGGACGAGCTGCATATCATATGCGTGTTGTTCACAAGGGAGGTCGGGGGAGTTTTCTCGATCGTGTTTGAGCCGGACGGAACGCTGGCATTTGAAACGGATGCGGCAGACGATGATATTTTATACGATGAAATTTCCAGCGGTCTTCTGATAGCGGAGATAAAAAGAAACCGTCAGGAACTGCTGGAATCGCTGACTCTGTATTACAGGATATTTATCATGGGAGAGGATATGTCAGCGCTTTTGGAGGAAGAATAGGATACCGCCTTTTATGGCAGAAAGAGGAAATATGATTCTTGTAATTGATGTAGGGAATACAAATATCACATTTGGAGTGTATCGGGGAGAGGAGCTTATCACAACGTTCCGCATGTCATCGAATATGGAACGTACGTCGGATGAATACGGTATTGATATTATGGCGATGCTGCACAGCAACGGTATCGAGCCGGAGAAGCTCGGAGGCGCTATCATCGCGAGCGTGGTGCCGAAGGTAATGCATGCCCTGACCGGAGCCGTGAAGCGTTATTTAAAAACCGATCCGCTTATCGTCGGGAGCGGTATCAAGACCGGGATAAGGATAACGTCTGAAAATCCGAAGGAGATAGGTCCTGACCGTATCGTGGACGTGGTGGCTGCATATGAAAAATATGGCGGTCCGGTGCTCGTGCTGGATTTCGGTACGGCGACGACTTATGACCTGGTGACGGAGGATGGCTGCTTCGGCGTTGGAATCACTGCTCCGGGAATCCGTATTTCGGCAAAAGCGCTGTGGGAAGATACGGCGCGGCTGCCCGAGGTGGAGATTAAGAAGCCGGATTCTATACTGGCAAGAGAGACGATAACAAGCATGCAGGCAGGGCTTGTTTACGGGCAGATAGGGCAGACCGAATATATCGTGAATCAGGTAAAAAAAGAAACCGGGCTGACAGAGATGAAGGTAGTGGCGACCGGCGGACTCGGCAGGATAATTTCTGACGAGACAGATGTGATAGATATTTACGACAGCGCGCTCACGCTGGATGGACTTCGTATTTTATATGAAAAAAACAGCAGCAGGTAACGTACTGTGGTAAGGAGTGAGATGAAAAAGCTTACGATAGGGAACGTAGAGCTTTCCAATAATGTTGTACTTGCGCCGATGGCAGGGGTGAGCGATATTGCATTCCGTCTCTTATGCCATGAGCAGGGAGCAGGGCTTGTATGCTCGGAGATGGTGAGCGCTAAAGCGATTTTATATGGAAATAAAAATACCGAAGAGCTTTTACAGATACATCCTGGAGAAGGAGCGGTATCTCTTCAGCTTTTTGGCTCTGATCCGGACATCGTCAGCGAAATGGCAAAGCGTATTGAAGAACGGCCTTTTGCTGTGCTTGACCTGAATATGGGATGCCCGGTGCCAAAGGTTGTGAACAACGGAGAGGGCAGTGCGCTGATGAAAGACCCGCTTTTGGCGGGGCGTATTGTGGAGAAGACAGCTAAGGCAATAAAAAAGCCGCTGACAGTCAAGATACGAAAAGGATTTGACGACGGACATGTGAATGCGGTGGAGATGGCACATATCCTGCAGGAGTCGGGGGCGGCGGCGGTTGCAGTCCACGGGCGCACGAGAGAACAGTATTATTCCGGACAGGCGGACTGGGACATCATCGCACAGGTAAAGGCGGCGGTAAAAATACCGGTGATTGGAAACGGAGATGTGACGGATGCGGACAGCGCGTTGCGTCTTTTGGAAAAAACGGGCTGTGATGGCGTGATGATAGGCAGAGGCGCGCAGGGAAATCCGTGGATATTCCGGGAAGTTACGGCGGCGCTGGAAGGCAGGGAAATTCCGCTGCGTCCGACGAGACAGGAGCTTTACGATATGATAGCGCGTCATGCACATCTTGCGGCAGAGTATAAGGGAGAATATATTACTGTCCGCGAGATGCGTAAGCATCTTGCGTGGTATACGACCGGGCTCCCACATGCTGCGGCGCTCCGCAGGCAGATAAACCATATGGAAACGATGGAGGGACTGCTTGAGGGGATGCACCATCTGCTTTTGGAAGAGCCGGAGCTCTCGAAGGAATGAAAAAGAGGGAATCCGCATAGACTGATTCCATGAGAGACATCGCTTATTTCATGACGGATGAAAGAGAATACAAGGACAGGCGGCAAAGGATTTTTGCAGAGCATGTTGTCTGGCAGGAAAGAAGGGTGGAGCTTTATCGGATTCCACCCTCTTTTTTAAAAGGAAAAGGCGGCATCAGAGCCTTTGCGGGGAGAAAGGAAGCAGAGAGGCTGAAGGCCCAGATAGAAGGCGAAGCTTCGATGCAGCTTTGGACCGCGCCGGAGTTAGACGGCGTCTGGAAGGATTTCAGACAGCCCGTGCCGGATGCCCTATTGGCGGCATATATATGGAGGCAGCAGCCTTTTCGGGAAAATCTCGTCATATTGTCAGGGGAGGAAGGGCAGCGTTGGCAGGAGGATTTTGTAGAGGAAGCGTTCGGGCAGTTAAACGGTCTGTATCTGATCGGTAAAGAGGACACTTTTTATATGGAAGAGCTGGCGCAGCGGATATATGAAGACAGCGGGCTTTTGATAAGCTTTTTGTCTGAAATCCCGGAAACGGACGGGAGGCGGACGACGGTGGTGGAGCTGCGCAAAAATGCCCGTCCTCCAGTACGGAGTATGGCGTTTGGATGCCTGTATCTTGATATGACGTCCGACCCGGCTAAAAAGCGGCTCATTGTCGAAAAAAGAACGGATATTTCCTATATATCCGTCTGCAATTACCTTGACACTGCTTTCAAAGCAAGGTATAATGCGATTTGATCGGTAAAAAACAGACAGGGCGCAGGTGAAACGAGCCTGCGCCTGAGATTTTATTATTAGAAGTTAAGAGGGCAGACCATGGAAAAGAAAAACATCCTTACCTATGAGGGACTTCGTAAATATGAAGATGAACTGCACAACCTGAAAGTTGTGAAGCGTCAGGAAGTGGCGCAGAAGATTAAAGAGGCGAGAGAGCAGGGCGACCTTTCCGAGAACGCAGAGTACGATGCAGCAAAAGACGAGCAGCGTGACATCGAGGCGAGAATCGAGGAATTGGAGAAAATCCTGAAAAACGCCGAGGTCGTTGTAGAGGACGAGGTGGATTTAGACCGGATCAATATCGGATGTAAGGTAAAGATTTTAGATTTGGAATATGATGAAGAGCTGGACTATAAAATTGTTGGTTCTACTGAGGCAAACAGCTTAAAGGGTAAGATTTCCAACGAGTCACCCGTAGGTAAGGCTCTGATGGGCGCAAGGATAGGCGATATTGTAGAGGTTGAGACACAGGACGGCGAGATAAGATACAAGGTACTGGAGATAGAGCGGTCCAATTAAGGAAGAGCCGGGGAGCGGAGAGCGGTATTTTCAGGCGGGCAGAAGTCCGGCTGGAAGCAGGAAGCGAGGCAGAGGAAAAGGAGCGAAGAAAGTGGCAGACGCACAGAACAAGAACACAAACGATCAGCAGGAATTAAATCAGATTTTAAAGGTAAGAAGGGAAAAGCTGGCGGCTTTGCAGGAGGCAGGCAAAGACCCTTTTGTACATGTAAAATATGATGTGACCGCGCACAGTGCAGATGTGCGCGAGAAGTTTGAGGAGCTGGAGGGACAGACCGTCAGCATCGCGGGCAGAATCATGTTTAAGCGCGTGATGGGGAAGGCCTCCTTCTGCAACATTCAGGACTTAAAGGGCAGCATCCAGGTTTATGTGGCAAGAGACAGCATCGGCGAAGAGCCCTATGCTGATTTTAAGAAATATGATGTAGGTGATATCGTCGGCGTAAAGGGTGAGGTGTTCACGACAAAGACAGGAGAGATATCCGTTCATGCGGCTGAGGTCGTTCTGCTTTCCAAGAGCCTGCAGGTGCTCCCGGAGAAATATCATGGTCTGACCAATACGGATCTGCGTTATCGTCAGCGTTATGTTGATCTTATCATGAATCAGGATGTAAAGGATACGTTTATCAAGCGTTCCCGTATCATCAGCGCTGTTCGTCGTTATCTGGACGGAGAGGGCTTTATGGAAGTGGAAACGCCGATGCTTGTCGCAAATGCAGGTGGTGCCGCTGCACGTCCGTTCGAGACTCATTACAATGCGCTGGATGAGGATGTGAAGCTCCGCATTTCCCTGGAGCTTTATCTGAAGCGCCTTATTGTAGGCGGCATGGAGCGCGTTTATGAGATCGGGCGCGTTTTCCGTAACGAAGGCGTGGATACAAGACATAACCCTGAATTTACTTTGATGGAGCTTTATCAGGCATATACAGATTATCACGGCATGATGGATCTGTCTGAGAATCTGTATCGTTTTGTGGCTCAGGAGGTGCTCGGCACAACAGAGATCACATATGGCGAGCATACAATAGATCTGGGTAAGCCGTTTGAGCGCATTACGATGCTGGATGCGGTTAAAAAATATGCAGGCGTGGACTTCAATGAAATCCACTCCGATGAAGAGGCAAAGGCCATCGCAAAAGAACATCATATCGAGTTCGAGGAGCGCCATAAGAAGGGCGATATCCTGAGCCTGTTCTTTGAAGAGTATGCGGAGCCTCATATGATACAGCCTACCTTTGTCATGGATCATCCGGTAGAGATTTCCCCTCTGACAAAGAGAAAGCCTGAGAATCCTGATTATGTAGAGCGTTTCGAGCTGTTCATGAACGGCTGGGAGATGGCGAACGCTTACTCCGAATTAAACGATCCTATCGACCAGCGTGCGCGCTTCAAGGCTCAGGAGGAGCTTCTTTCTCAGGGCGATGAAGAAGCGAACACAACGGACGAGGATTTCATGAATGCGCTGGAGATCGGTATGCCTCCGACGGGCGGTATTGGTTTTGGTATTGACCGTATGGTAATGCTGCTGACGAATTCTCCTGCGATCAGGGACGTTCTGCTGTTCCCGACAATGAAGAGCATGGGAGCCGCAAAGAATGAAGCTAACAATGCTG
>UQDA01000050.1 GCA_900539715.1 uncultured Lachnospiraceae bacterium | reverse complement strand
AAAGAAAGCGGCGCAATAGAACGGCGACGCAGCATAAAGCAAATCAGATACATTCGATATATGGGGAGCCGTTGGGCTGATACGCCATGACCGAAAGGAGGGACAAAACGAGCGAGAATTATCAGCGTTCCAAAGCAGACTTAGCAACTCTGCCGCCATAATCCATATATCGGTATAATGATACTCCTTTACCGCCGGAGTCCGAGCGTTAGAAGCGTCGCAGGCAACGGGTAGAGCTGCATGAGAACCATGCGGAAGTGAAATTCTTGTGAGGTTTGCTAAAACCGTCTGATGAGCCTTTATAATTTTACAATAGTTTTATAGTTCAAGAAAGGGGAGAGAATAAATGAATAATGAAACACAGGTACAGATACAAAATAAGTTTTGTTTAACGATTGATGAAGCAGTAATTTATTTTAATATTGGAGAAAAGAAATTAAGAAAACTTGTTTCAGATAATTTGGACTCCGGTTTTATTATTCAAAATGGAGTGAAGTTTCTTATCAAAAGGAAACGATTTGAAGATTTTCTGAATGACCTGACAGCAATTTAACAAATATAGGATAATCAGTAGCCATATCGGATAGGCTATATAGTCGTTTCCGCTTTGAGTGCTGCTTGATAAAAAGATAGAAAAAGGGCTTTGTTTATGATATAATTTGGTATATCGTGGCAAGGCTCTTTTTGTACGAAAGGAGCATAGACATGAGCGGAAAAAGACGAGATAGCAAAAATCGTATTCTTCGCAATGGAGAGAGCCAACGCCGGGACGGACGATATGCGTTCAAATATATTGATACAACAGGTAAAACGCAGTTTGTTTATAGTTGGAAATTGGAAAAGACAGATAAGACACCACAGGGAAAGCGCGACGACCTTTCATTAAGGGAAAAGGAAAAGCAGATAATGAAAGCGATTGATGATGAAATCGTCCCACGTGGTGGGGAAATGACCGTTTTAGAATTGGTAAAGAAATATCTTTTACAAAAAACGGGAGTACGGCATAACACCGAAGCAAATTATAATTTTGTTCTCAATATTATCAAAAAAGAGGACTTTGGTAAAAAGAGAATAGATAAAGTGAAGTTGTCTGACGCAAAGTGTTGGCTGATAAAGTTACAGCAGGACGGGCGTGGGTATAGCTCTATTCATTCTATCAGAGGTGTTGTAAGACCAGCTTTTCAAATGGCGGTAGATGATGATTTGATACGCAAAAATCCGTTTGAATTTCAGCTTGCTACGGTTGTTGTAAACGACAGCGTAACAAGAGAAGCAATTACAAGAAAGCAAGAACGGGCATTTCTTGAATTTGTGGCAAATGATAAGCATTTTTGCAGATATTATGAGGGGATTTTTATCTTATTCAAAACAGGGCTTCGTATTTCAGAGTTTGTGGGATTGACATTATCAGATTTGGATATGCAGAATAGAAAAATTAGTGTCAATCATCAGTTACAAAGAAAAAGAAATATGGAGTATGTAATTGAAGATACAAAGACTTCTTGTGGCACAAGAGAAATCCCTATGACAGATGAAGTTTATGAGTGCTTTCAACGTATTATTTCCAGTAGAAAGAAACCGCGAGTTGAACCTATTGTAGGAGGGAAATGTGGCTTCTTATATTTGGATAAAAACGATATGCCTATGGTAGCCTTGCACTGGGAAAAATACTTTCAGCATATTTGTGAGAAGTATAATAGCATTTATAGAGTGCAAATGCCAAAGGTTACGCCACACGTTTGCCGTCACACTTTTTGTTCTAATATGGCTAAAAGCGGCATGAACCCTAAAACTTTACAGTACCTCATGGGACATTCTGATATTAGCGTCACGTTAAATACCTATACACATATAGGATATGACGACGCGAAAGAGGAACTGAAACGGGTAGTAAATGGGGAGTAGTAAAATGAGTATTTAACCCTTAATTTACTACTTTTTGTACTACTTTTGAGGTAAAAGATGTGCTAATTTATGCTACGATATGCCACGAATGAGATGAAACAGCAAGCGGAAGAAAATCCCGATATATCAAGGAAATACAGTAAATTCAAGGAGTTTTACATAGATGATTAGAGTATTATTTATTTGCCACGGCAATATCTGCCGTTCCCCCATGTCCGAGTTCATCTTCCGTGACATGGTCACCCGCAGGGGTCTAGCTTCTTATTTCCAAATTGCCTCCGCTGCCACCAGCCGCGAGGAAATCGGCAATCCGGTATACCCGCCCGCACAGCGAAAGCTGCGCGAGCACGGAATCGACCCATCGGGCAAGCGGGCGCGCCAGATGACGAAGCAGGATTATGAAGAATATGATTATCTGCTGGCAGCAGAGCGTTATAACATCAGCAACATGCTGCGTATCACCGGCGGCGACCCGGAGCACAAGATTGCGCGGCTTCTGGATTATTCGGAGCGTCCGAGGGATATTGCCGACCCGTGGTATACCGGAGATTTTGAAATCACGTATCACGATATCGTGGAAGGCTGCGAGGCGTTTCTGGATTATCTGGAGCGGGAAGGAAGGCTGAAATAGAGCTGCTTCTGGCCACGGCATTCTTTCTTTCCGCTGTTTCAGCCTCAGCTGCAGTCGTTTTCAGCCGGGAAGCCCTACTATCCGTGTAGCGATAGTTTCCCGGAAACGCACATCGTGGTCGACGAGCAGCATGGTAGGGCGATATTTCAAAATGAGAGTTTCTATCTGCATTCTGGAAAAAACATCGATGAAATTCAGCGGTTCGTCCCAGATATACAGATGCGCCGGCGTCTGGAGACTTGCCGCAATCAGAATTTTTTTCTTTTGCCCTTCTGAAAATTCCTCCATATTTTTGGAAAATTGTTCCCGCTCCAGATCAAGCTGCCGGAGAAGAGCCAGAAAAAGGCTTCTATCCAGCTTCCGGTCTTCGCAGAACTGTGTCAGGCTTCCTCTTAGAAAGCTTGTGTCCTGGTTGATATAGGAAATGACAAGTCCGGAGACTGTTTCCAGTATGCCGCTTCGGATTTCGATGCAGGGAGCATCGGAAAATGGCATTTCGAGAGTATCTGCAGCCGTGTTCCGGGAAATGGCAAGAGTGTTTTTCTGCGCCGCCTGCTGCAGTATTGCCTTGATGAGTGTGGATTTGCCGCAGCCGTTTTTTCCATGTAAAAAAATGCGTTCTCCCTGTGCCAGTTCAAACTGAAAATCTTTCAAAACAGGTCGTTCCTGTCCTGGATAACCGGCACACAGGTCCCGGGCAAAAATAAGCCTGTCTTTGTGAAAGCGCATTGGCATTAGCTTTAGCTGCGCCGGTGTTTCCAAATCTTGAAGGAGTCCTTCTTTTTCCTGAATCTCCCGTTCCATACGGCACTCGAAGCTCTTGACCCGCGCCTGCATTTTGCGTGTTTTTTCACCGATATAAGCGCGTGTCTTTAAAAAACGGTCATGTTCTTTTGCAGGATTGAACCCAATTTTGGTATTTTCATTTTGCTCTGCCCAGCGTGAACTGCGGTCGATGGCTTTTTTTAAGGACGCAATCTCCCTTAAATGTTTTTCATTTTCCGCCTGAACAAACTGGTCCATGCGTTCTTTATTTTGCTGCCAGCTGGAAAAATTTCCGGTCTGAACTTCTATCGTACGGCGATTGAGTACGAGAACATGGTCCACACAGGCATCCAGGACATCACGGTCGTGTGAAACGAGGATGAAGCCTTTTTTGCTCTGGAGATAGCGTTTCACGACCTCACGCGCTTCCTGATCCAGATGGTTTGTCGGCTCGTCGATGAGCACAAAATCATTTTCTCCGGAAAAGAGCAGCGCCAGAAATATTTTTGTGCGTTCTCCATGACTGAGCGTCCCAAAAGGGCGGTACAAAAGCTCTGCCGGGGCATCAAGCCGTTCCATTTCGATAAGGACGCGCCACAGCTCGCAGCCCGGTTTTAATTCATCTAAAAAATCTGCCGCGCACTGCGTCAGCTGCGAGGAGGTCACTTCATATGGAAAATAGTCAAAGACTGCCGGACCGGAGATTTTTCCGCTGTATTCATATTTTCCCATCAAAAGTTTCAGAAATGTCGTTTTTCCCTTGCCGTTGCGGCCGATAAATCCGAGCTTCCAGTCAGTATCTGCTGAAAATGAAATATTTTCAAATACCGGGTCGAAGCTGCCGTCATAATAAAAAGTTAAATTTGTCACATTGATCTGCGCCATATCATATCCTCCCTTCGGATATAAAAAGCCGGACAGCGAAGCTCCATAAAAGTACGTGAATAAAAAAAGAGACTCTTTGTTGTCAAAGGGTCTCTGCCTGTAAAATTCTCTTTTTAAACGGATATGGACACAGCGATTGAAAACCCGATACAATCCGGGCGTCTGTACTGTAAAATAAAAAGAGAGAAAATGGCGATCCATCCACTTTTGGCAACATGAAATAACAGGACGCCTGTACAAAACTGCGCCTGTCCGACTAATGTTCATGTTTCAAGATAAGCGGATTAAATCAACATTCGTGCTCTCCTTTCAAATCTTCAATTCAAAATCAGTATAGCATAAGGGAGGAAAGGACACAAGGTAAAAAGATATTTACATCCTCATTTTACAGGTTTAAAATGAAATGCAGAGGGGAAATTCCCGAAAAAACAGGATGCGGGAGGGGAAAAATGCTTTATTCAGGAAAGGATTTGAGAAAGCTGATCATTCCGCTGGTAATCGAACAGGTACTTGCGATTGCGGTGGGAATGGCGGATACGATCATGGTTTCTGCGGCGGGAGAAGCTGCAGTTTCCGGAGTTTCACTGGTGGATACGGTCAATATCCTGTTAATCAATGTATTTTCGGCATTGGCAACAGGAGGAGCAGTGGTTGCGGGACACTTTCTGGGAAAAAAGAAACGGGCGGAAGCATGCCGTACGGCGTGGCAAATTTTACTGTTTGCAACGATTCTGGCAGTTGCAATTTCCGCAGTGTTTTTGGCGGCGCATGATCCGTTGCTGCGTCTGATTTTCGGAAAAACAGATGAAGCAGTCATGCGTGCGAGCAAAACGTATCTGATCATTACGGCATGGTCGTTTCCTGCGCTGGCGATATACAATTCCTGTGCCGCATTGTTTCGGGCGATGAACGGCGCTAAAGTGACGATGTGGGTTTCTCTGTTGATGAACGGTCTGAATGTGATCGGAAATGCAATCTGCATGTTTGGACTTCACATGGGTGTGGAAGGCGTGGCGCTTCCAACGACTGTCTCAAGATATGTGGCCTCTGTGGTCATTTTTATCATGATGTTTTACGGGGAAAGGCAGATCAGCCTGCGCGGTCAGGTAACCTTGCGGTTTGAGGGAAAGCTCATTAAAAGGATTTTGTATATAGCAGTTCCGAACGGGCTGGAAAACAGTATGTTCCAGCTTGGGAAAATTCTTGTGATCAGTGCGGTATCCACGATGGGAACTGCGGCGATCGCAGCCAATGCAGTGGCGAACACTCTGGCCAGCTGGAATAATCTGCCGGGAATGGCAATCAATCTGGCGCTGGTTTCCGTTGTGAGCGTCTGCGTCGGGGCGGGAGAATACGGGCAGGCACGATATTATACAAAAAAACTGTGTTGTTATGCAATCATTGGAATTTCCTGTATTTCCGTAATAATGTTCTTTGCGGTTCCGGGACTGGTAACATTTTATAATCTGGGACCGGAGGCGGCAAAAATGTCTGTGGACGTGATCCGCTTTCATACGGTAATGTCAATGCTTATCTGGGTGCCGTCGTTTACCCTGCCAAATACGCTGCGGGCTGCGGGAGATGTGGTGTGGCCAATGAATATTGCCATTGTATCAATGTGGCTGTTCCGTGTGGTTGCAGCCTATGTATTTACTTATGTATTTCACTTTGGTCTGTTGGCAATCTGGGGAGCAATGGTACTTGACTGGGCAGTACGGGCGGTATTTTATGTGATCCGTTATAAAGGGCATAAATGGGAAACTTTCGGGCAGCATACCTAAGAAACCTTTGACAGATAAAGAGAATGAAATTATAATATTTTTACGAATTTGAGAGAACAGATAGGAGGAATTGGATGGAAAGAGAACTTGTTATTGTTCTTGATTTCGGTGGGCAGTATAATCAGTTGATTGCCAGAAGAGTCAGAGAATGTAACGTTTATTGTGAAGTGCATCCCCATACCCTCGGGCTGGATAAGATCCGGGAGATGAATCCGAAGGGGATTATTTTTACGGGCGGACCAAACAGTGTGTATGGTGAGGATTCCCCGAGATGCAGTAAGGAGATTTTTGAGTTGGGAATCCCGATTTTGGGTATTTGTTATGGCTCCCAGCTGATGTCATATATGCTGGGAGGCAGCGTAAAGACTGCGCCTGTCAGCGAGTATGGCAAAACGGAAGTGGATGTGGATGCTTCATCAGCGCTTTTTGAAGGAGTATCCGACAGAACGATCTGCTGGATGAGCCATACGGATTATATCGAGCAGGCTCCGGCTGATTTTAAAATCGTGGGGCATACGTCGGTATGTCCGGTTGCAGCGATGGAAAATGCGGATAAAAAGCTGTATGCGGTACAGTTCCATCCTGAGGTAATGCATACGCAGGAAGGCAAAACGATGCTCTCCAACTTTGTGCATAACATCTGTGGCTGCACAGGCGACTGGAAGATGGATTCCTTTGTGGAAAATGCAATCATTCAGATTCGTGAGAAGGTAGGTTCAGGTAAGGTGCTCTGCGCACTTTCCGGCGGTGTGGATTCTTCTGTGGCTGCCGTACTGCTGTCAAAGGCGGTTGGCAAGCAGCTGACATGTGTTTTTGTGGATCATGGTCTTCTTCGTAAGAATGAAGGAGATGAAGTAGAAGCCGTATTTGGACCGGAAGGCCAGTATGACCTGAACTTTATCCGCGTCAATGTGCAGGAACGTTTCTATCAGAAGCTTGCGGGTGTTTCCGAACCTGAGGCAAAGCGTAAGATCATCGGTGAAGAATTTATCCGCGTTTTTGAAGAGGAAGCAAAAAAAATCGGCGCGGTAGATTATCTTGTACAGGGCACGATTTATCCGGATGTGATTGAGAGCGGACTGGGAAAATCTGCAACGATCAAGTCTCATCATAATGTAGGCGGTCTGCCGGAGTGCGTTGATTTCAAAGAGATCATCGAGCCGCTGCGTCTTCTTTTTAAGGATGAGGTACGTAAAGCCGGACTGGAGCTTGGTATTCCGGAATATCTTGTATACCGTCAGCCTTTCCCGGGACCGGGACTCGGCGTGCGTATCGTCGGAGAGGTGACTGCGGACAAGGTGCGCATCGTGCAGGATGCTGATGCCATATATCGCGAGGAGCTGGCAAAGGCGGGCGTTGATAACGGCCTGGGACAGTATTTTGCCGCGCTGACTAATATGCGTTCCGTAGGCGTTATGGGCGATGAAAGAACTTACGATTATGCTGTGGCGCTGCGTGCGGTGATCACGTCTGATTTCATGACCGCCGAGGCGGCAGAAGTACCTTATGAGGTGCTGTTCAAGGTGATGAACAGGATTATCAATGAGGTCAAGGGTGTGAACAGGGTAATGTATGACCTGACGAGCAAACCGCCGGGGACGATTGAATTCGAATAATATATTAGAGCCAAGAAATGCCTATTTTATGGGCTTTCTTGGCTCTTTCTATGTCCGTTGACAATCAAATGACAATACTTTTTTAATATTATTGTAAATAATTTCTTCTTATTTAGCTGGGAATTGGCTCTTCCAGTCTAAATACTCTTTTTCTGTAATCTCTTCATTTCTGAATTTCTGGTACATATCAGCCCATGTTC
>UQDA01000049.1 GCA_900539715.1 uncultured Lachnospiraceae bacterium | reverse complement strand
AGTATTCTTCCCTGTAAAGGGAATAAATATAATACTGCAGATGAAAAGGAGAAGAGAGATGAAGAAACAGAACAAGCTGGCTCAGGTGGTAAAAGGAATTGCGGAGCACTCGGTCAAGAATGCGGTGAACAAAAAGTATATCATTATGTTCCATGAGCCTACAGTTCCCGCTGAGGTACGCGAAGCTGTGGAAAACAAAAAGAACTGACCGGGAACATCGAATGCCGCTGTACTTTTCGAGACGGCTTATCAGGTCACCAGGAGGCGCTTCCATGCGATACATGGAGGCGTCTTTTTTTTAAGCCGACAGGCGCTTGAGTTGTTCGCAGGGGAGAATTATAATGTACCCTGCGGAGGTGTATTACGCAATATAGAGAAAGAACGGCGACGGCACAATGAAACAAGGGAGGGACTGCGCCATGAATAAAATTTTGATAATAGACGATGACAGGGAGCTGTGCGCTCTGCTCAAGCGGAGCGTATTGTCGGAAAACATAGAAGCTGATTGCTACAGTACCGGAAAGGAAGGGCTGAGAAAATTAAAAGAAAAGGAATATCAGCTTGTGATACTGGACGTTATGATGCCCGGCATGGATGGCTTTGAAACGCTGGAGGAGATAAGAAAGGAAAGCAATCTGCCGATACTGATGTTCACATCTAAAAATGACAGCATTTCCAAGGTGCGGGGGCTGCGGGCAGGGGCGGACGATTATCTGACAAAGCCCTTTGATATGGACGAGCTGCTCGCCCGTATCGTTTCCCTGATACGGCGCTATACCCGCTTTGCCCGGCAGGAGGGCGAGGCAGGGCGGTTTGAATTTGACGGACTGCAGATAGACCTTGAAGAGCGTTCGGTCACTACGGAAAACGGCACGTTTGAACTGCCGCCTAAGGAATTTGACCTGCTTTTGTATTTTGCAGGGAATCAGGGGAAGATTTTGACAAAACAGCAGATATATGAAAACGTGTGGGGAGAAGAATATTTTTATGATGACAGCAATATCATGGCGGTCATCAGCAGGCTCCGCAAAAAATTAGAGGCAGACCCTTCGAGTCCGAAATATATCCAGACGATAAAAGGGATAGGCTACCGTTTTAATAAGGAGGTATAGCAGATATGGAGATAATAGTCGTCCTGTCTGCGGCGAGCGCTGTTCTGGCTGTGCTGACTTCTTTTTTCCGTATCCGGCGGGTAAAGAAACAAATAGCGGAAATGGCAGACGCTTTGAACGATGTGAAAAACGGAAACGGCAATCGGCGCATTTTATCCGCAGCAAATGAGCTGACAGCGCCTATTGCCTATGAGATAAATGAAATCGTCGTATCCTATGAAAACAGGCTTTCCGTTGTACGGCAGGCAGAGGAGACCAACCGCCAGCTCATGACGAGCCTTTCCCATGATGTGAGGACGCCCCTCACCACCCTGCTCGGGTATCTCGACGCCGCGCATAAGGGGATAGTTGCGGGAAAGGAGCGGGAGGATTATATCGAAACGGCGCGCCGGAAAGCACACGAGCTGAAAGAGTATATCGACGTTTTATTCGACTGGTTCAAGTTAAATTCCAATGAGTTTGCGCTGGAGCCTGAATCTGTTGAAGCGGCAGAGCTGACGAGAAATATCCTGATAGACTGGATACCTGTTTTTGAGGACAGGCAGCTCGATTACAGCATCGATATCCCCGAGCAGCCTGTCCGGGTAAGGCTCGATACGGACGGCTATATGAGGATACTGAACAACATCATTCAAAATGTGATAGCTCACAGCCATGCGGACAGGATAGAGATATCCCTGTCAAAGCAGGGGGAAAATATGAAGCTGCTGTTGGCAGATAACGGTGTGGGCATTGAAAAGGAAGATTTGAAGCATATTTTTGAACGGCTTTATAAATGCGATAAGGGGCGGTCTGAAAAAGGAAGCGGTCTCGGACTCTCGATTGTGCATCAGCTTGCAGAAAAGATGGGCGGCAGTATAACGGCTGAAAGCCAGCCGGGAAAAGGAACGGCGTTTACTTTGATTTTCCCGCTGGACGATCGCAAGGTTAATGCAAGGATGCGGTAAGGTTAATGCAAGGTTGATGTGGTAGGATATCTCATGAAACAGGAGATGATATAAAAAATGACCCTGACGGGGCGTTTTTTACACGGCTATTTGCACCGGAGCGTTATCCGGAATGGAGATTAGGACATGAACACAAACTGCATCATTGAGACAAAAAATCTGACGAAGCGATATGGCCCCCAAAAGAGCGTGGCGGATTTGAATATCCATGTGAAGCGAGGGAGGATATACGGTCTGCTGGGGAGAAACGGAGCCGGAAAAACGACGACGATGAAAATGCTGCTGGGCCTGACAAAGCCGACCTCCGGAGAGGTCAGGCTGTGGGGAGAGCCTTTGACGGGGAATGAAAAGAAGCTGCTGCCCCGTATCGGCAGCCTGATAGAGTCCCCCGGATTTTATCCCAATCTGACCGGGACAGAGAATCTGCGCATCTTCGCCGCTCTGCGGGGCGTGCCGAATGGCCATGCCGTGAAAGATGCCCTGGAGCTGGTAGGGCTGCCGTATAAAGATAAAAAGCTGTTTTCCCAGTATTCCCTTGGCATGAAGCAGCGGCTTGCGATAGCGCTCGCCGTTATGCACGACCCGGAGCTTCTGATTTTGGACGAACCGATAAACGGGCTCGACCCTATCGGCATCGCGGAGGTGCGTTCCTTTATCCGGGAGCTCTGCGACGCAAAGGGAAAAACGATACTCATCTCCAGCCATATCCTTTCGGAGATTTCCCTGCTGGCTGACGATATCGGGATAATCGACCACGGCGTATTGCTGGAGGAAGAAAGCCTCGCCGGGCTGGAGCAAAAAAGCAGCAGGCATATCCATTTTACGCTTTCGGATACCGCGCAGGCGGCAAGGATACTGGAATGCAGCTTCCATGAAAAACATTTTTCCATTCAGGACGACCGTAATATGCGCCTGCATAACCTTGACCTGCCTGTCGGAAAGATTGTAACGGCATTTGTGGAAAACGGACTGGAAGTGTCGGAGGCGCATACCTGTGAAGAAAGCCTTGAAGATTATTTCAAGCGTGTGACGGGAGGCGAGGGGATTGCTTAAACTGATAAAATGCGAATTTTTAAAATTGAAGCGCAAACCGCTGGTCTTTGTCTCCATGCTGCTCTCCGCCCTGCTCCCGCTGGGTTATGCTTTTTTTCTGGCGGATGCGACTACGGATGTGGACGCTACGAACAATCTGATGGCGGGTCTGTTCCAGCTCAGCGCATATCTCCTTTTGATGCCGCTTCTTGTGATACTGGCTTCCAACCTGCTGTTTGAGGAGCTGGACAACGACACATTGAAAAATCTTGTCACCATACCGGTAGACAGAACAAAGCTGGTGATATCCAAGATGCTGGTCTTACTGCTGTTTGCCATTGGCTTTATGGCGGTCGGTGCGGTGGTAAACCTGGCGGTCCTGCTGTTTCAGGGATGGAATCCGGTGGGGTTCTGGAAATTGTTTCAGGTAGGGATAGGAGAGGGCGTAATAATGTGGGTCGGCGCGCTCCCCTGTGTTTTGGTAGTCGTGCTTCTTGATAAAAACTATATCGTGTCGGTCGTGATAACCTTTTTTTATACCATTTTGAATTATCTTCTCACTAACAACGATGCTTTTCTGACACAGCCCTTTGGTCTGAACGCAGGAACGCTGCTTCCGGGGCCGCTGGCGTTTCGCTGGACATTCCAGTTTTATGATTATAGCAGCGTCAGCGAAGAGCTGGCAGGGCTGCTGGAACGGATAAGCCCGTATTTTTTGAATGATATACAGGTGTTCGGCGTGGCATTTGCGGAAGCCGCTGTATTTCTTGCGCTGATAGCGATGGTTTACCGGCGGCGGGAGATTTAAGGGGGATGAATATGCGGAAATTATTAAAATCAGAATTGCTGAAGCTGCGCCGGTGCCAGATACTTCTGGTGGGGCTGGTGGCGCTGGCGCTCTGTCCGATAGTCCAGTACGGGAGCCAGCTGATAGTCGAGGAGGAATATCGGAATCCGGACTATAACTTTCAAACGCTTTTTGAAAATGTCGTATGGGGCAATACCCAGATGTTTTTCCCGATTTCGCTGGTGATGATAGGCGGCTGGCTCATCGACAGGGAATCCGCTCATGATACGCTGAAAAACATCATGACGATTCCTGTTTCCATGCCGAAGCTTCTGGGGGTCAAGCTGCTTTTGACCGTCATGCTCACGGCTCTGCTGGGAATCTACAGCGTTGGCGTCACCCTGCTCACAGGGCTGGCGGTCGGCCTGCCGGGGCTGACCGGGGAAGTGGTCTTGCATGGCGGTATGCAGATAGTGACAGCGGCGCTGCTGACCTGTCTGGTCTGCATGCCTCTGATATTGATATTCGGGCAGATTCGGGGGGCATATCTGGGCGGTTCCATTCTGGCGTTTTTCTTAGGATACAGTATGATGTTTTTCAAAGGCGGTGTCCTTGCCAGTATCTATCCGTTTTCTGCGGCGCTTATCTTAGCTGGGTTTGACATGAGCGGATATGCGGGGACAACAACGCCGCCGAATCCTTTGCTGGCGGCGGCAGGGATCTTTTTCATGGTTCTGTGGACGGCAGTGCTGCTGATGATGTCCGGCAGGAAAAAAGAGATGAAGCCCGGTAAAAGGAAAAATGGCAGGAAAAGAGCGGGAAGCCGCCGGAAAAGTTAAGAGGAGACAGTCCAGATCAGACTGTACGTTTGGGCTGGATTTTGCATCGTTCAGGAAAAAATATTCAGAATTTCATACAGTATGATATACTGTACAGCATTGCAGCATTGGTTATTTTCGACACAGGGCTGCAATTACGGACTTGACCTGGCAGGGACGTCGTAGAGGAGAGTTCGGGACGGAGGGGGAGATTTTGTGATTGTATCAAAGATAAAAGAGTACGGCAAAGTTATCTGTTCTGTTGCTCCTTATGAGCGGACGGGCATTCCGCAGGGTGGTGCGGTTTGCCCGTCGTTGACCTGCTGCAGTCATGCGGATAAAGCGTTTTGAATGAAGCCTACCGGATTCCGGTCAGACGGGCTGCTGTTAGAAACAGAAGAAGTCCGGCAGCATTTACGAGCGTGAAAAGGAAAAGAAAGGCTGGCGCGGAGGCGTTTTTGGTCTTCATATAAAGCCGGAAAGAGATCAGGCTGGCGAGGGAGGCGATGGGCGTCCCGAGGCCGCCGATGTCGGTGCCGAGGAGCAGCGCCCTCCAGTCGTCCGTGAAGCCGGACAGAAGGACGGCGGCGGGTACGTTGCTGATGACCTGGCTGGCGAGCGCGGAGGTGATGAGCGGTCGGGAAGCGAGAAGCTCCTGCAAAAAGCTTCTGACCGCAGGAATGGCTCCGATATTTCCTGCGAAGACAAAAAAGCAGACAAAGGTAGCCAGCAGGCCGTAATCCAGCGCCCGGTACAGGCTGCGGTCCGCAAACAAAAGCGCTGTACAGACGATAAAGAACAGTATCGGATACGGGAGCAGATGAAAAACCGAAAGCAGGCAAAGGGCAAACAGGCAAAGATAGAGGAGCAGCCTTTTTTTCTCCGGAAAGGGCTCGGAAGAAGGACGGGTTTCATCCATGCCGGGAAAAGAAATGATAAATTCCCTGTCAGGGCAGAACAGTACGCTGGCGGCTGTCAGGATGAGCGCAAGGAGCGCAAACGGCAGGACGGTTTTGAAAAAGGAGCCGGCTGACAGACCGAAGCGGGAATACAGATAGAGGTTCTGCGGATTCCCGACGGGAGTTGCCATGCTTCCGAGGTTGGCGGCGACGGTCTGCATCACGACGATAAAGACGAGATATTTTTGCTGACCGGTCAGCTCAAGGATGAGTATCGCGAAAGGAACAAATGTGATGAGCGCGACATCGTTCGTGACGAGCATGGAGACAAAAAAGGGCAGCAGGATGAGCGTCAGGAATAACGGACGCCGTCTTTTTTTGCCGGTGAGGAGAAGCTGTGCCATGCGCGTGAAAAAGTTGCAGCGTTGCAGCCCGGCGACGACCGCCATAAGGCAAAAGAGCAGCGCGAGCACGCGGAAATCGATGTAATCGGCATATGCGGCTGTCGGCGGTACGAAGAGCATGGAGAAGAGCATGCAGACTGCCGATACGGCGAGCACGGGTTCCTTTTTCAGGATTCGGAGTAAAAAATTACGGGGATGTGAGTTCATAACGTTCCTTTCTTTCATATGTATACTGCTTTCATGGCCGGGGCTTTGCCTGCGGCGTTGTACACGCACGTATTTTACCGCATCCTGACCGGAAAAACCAGTTTTTTGCGCGGGAAACGGTTGACAAACGCAAAAAATTCCCATATCATCAATACAAGACAGCAAAGAAGAGGAATAGTAAGAGCGGCGTTGGCAGCCCAGAGAGGGTGCGGCAGGTGGGAGCATCCGTGCAGCGCGTTTTGAACCGGTCCTTGGAGCGTCTGCCCTAATAAGGCAGCGTAATTCCGGCGTTAACGGGAGGATGAGTGGGCGCATATGCGTTAATTTGGGTGGTACCGCCGGATATCCGGTCCCTTTCGGGATCAGGGTATTTTTTTTATTTCATTTTCAAAAGGAGAAAGCGATATGGCAGACAAAAAAATGGTGGAACAGATAACCTCCATGGAAGAGGATTTCGCGCAGTGGTATACCGACGTTGTGCTGAAAGCGGAACTGATCGGTTATACGAGCGTAAAGGGATGTATGGCGATAAAGCCTGCGGGCTATGCTATCTGGGAGCTTCTTCAGAAGCAGCTGGACGACAGATTTAAGGCAACGGGAGTACAGAATGTATACATGCCTTTGTTCATTCCGGAAAGCCTTCTGGAAAAAGAGAAGGATCATGTGGAAGGCTTTGCACCGGAAGTGGCGTGGGTAACGCATGGCGGACTTCAGCCTTTGCAGGAGAGACTTTGTGTACGTCCGACATCCGAGACTCTGTTCTGTGATTTTTATAAAAACGATATTCAGTCCTATCGCGATCTGCCTAAGGTATATAATCAGTGGTGCAACGTGGTAAGATGGGAAAAGGAGACCCGTCCTTTCCTGCGTTCCAGAGAATTTTTGTGGCAGGAAGGTCATACGGCTCACGCGACAGCAGAGGAAGCGGAGGAGCGCACGATACAGATGCTCAACACTTACGCTGATTTCTGTGAAGAGGTTTTGGCTATCCCGGTTGTAAAGGGCCGCAAGACCGATAAGGAGAAATTCGCAGGTGCGGAAGCAACCTATACGATAGAGGCACTGATGCACGACGGCAAGGCACTGCAGTCCGGTACGAGCCACAACTTCGGCGACGGCTTTGCAAAAGCGTTCGGCATTCAGTATACAGACAGAGACAATAAGTTAAAATATGTACATCAGACATCATGGGGTGTAACCACCCGTCTGATCGGCGCTATCATCATGGTTCACGGCGACAATTCCGGCCTGGTTCTGCCTCCCAGAGTAGCGCCCACACAGGTTGTGATAGTTCCTATCCAGCAGCGCAAGGAAGGCGTTATGGATAAGGCAAACGAGTTAAAAGACCGTCTGTCTAACTTCCGCGTGAAGGTGGATGATACTGATAAGAGCCCCGGCTGGAAATTTGCAGAAGCAGAGATGCGCGGCATCCCGGTTCGTGTGGAGATTGGTCCGAAGGACATTGAGGCAGGCAAATGCATGCTGGCACGCCGCGATACGGGTGAAAAGATAGAGTGCGCTCTGGACGAGGTGGAAGCAAAGGTCGGAGAGCTTCTGGAGACAATACAGAAGGATATGCTGGAAAGAGCGCGGGCACACAGAGAGGCACATACTTATATCGCAAAGAACATGGAAGAGATGGGTGCTATCCTTACCAATACGCCCGGATTTGTAAAGGCGATGTGGTGCGGCTGCCAGGAGTGCGAGGATAAGATAAAGGAGCAGTTTGCAGCAACGAGCCGCTGCATGCCGTTTGAGCAGGAAGAGCTTTCGGATGTGTGCGTATGCTGCGGAAAGCCTGCGAAAAAGATGGTTTACTGGGGCAAGGCATATTGATGCAGTGCTAATGATTTTGGCATTACGATAAAACCCCCCAATGTTATGAGCTTTTGTGCCCGGCTTCACAAAGTTTTCACATTTTTCTCCTTGTAATATATATTATAAGTGTTACAATGTAAATGTAACAGATTAATGATACTTAACAAGACCCATGAAAAGATCAGGTCCGCTAAGCAATCAGTTTTTTTGGAGGAAAAGATAAATGAATACTTTAAAAGCTGAAACAAGGGACATGAGCGTAAAGGCAAAAAGACTCAGAAGAGAAGGCTATGTGACAGGCAATGTGTTCGGACGGGAAATAGAAGGTTCGATTCCGCTGAAAATCTGCGCCCGTGATGTGGAACGTCTGCTGAAAACCTGTAATAAGGGCAGCAGGCTGATGCTGGAGGCAGACGGAAAGAACTACAATGTTCTGATCAAGGAAATAGATTACGATTCGATGAAGAATCAGGTGACAGAAATTGATTTTCAGGCGCTGGTAAGCGGTGAGAAAGTACATTCTGTAGCAGAAATCGTTTTGTTGAATCATGAGAAGATTATAGAAGGTATCCTGCAGCAGCGGCTTGCGGAAATCGCATTTCAGGCGCTTCCGGACGCATTGGTTGACAAGGTTGAGATTGATGTGGGCGACATGAAGATCGGTGATGCTGTCCTTGTAAAAGATTTGCCGATTGCATCTGCTGAGGGGATTGAGCTGACAACCGATCCGGAAGCGATTGTTGTGGCTGTGACGAGAGCTCACAACGTTGCCGTGGAAGAAACGGAAGAAGCGGCAGAGGGAACACAGGAAGCATAACGTGTAAAACATAGTAAAGGCGGCTGTCTGTAAGAGGACAGCCGTTTTTTTGTGGGTCGGATAGACCCTGTTGAGTACGTTGGAGTTTCTCAACAGAGAAACGG
>UQDA01000048.1 GCA_900539715.1 uncultured Lachnospiraceae bacterium | reverse complement strand
GCACGCCGTCTAAGTCGTTTACGATGTCGTAGCCCGCATCGTGGACGTGGCAGGTGTCAAAGCATACGCGGAGACGTTCCGGGAAGCGGACTCCGTCATAGATAGCGGCGAGCTCTTCAAAGCTTTTGCCGATTTCAGAGCCCTTTCCGGCCATCGTTTCCAGTGCGATGCAGACCGGTGAGGGCTGTGAGAGCACTTCGTTCAAGCCGTCGATGATGAATTTTAAGCCGGCCTGTGTACCCGCGCCCACATGGGAGCCGGGGTGAAGTATCAGGGTGTCACTGCCCATTGCCTGTGTGCGGGTCAGCTCCTGAGCCAGGAAATCCACGGCAAGGGAATAGGTTTCAGGCTTGACGGAATTGCCGAGATTGATAATATAGGGCGCGTGGACGATGAAGCGCCGGATGCCGTTTTGTTCCATCAGCGCGCGGGCCTGCGGGATGCAGAGCTCCTCCACGGATTTACGGCGTGTGTTCTGGGGGGCTCCGGTATAGAGCATGAATGTATTCGCACCGTAGGACAGCGCTTCCCGGACGGAGCCGGCCATCATTTCTTTTCCGCTCATGCTCACATGGGAGCCGATAAGGATGGGATTTGTATTCATAAGGTCACTCCTTGTATGTTTTTTGTTTGATGATGGTATCATAACACGGCGGCAAAGGGATGTGAATGAAAAATGTCGTATTATTTGTCCGTGTTTACAAAAATGTTGCAGAATATTCCGGAAAAAACGGATACAAAGCAGGAGAAAAATGGTAAAATAAACTGAATTCCGCCAATAGGCGAAAGGTAGGAGGAAGCAGAAAATGTGGGCTTATGAAAGTGTGTTTTATCAGATTTATCCATTGGGCTTTGCAGGGGCGCCATATGAAAATGACGGTATTTTGGAGCATCGTATTTTAAAGGTTAACGACTGGATAGGGCATATTAAAAGGCTCGGGGCGAACGCGGTTTATTTTTCACCGTTGTTTGAATCGGATACGCACGGATATAATGCAAGGGATTACAGGAAGGTAGACTGCCGTCTTGGAACAAATGAGGATTTTGCACAGGTATGTGATAACCTTCATAAAGAAGGGATACGGGTGGTGCTGGACGGTGTGTTTAATCATGCCGGAAGGGGATTTTGGGCATTTCAGGATGTTTTGCAAAACAGAGAGAACTCCCGTTATCTGAACTGGTTTTATATCAATCTGGGAGGAAATTCTAACTATAATGACGGCCTGTGGTATGAGGGATGGGAAGGAAATTATGACCTTGTAAAGCTGAACCTTCAGAATGAAGAGGTCGTAGATTACCTTTTGGAGAGCGTACGGGGCTGGATAGAGGAATTTGATGTCGATGGACTCAGGCTGGATGTGGCATATTGTCTGGATGAGAATTTTGTGCGTCGTCTGCGCAGCTTCTGCGACAGCCTGAAAAAAGATTTCTTTTTGGTAGGGGAAATGCTTCACGGAGATTATAACAGGCTGATGAACGATTCCATGCTGCATTCAGTGACGAATTATGAATGCTACAAGGGACTTTATTCGAGTTTTAACAGCATGAATATGTTCGAGATAGTACATTCCCTGCTTAGACAGTTCGGTCCGGAGAACTGGACACTTTATAAGGGAAAGCATTTGCTGAGTTTTGTAGATAATCATGATGTGACGCGCGTGGCAAGTATTTTGACGAATGAGGCGCATCTGCCGCTTATTTATGCGCTGATGTTCGGAATGCCGGGAATCCCGTGCGTTTATTATGGGAGCGAATGGGGCGCAAAGGCGGATAAGAGCCAGGGAGATCCTGCGCTGCGGGCAAGCTTTGATGCACCGGAAGAAAATGGTCTGACGGAGTGGATTGCCATGCTCTCTGAGGCAAAAAAGAAATCAAAAGCGTTGAATTACGGAGCGTTCCGGTCAGTGCTCCTGACAAACAGACAGTGCATTTTTGAAAGAGCGGCAGAGGGAGAACGGGTTTTAGTTGCAATAAATGCGGATGAACAGGCGTTTACAGCACACTTTGATGCGGGCTGCGGACGGGCGGTGGACCTTATAACCGGGAAGGAGCATGACTTTGGAGGAGGCAGCACGCTTCCCGGTCACAGTGCCTTTTTCTGGAAATGTGAACGCTGATCAGAGTTTTGCGGCGTTATCGAGAAGAGAACGCACGCTGCGGACGGCATCCGGGTCGGTCTGCCAGATATCATATTCGCTCATACCGGGAAGTCCCATGGAGACATTCGGATTACGGTACTTCATTTCACTGTTTCTGATGAGCTTTCCGGACATATGGTACTGGGTAATGTCAGTAGAGGCAAGGAGCGTGCGGACGGCGGAGGCATTGATGCCTGCTCCGGCAAGAAGATTAATATCCGAACCGGCAGCTTTTTTCAGCTTTTTCAGGAGAGGGATACCTTCTACGCAGGAAGGCGCCTGCGCGGATGTCAGGATAGTATCGATGTGAAGTTCTTTTGCCTGTTCGAGGGCGAGGAAGGGGTCGCTGCACATGTCAAAAGCCCGGTGAAGGGTAACGGACATGTCTTTGGCGCACTCCAGAAAGCGTTTCATCTGCTCAAGATCGAGGGAGCCGTCCGGCTTGAGGCTGCCGATGACAACACCGTCTGCACCGGCCTTTTGAAAGGCTGTAATCTCGCGGCAGATGATCTCGGCTTCATCGTCCGAATAGAGAAAATCGCCGAAGCGCGGGCGTATCAGTGCATGGATACGGATATCAGTCTGCTCGCGGATGAGCTCGTAAAGTGACAAGGAAGGGGTTGTGCCGCCAATAACAAGGTTGGCGCACAGCTCCAGACGGTCTGCACCGCCTTCTTTGGCGCAGCGTGCGGATGCAGCGGAATCGACGCAGCATTCTAATAAATACTGTTTATTCATAATAATCTCCGTTCTGGAGCGTGGGCGACATAGCAGAAAGAAAATCGCGAAGGCAATTTCGTTTCTGATATAAGGGCTGTTTGCGACGCTCCGGCACAAACGGCCGTATGAAAAATAAGCTATCAGAATTATTTCTCATACCATCTCTTAAAATAGGATGTTTTATGGAAACTGTACCTATTTTTGAGTATAACCGATATCCTGAAAAAAAGGAAGCTTTCGCAGAATTGCTGGAAAATATCGAATTGTGTCTAAAGTGTGAACAAAAACATATGAAAATTCATAAAAAGTTTTAAATTTATATAAAAGCTATTTACAAATGAAAAAAAACGTGATATTCTCTCAATCGTATTCAGGAGCGATGTGTTTCAAAGAGCTCCGCAATATCAGGAGGAGAATTATTATGAAGAAAAATTTAGTAGCAGTATTAGCAGCAGTAGTTATGACAGCATCTATGGTAGCTTGCGGCGGCAACGCTGAGGAGACCACAGCAACATCTACAGCAGTTGAGTCTACTGTAGAAGCAACTGAGACTGTAGCAGAGACAGCAACTGAGACAGAGACAGCTACTGAGACAGCTACAGAGACAACAACTGAGACAGCTACAGAGGCTGAGTCTACAGAAGCTACAACAGAGGCTGAGACCACTGAGGAAGCTACAACAGAAGCAGCTACAGAGACTGCATCTACAGAGGCAACTGAGACTGTAGCTGAGTAATCAGTCATACAGCTCCTATAAGCGCAGCTCCGCGCGGCATTTTATCAGTCAGCATAGACGGAGCATCAAATACCATCTCTTCGGAGGTGGTATTTTTTTATTCGATAGGAAAGTTCATTTAATGTCGAATGAAAAAACATGATTATGTGCCAGGTTCGGGTGTGTCTGTCAGGATGAATGATTTTTTGGTCCGGAAAAATCTCTTTCCTATTTAAAATAAAAAAATACATTAAAAATTCCTACAATTTAATATGGGTTTATGTTAAGATATTTAGATAAACATGGACAAGGTTGTTAATACATTTTTTGCAGCAATGATGGAAAGGATTGAAAAATGTCTGAATTGATAGCACCACTTTTTCTGGCACAGTCTTATCAGGATGCACAGGCGGACTACGAGCGGGCGCGGAACCGGGAAGATTTTGCGCGCTGGGATTATATCATATTGACGGCTTCCAATGAGCATCAGGCGGAAGGCTTCCGGGCACAGCTGAATCAGCGCCGGAGAGATCATTTTTTACCTGAGGGGACGAAGTTTGCAGTCGTATCAGATCCGGATGGCAAGCGTGTAGGCAGCGGTGGAGCAACGCTGGGAGTGCTTCGCTATATCGCAGAACAGACGGGGCGCAGTGAATTTGACGGATTGCGTATTCTTGTTATCCATTCGGGAGGGGATAGCAAAAGAGTCCCGCAGTATTCGGCGCTTGGAAAATTATTTTCTCCCGTCCCGCATGAATTGGAAAATGGACGTGTATCCACACTTTTTGATGAATTTATGATAGCGGCGGCAGGGGTACCGTCCAGAATCAGGGAAGGAATGCTTCTTTTATCGGGAGATGTGCTTTTGCTGTTCAATGCGCTCCAGATAGATGATTTTGGAGATGGGGCTGCCGCCATATCCTTCAAAGAAAAGGTGGAGACAGGAAAGGATCATGGCGTATTTTTACGCGGGGAAAACGGCTATGTGTCAAGGTTTTTACACAAGCAGTCGATAGAGGCACTGCGCAGCGCAGGTGCGGTCAATGAGCAGGATTGCGTGGACATCGATACGGGAGCAGTGCTTTTTTCGGCGAAGATATTAAAGGCACTGTTCGGTCTCATATCAAAAGACGGACGGGTAGATGAGAAAGCATGCGGCAGATATATCAATGAAACAGTCCGCCTGTCTTTATATGGTGATTTTTTGTATCCGCTGGCAGAGGAGTCCACGCTGGAGGAATTTTACGGGGAAAAGCCGGAAGGTGAGTACAGTGAGGCATTGTCTGAAGCACGCAGGAATGTATGGGAGATTCTGCATCCTTTCAGAATGAAGCTGCTTCGTCTGGCTCCGGCACAGTTCATCCATTTCGGGACAACGGCGGAGATACTCCATCTGATGTCCGAAAAAATCGACGCATATGCGGCTCTGGGGTGGAGCAGGCATGTGAACAGCAGTATCGGCAGGGAGAGTGTGGCAGGCTGCAACAGCGTTTTGGAGAATGGTGCCGTATGCGGCAAAAACAGCTATCTGGAAGTGAGCTATGTCCATAACGGAGTGACGGTAGGGGAAAATTCCCTTCTTTCCTATGTAGATATTCATTCAGGAGATGTGCCGCCGAACGTGGTGCTGCATGGATTAAAGCAGAGAGACGGCAGATTTGTGGCTCGTATTTACGGAGTGGATGATAACCCGAAGGGAACGCTGGAGGATGACTGCAGCTTTTTGGGAGGGACTCTGGGAGAGTTTCTTGAAAAGAGCGGGATAGAAATAGGTGAGCTTTGGGAAAAAGATGTCAAAACGCACAGCATCTGGGACGCATGTCTGTATCCTTCCTGTGAAACGATAAATCAGGCGGTGGACGCCGCACGCAATCTTTACAAGATTGCTCAGGGCGAGGGCGATGTGGAAGCATGGAGAAAATGTGAACGCAGAAGCCTGAAATCCGGCTTTGCGGAGGCTGACCCGGAGGCGCTGATCGCATGGGAGCGCAGGATGCAGGAGCTGGTCCGGATGGAACGTCTGGAGCAGATGATAGAAAGTGGAAGACCGGCTTCAGAGGCGGGGCTGGTGCTTCATGCCGGAAAGCTGACAGGAATTCAGGAGGAGTGGCTGGAAAACAGGCTGAAAACGGCTGAGCCGGGCAGAGCAATGAGGCTTGTTTATTATGTGGGATGCGCTCTTGGAAAGGCGGAAGGGGAACGTTATATCTCGCAGTGTTTTAAACGTATCCAGCAGACGGTCATGGAAGGCGCAATGAGTGTCCTGAAAATGAATGAGAACTGTCGGATGCAGGGGGAATACCATCGCGTCAGGCTTCCTCTGCGCGTCAACTGGGGCGGTGGCTGGAGTGATACACCTCCTTACTGTAATGAACAGGGCGGAACGGTGCTCAATGCGGCGATACTTTTGCAGGGAGAAATGCCGGTAGAGGTGACGCTGACAAGACTAGAAGAGTTAAAGATTATTTTTGAAAGCCGGGATATGGGAGTCTACGGAGAATTTGATGATTTGAAGGAGCTGCAGAAAACCGGAGATCCATATGATCCGTTTGCATTGCAGAAGGCGGCTCTTTTGGCATGTGGGATACTTCCGCCGGAGGGCGGGAGCCTTACGGAAATCCTGACGCGTCTGGGCGGCGGTTTTAAGATGCAGACGGAAGTTACGGGAGTGCCGAAAGGAAGCGGGCTCGGAACGAGCAGTATTCTGGCGGCGGCATGCGTGAGAGCGCTGTTTGAATTTATGGGTATCGCGCACAAGGAAAGCGACCTGTATGGACGTGTACTTTGTATGGAACAGATAATGTCTACAGGCGGCGGCTGGCAGGACCAGGTCGGCGGCCTCTGTCCGGGAATCAAATATATTACGACAATGCCGGGACTGGAGCAGGAGATTTGTGTAAAGCAGGTGGAGCTGCCGGAGGAGGCAATGAAGGAGCTTCAGGAGAGGTTCTGTCTGATATATACCGGACAGCGCAGGCTTGCTCGAAACCTTCTGCGCGATGTGGTAGGACGCTATGTAGGGGCGAATCCGGATGCACTGTATGCGCTTAACGAAATCCAGAAAGTCGCTGCGTTGATGCGGTTTGAGCTGGAAAGAGGGCATATAGATGATTTTGCGGAGCTGATGAGCCGTCACTGGGAGCTGTCCCAGATGGTGGATGCAGGCAGCACAAATACGCTCATCAATCAGATATTGAAATCGGTGGAGCAGCTGACGGACGGTCAGATGGTGTGCGGAGCCGGAGGCGGAGGATTTTTGCAGGTTATCCTGAAAAAGGGGGTAACGCGCCGGCAGGTACATGAGAGGCTCAGAAGTGTATTCCAGGATACAGACGTGGACGTGTGGGACTGCACGTTAGTGTGAGCAGATAAAGAAAGGCTTATATTCGCGAGGATATAGGTCTTTTTTTAAAAAATGCCCCTGCGGGGGTTGACATTTCAGGCGGAAGCGTTATAATTAAAACAACATATGAATAAATGTTCATATGATAAAAGAAAGAGAGGATTTCGGGATGAAGAAAACTTACAAAATTGATGTTGACTGCGCAAACTGTGCAAATAAGATGGAGGATGCAGCAAAGAATACTGCCGGGGTAAAGGATGCAGTCGTGAACTTTATGACATTAAAGATGTCAGTGGAATTTGAGGACGGTGCGGATGTGAAGGCGGTTATGCAGGATGTTTACAAAAACTGCAAAAAGGTAGAGGACGACTGCGAGATTTTCCTGTAAGATATTTTGGACAGGAATTTTGGGAACAGGTCCCGTTTGAGGGAGATGGAAACCGATGAATAAGAAACAGAAAAAAATGCTCATACGTATTATAGCATCAGCGGCGCTCATGGTCATGTTCAGCCTGCTTCCTGTTGAAGGATGGCTGCGTTTTATCCTTTTTATGATTCCGTATGGTCTGATCGGTTATGATATTCTGGTTAAGGCGGTAAAGGGGATTTTAAACAGGCAGGTTTTTGATGAAAACTTCCTGATGGCAGTAGCGACTGTTGGAGCTATCGTTCTTGGTGAATACAGCGAGGGCGTGGCGGTTATGCTGTTTTACCAGATAGGAGAGCTGTTTCAGAGCTATGCAGTGGGCAAAAGCCGTCGCAGTATCAGCGAACTTATGGATATCCGTCCGGATTACGCGAATGTAGAGAAGGCGGATGGAAGTTTGGAAAAAGCTGATCCGGATGAGGTAGAGATAGGTACGGTAATCGTGGTAGGACCGGGGGAAAAGGTTCCGATAGACGGTATAGTCGTAGAGGGCAGGTCGAGTTTGAATACGAGTGCTTTAACAGGCGAGAGTCTGCCGCGGGAGGCGGTAGAGGGTGATGAAGTCATCAGTGGCTGCATCAATATGTCAGGCGTGTTAAAAATTCGGACAACAAAGGAATTTGGCGAATCTACGGTCTCCAAAATCCTGGATTTGGTAGAAAATGCCAGTTCCAAAAAATCAAGGTCGGAGCAGTTTATTTCCAGATTTGCAAAGATTTATACGCCTGCAGTCTGTTACAGTGCGCTGGCACTGGCAGTGCTGCCGCCGCTTATACGGATGCTGTTTCTCGGAATGACGCCGGAATGGGGCGACTGGGTGATGCGCGCTCTCACCTTTCTTGTAATAAGCTGTCCCTGTGCACTTGTCATCAGCATACCGTTAAGCTTTTTTGCGGGAATCGGCGGAGCAGGAAACGCAGGAGTCCTTGTAAAAGGATCGAACTATCTGGAAGCGCTGGCTCGTACAAAATATGTTGTATTTGACAAGACCGGAACGATGACACAGGGCGTTTTTGAGGTCAGCGGCGTACATCATTCCCCGATGGATGCGGAAAAGCTGTTGGAATATGCGGCTCTCGTTGAATATCACTCCTCTCATCCTATCAGCAAAAGTCTGAAGGCGGCATACGGAAAGCCGCTGGACGCTTCCAGAGTGACTGAGGTAGAGGAAATAGGCGGAAACGGCGTGACGGCAAAGGTGGACGGCATCGCGGTTGCAGCGGGCAATACCCGGCTGATGGACCGGCTCGGTATTGAATGTATGGAGTGTCACAGCGCAGGGACGGTAGTCCATATGGCGGTGGACGGAAAATATGCAGGACATATCCTTATCTCTGACCGGATAAAGCCGCACGCTCAGGAAGCAATCGCTTCCCTGAAAAAATGCGGAGTGAAAAAGACGGTAATGCTGACCGGGGACAGACGCCAGACTGCATATCAGGTGGCGGAGGAACTGGGTATCGACGAGGTTCACAGCGAGCTTTTGCCGGGGGATAAGGTAGAGCAGGTAGAAGTGCTTCTGGGACAGAAGGGCGAAAAGGAAGTCCTCGCCTTTGTGGGGGACGGTATCAACGATGCGCCGGTCTTATCAAGAGCAGATATCGGTATTGCGATGGGAGCGCTTGGATCTGATGCGGCAATAGAGGCGGCGGATGTGGTCTTGATGGATGATGACCCGGTGAAGATAGCGAAGGCTATCCGCATCGCACGTAAGTGTATGAGGATAGTCTATGAAAATATTTATTTTGCGATCGGTATCAAGCTTTTATGTCTGTTGCTAGGCGCAGTAGGAATTGCAAATATGTGGCTTGCCATCTTTGCGGATGTGGGCGTTATGGTCATCGCAGTGTTGAATGCGATACGGGCGTTGTATGTGAAGAAGCTGTGAGAAAAGCGGCAGGCAGCTGAGTATGGAGGAAACGGGATGGAAGAGATGGAATGCTGTGAAGTAAAAGAACTGCATGAGGAGCTGCTTAAAACAGTGGCTGATCAGATGCCGGAGGAGGAAGAGCTGTATGACCTGGCGGAGCTGTTCAAGGTATTCGGGGATTCCACCCGAATCCGGATATTGTTCGTTTTGTTTGAGGCAGAGGTGTGCGTCTGCGATCTGGCGGAGGCGCTCAATATGACGCAGTCGGCGATATCGCATCAGCTTCGTATATTGAAACAGAGCAAACTGGTGAAGAGCCGGAGAGAAGGAAAGTCTGTTTTTTATTCTTTGGCAGACGGGCATGTTCGCGCCATTATCAATCAGGGGCTTGAGCACATCGAAGAGGATGGCAGACAGAAATAGGAAAATGCTGCGAAAAGGCGGCAGAAGAAAAAGCTGACGGCATAAATGGGGAGAGAAAAAGACCGGAAACGGCGGAAATATTTACCGCGTTCCGGTCTTTTTTATTGTGGGTCGGATAGACCCTGTTGAGTACGTTGGAGTTTCTCAACAGAGAAACGG
>UQDA01000047.1 GCA_900539715.1 uncultured Lachnospiraceae bacterium | reverse complement strand
TGTAGAATTTTTAATGTAGTGTATAACCCGCCCGCCGTACTCGTCCTTCCACTCCCATGCGCGCTTTAAAAATCCATCCCGTCCCAGGTCGTGCTTATCGATACCTTCTTTTTTCATCGCCTCGATTATCTTAACTTCGGTCGCGATGCTTGCGTGGTCCGTTCCCGGCTGCCAGAGCGCATTGTAGCCCTGCATCCGTTTGAAACGGATGAGGATATCCTGCATCGTATTATCCAGGGCATGACCCATGTGGAGCTGTCCTGTGATATTCGGAGGCGGTATCACGATCGTAAACGGTTTTTTGGATTCGTCTACCTCCGCGTGAAAATATTTTTTGTCCAGCCACTTCTGATACAGCCGGTCTTCGATCCCATGGGGGTCGTATGTTTTTGCCAGTTCCTTGCTCATCTGTTCTCCTTCCTTTCTGTCTGAAAATCTGCCCGCTCAAGCATATTTTGTCTGATAAAGGGTGTTTCATCATACAAAAAAACCCTCTGACAAGCCAAAAACTCATCAAAGGGCGTCTGTTTTAAACGCGGTACCACCTTTGTTTCCCGGCAAAAAATCCGGGCTCTTTCACTGTCCTGTAACGGGGACTTACCGGGAAAGCTTATAAAAGAACGCTCAAACGTTCCTGTTAGGCTCTCCGATTCCGAAGCCACTTTCCGCACGCTGTATCTGAAACGCCCTTTCAGCCAACGGGACGTCCTCTCTGTCAGTCAGTGGATGCGTACTCCTCTTCTTCTGCATCATTTGCTATTTTCATGACATAACTATATGGAAAAAAGCAAACTTTGTCAAGAAATTTTTCATTCATTGACATCCTTTTTATCCGGGAGTTTCAGGAACAGATAAACGGGCGCAGCTTTCTCCATCCAGCCCGTTTTGTTCACTTCCTGCGCCCCGGTGACTCCCACAGGCTTCTCTTCTCCGCCCCTGACTGGCTCCAGAATGCCTGCCGCCAGATATCCTGCGGACAAAATTACAAAAAGGGGGTTCCCTGTTTTATTGAGCTTTCCGGCGGAGAAGCACTGGCACATCCGGACTTTTGCTCTTTTTCAGGCATTAATAAAAAATTAAATTTTTTACGTTTTCATAAAGAGTTTATTAAGATTTGAATTGAAATAAATTTCTTCTATGTTATAATAATCGTGATATGTCGGATTTTGCCGCTGCATGGCAAAATCCGGCTTATACTTTTTTATTATAGAAAGAGGACAACATGAATATCATCATTATAGGCTGCGGAAAGGTCGGCCTTACACTGGCGGAGCTGCTTGCCGCAGAAAAGCATGATGTGGTACTGGTAGACGAATCCTCCCAGAAACTTTCCTCCGTCCCGGAAGAAATAGACGCCCTTAGAATACTCGGAAACGGCGCCAGCATCAACACCCAGATAGAGGCAGGCATCGAAACCGCCGACATTCTGATAGCAGTCACAGGCTCCGACGAATTAAATCTGCTCTGCTGCCTTATTGCCAAAAAGGCCGGGCACTGCCATACCATTGCCAGAGTCCGCAATCCGATCTACAACAAGGAGCTTGATTTTATCAAGGTTAAGCTGGGTATTTCCATGATAATCAATCCCGAGCTGACTGCAGCCATTGAAATCTCCCGTCTGCTGCGTTTCCCTTCCGCGATCAAGATAGACACCTTCGCAAAGGGACGGGTGGAGCTGCTCAAATTCCGCATCCGCTCCGAATTCGGTCTGGACGGGATGCCCATCAATCAGATAGCCGGACATTCCAACAGCAACATCCTTATATGCGCGGTAGAACGCGGTGATGATATTTTTATCCCGGGCGGCGATTTTATCCTCCGCAATAACGACCTTCTTTCCATCATGGCTTCGCCCCAGAATTCTGTCGCATTTTTCCACCGCATCGGCTTTAAGACCAATCAGGTAAAAAATGCCATGATCGTCGGCGGCGGCAAGATCGGCTACTACACTGCCAAGCTCCTTCTGGATATGAACATTGATGTCCGCATCGTGGAAAACGACCGCGACCGCTGTGAGGAATTGAGCCTCCTTCTGCCGGATGCCACCATTATATGCGGCGACGGTACAGATAAGCAGCTTTTGATGGAAGAGGGTCTTCCCCAAGCGGAATCCTTTGTCACGCTGACGGGGCTGGACGAGGAAAACATCCTGCTTTCCCTGTTCGCCCAGGCAAACTCCCACGCAAAGCTCGTTACCAAAGTGACCAAGATAGCCTTTACGGAAATCATCAACAACCTGGATATCGGCAGTGTCATCTATCCGAAGCATCTGACCGCCGATTATATCCTGCAGTACGTCCGCGCCATGTCCAACTCCATCGGAAGCAACGTGGAAACGCTGTATCAGATTTTGGACAACCGCGCCGAGGCGCTGGAATTTGCCATCCATGAAACATCCGACGTTACGGACATCCCCCTCTCCGACCTGACGCTGAAATCCAACCTGCTTATCGGCAGCATCAACCGCGGCGGAAAGACCTGGATTCCCCGGGGACAGGATACGATCCAGGTAGGCGATACCGTAATCATCGTAACGACCCAGAAGGGTCTCGGCGACATCCGGGATATCCTGAAAAGATAAGGGGGCGCCGGGATGAACTATTCTATCATTTTTTATATCATCGGCTGGATACTCAATCTGGAGGCGGCATTTATGTTCCCCTCCTGCATCGTGGCAGTCATTTACGGGGAAAAGGATGGATGGTCTATCTTTGCAACTATCCTCCTGTGCCTTCTTATCGGACTTCCCCTGATCCGCAAAAAACCGCAGAGACGCGTTTTTTATCTGAAAGAGGGCTTTGCGACCACTGCGCTGTCCTGGATCGTCATGAGCTGCTTCGGTGCGATACCGTTCGTCATTTCAGGATGGATTCCCAATCCCATCGACGCTTTATTTGAAGTCGTATCCGGTTTTACTACAACGGGAGCCAGCATCCTTACCGACGTTGAGGTTTTGCCCAAATGCCTGCTGTTCTGGCGCAGCTTTACCCACTGGATCGGCGGTATGGGCGTACTTGTCTTTCTGCTTACCCTCATCCCCCTGGCAGGAGGCAGCCATATGAACCTCATGAAAGCAGAAAGCCCGGGACCTTCTGTCAGCCGTCTTGTCCCGAAGGTAAAATCCACGGCAAAAATACTTTACCTGATTTATATCGTCATGACTATCACAGAGATAATCCTGCTGCTGATTGGAAAAATGCCTCTCTTCGATGCGCTTACAACAGCCTTCGGTACAGCCGGCACCGGAGGCTTTGGTATACGCAATGACAGCATCGCCGGATATTCCACCTACAATCAGGTCATCATCACGATATTTATGATTTTGTTCGGCGTAAACTTTAACGTATATTTCCTGTTCCTGCTTCGTAAATTCAAGCAGGCTTCCGTCAGTGAAGAGGTGCGCGCATATTTCCTGATAATCTTTACCGCAATCCTCATCATCACCTGGAATGTACGCGGAATGTTCGACAATATCGGCCAGGCACTGCAGCAGGCTTCCTTTCAGGTGGCGTCCATTATCACCACAACGGGATATGCTACGACAAACTTTAACCTCTGGCCGCAGGTTTCCCGCACCATTCTGGTCATGCTGATGTTCGTCGGGGCATGCGCAGGCAGTACAGGCGGCGGAATCAAGGTATCCAGATTTCTTATCCTGCTGAAAGCCGCCAAAAAAGAACTGATACAGCTTCTTCACCCCAGAAGTGTCCGCAAAATAAAAATTGACGGAAAAGCAGTAGAGCATGAGGTCGTCCGTTCCACCAATGTTTTCATGGGTATTTATATCCTTGTGTTTGCATTTTCCATTTTACTGATTGCCTTTGACAATCTGGATCTTGCGACAAACTTTACAGCTGTGACCGCCACGCTAAACAACATTGGTCCCGGACTCGAGCTGGTAGGACCTACCGGGAACTTTTCCGTATTTTCCAATTTTTCCAAGCTGGTGCTGACCTTTGATATGCTGGCGGGACGCCTTGAGCTGTTCCCCCTGCTTTTGCTGTTCGTACCGGATACATGGAAAAAATTCTAAAAAACGCCATAAAACATTTCTATATCAGATAATGAAAAAACTCCTTTCAAAAACGGCATTTTGAACTGCCGCTCCGAAAGGAGTTTTTTATGCACACACTTTTTTAATATGCTATCATCGGAATAAACCGCGCTCTGTGCGAAAACGGCTCTCTGTTCCCAGCCGCCACTTCATAAATATTCCGGCTGCATTCCGTTACGCTCTTTATCATTTCAGGATATGGCTGTAAACAAATGTCAAATATCCCGATATTATAGTTTTCACCATCAAAACGGCCCAGCATAAACTGGTCATAGCACTGGAACCAGTGACAGCCCACGCCGTTTGGATGCACTGCAGCCTGTTCGCAGTAAAAGCGATAAGCTATCCCCCTGTCCTTCTGCGTCAGAACGCCTTCCAGTCCCGTAGCTGTCGGCCCTGCATCCAGCGCCCCGAAATGAAACTCGCCTATCATCACCGGAAGATCTACGCCCAGCTTCACAATATTGTCTATTGCCTCCGTCGGGTTCTCCGCATAACAGTTAATCGAAAAGACATCAAAATTCTCCCAGCCGGTCACAAGATCCGGGTCTGAAATCCACGCCCAGCGCATTCCCAAAATCATATGATTGGGATCTGCTCTTCTGCATGCGTTGGACGGAATTTCCACATAAGCCCGGAGCATTCGTCTGGAAAACTCCCTTAAATCTTCCCTCGCGCCCGGAAAATGTTCCGACATCTTTTCCATAGGACGCCTCAATGCATCCCAGCCATCCAGATCAGTTCCCCATGCAGCATTCAGCGCGTCGCAAGCTCTATACTTTTCCTGTAAAAATGTGATCAGCTCCCTCCTGCATGCTGTCTGCTCCGGATTGTGCAGCACTTCGTCTGCCAGTACCAGATTATCAACAAACGCCCATGAAGGCTCGTTTCTCAGAAAATATCCTATCATCCACGGGTCGCTGCTGCGCATGCGCAGCGACTGTGCACAACGTTCCGCATTTTGTGCGTATTCTTCTGAAAATACATCAGGAAAATCCCTGAATATCATTTTTTCCGTTCCGGGAAACTCCGCAAGGCTTGTTACATACGGAATTTCCTGCGTTCCGAACAGCTCCTGGTCGCTCCAGTTCCCGAGCGTGTTAAAGCCGCATCGCTTCAGCTCTCCCGCCGTCATCCTCTGCCATTTTTCATACCAGTCCTTTCCGAATGCCCGGTATAAATTTGCCTGTCCGAAGGAAAACAGCGTGCAGTCTCTCCGCGCCCTGTCGCTGGGCGGCCAGTTTTTATTGTGCCGATAGCAGCTTCCGTATTCCGGGTCGTCTTCCTCTGGCAGCCATTCCAGCCATTTTTCCACCCCGTCTACACGACAGTCTCCATTGACGTTCACGCAGTCCGGCCCCAGCGAAAAAAACGCATACCCGTCCGGGTCGGCCAACCACCACCTGCCGTCCTTTTTCACGGAAGAAAAAAATCCCGTCCCTTCCGCCAGCTTTTTCTCCTTCCATCCGCCGTATCTGTCCCATGCTTCAAAAGGATATCCTGCCAGAGAAGCTTCCAGCGAAGCGTTCAGCCTGCTCTTTAACTCATCCTCGTCTTTTGTCTTTCCTTCCCATTGCCTGAGGCAGTTCTGTCCCAGACTGTCCACACGCTTCTTCTCATCCGTCAAAAATCCGTCAGGATACTGCTCCGTCAATTCCAGCTCTTCAAAAAACGCATGCACCTCATGGAAGCACGGGAGCCCCACAAGCTCCACCCGTTCGATTTCAGACCTGTCTACCCTGCAGCCGTGGCAGACGACCTTCTGCTGCCCTGCGCTCGCCTCAGGAAACAGCGCATGAGCGTCCGTCCAGCCAAGGTCCAGACATATCCTGGAGCGCACGCCGCCCAATATCCCAAACCGCGCGGTAAATGCCGGTTCTGTCTCTCCCTTCCTGTAAAAATTCCAGTTAAACGCCATGCTGTGCTCTTCCTGCACTGTCAGAAAAAAGGTCAGGTAACGCTCCCCGGACTGTATGCATTCCGGCAGCAGGATACCTCCCCCGTCCGCAGGAAGGAGCAGACTTGCGCCCGCTCCGGTTTTTTCCAGCAGCTCCGTTCCTTTTGTCAGCCGTTCTGATGTTATTTCTATCTGTTTCATGCCGTCACCTCTTTTACAGCTCCATTCTGCCTTCCATTCCTGAAAAATCCACTGTCCGCACCGTACCGTCTTTTAATTCTATCGTAAACGGTCCGTAGCTTCCCTGTCCCTCCGGATCAGTATACGTTATTTTTTTCACAGGGAACAGCTCCTCTGCCGTAAAGTCCTCCAGGCTTTCCTTCGTAATGACCTGGGATATCAGCGCATACGGCCCGAAATGATATTGCCTGCGCCGAGCGGTCTTCGCATAAAGTACGATAGACTTTGCGGAATCCGGATTCGTCCCTTCGCTGCAGGTCCATGCAAGCTCATCCCAGCCATCGTAGACTGTCATTGCGAGCTGCTTTTCCCTTCCGCAAAAATCCCGCCCTTTCAGCACGACCGCCTTTGCGCCCTGCTCCTCTAAGCAGATTACCTCCGTACCGTTATCCGGAAAACCGTAAGCCCCCAGAGTCAGGGAAACGGGATGCCCGTACAGCCGCAGCCTGTCCGCGCGCATCATTCCATAAGGGACCGGGAAATCCGCCAGGTCCAGCGCGTTCATCCAGTGACATTCTTTTCCTGTTTCATAGTTAAAAAACTGACGCCGATACAATACGCCTTCCTTTTGACCATGCCACAGAGTCACATTTGCCCGTTCCAAAATATCCTCTGCGCCGTCCGCGCGGGTCAGGTCGCGCAGTACATACTGCTGTGCCTCTACTTCGCCCTTTGCCATGGAAGCATCTTCCAGAACAGGGGCTGACTCCCACGGATATTTTGTGTTGAAGCACAGCTTGGAATAATTCCACATGCCGTGAATATCGTTTTTCCCTTTAACTATCTTTCCGCTCCGCAGTATCGTCTCTCCGTTCGCCTGATGGTTCGATACGCAAAGCGCCGGGCCATCCAGACAGGTCACATTTGTTTCCTTTCCGGAAAGCTTCTCCCACACGCCGTTATTTTCCTTTGCCGTCCAGAACGGATGCTCCGCAGGAAGGTGCAGGCACAAAAATGCCTTTCCCAGCCAAAACGGGGATTCAGCGCAGGAATACCCCTGTACGAGCGGCATGAACTGCCCGTAAAATCCCAGCGTCGGCACACCCTTGAACCGGAAATCCTCCCTCGTCAGAAACTGCATCAAAGAGCCCGAGGAAATCCGCCTTGCAAGCCCCGGGTCCGCCTTGCTGTGTTTCAAAAACAGATTCCCGTCAAAAGCGCTGGTCGCCGCATTCCGGTAAATGTTGCTGCGCCCCCACATATTCGTAAAGCCGTCCCGGTCAAAAAACTCCGCATAGGTATCCATCAGCTCATTGGAATTATCTTCAAACTTCTGTGCGATATAGGGCATATGCTCATAGCCGTACCACAGGTTCCATATCGGCGCATACACGTTAAACGCCCAGCAGGAATAATAATCAAAGCAATGTCCGTCACGATACCAGCCGCCGCCCGCATAATAATCCAGAACCGATTTGGCGTGCTCCAGCATCATCTCCTCGTCCACCGGATACCCTTCCATATGTAAAAATGCCATATCCAGCATATTGAACAGCCGCCAGTTCTGAGGCACCGTATTACCGTGCGCATATCCGGTCAGAAATCCCGCAATGATATCCTTTTCCTCTTTTGTGTAGGTATCCCATATTTGCTCTTTGCAGACCCACAGGCATATTACCAGCGCGCACGTCTCTACCGTCTGCTGGAACGAACGCAGCGGGTCGCCCGTCATCTCCTGCAGCTCCTCATAGCTTCCCACTGACTGCGGGTCGCCCGGTATACAGGAACGCAGGATATGCGACTTATAATAATCCCGCAGCCTGTACCCGGCAACTGTAAGCTCCGGGTCGTCATGTATCAGCGGTGCGGCGATGAACAGCGTCCGCGTCAGCCCTTCAAAATATTCCGCCTTAAATTCCCATACCGCATCCGCGCTGTGCGGGTACGTTACCGCCGTTTCTTTCCGCGGCATCACAACCGGATCGTCAAACGATGCGATGTTTTCAAAAATCCCCTCCAGAAGATATTTTCCGGCCTCGACCCAGCTTTCCCGCGTCAGCCCTGTGTACGGGCTCAGCTCAAAATCCAGTTTTTTCGGTGTAAATACCATATTACTATCCTCCCATTCCGGTCTATGATATCAAGAGATACAACGCCATTTATCCCGACATCTCCTCCATCCACAGTATACCAAAAAATTTCTCTCAGGAAGTGGAAAATACTGACCTTTTTATGGCTTTCCGGACAGGTTATATCGGACTCTCCTCTCCCCTTCCCAGCCTCTTATCCAACACCCGCGCTATCATGGAAACCCGGTCACGCTGCAGCTGATAAAAGAAACGGTTGTCACGCATCACGGTCTTGACTATCCCATTGTTCCGCAGCATATCCAGATGATGGGATATGGTTGCCGGAGTCAGCCCAAGCTGTCTGGCTATCTCTGCCTGATAGCAGTCCTTTTCCGCCAGCAAAAACAGTATCTTCAGCTTTGTCTCGTCCGTAAAACACTTGAGCCGCGCCGCCAGCTCTTCCACATCCTCTGTCCTGCTGCCCTCAAGACAATCCATCACAAAAAAAAGAAGCCCTGCGCCAAACACCTCCCGGCGGCTCTTTTCATTTTTTCCGGCATCGCTGCCCGTAGCTTCATCGAGCTCATACTCGCTGTCCCATCCCCCGTTCATTCCGGTCAAAAGCGGCAGTATCTCCACCCTGTCCTCATCAAGTTCCACCTCCAGCCTTTTCTGCAGGCTTTCTGCCGCCCCCGGCTGCTGCAGAAAGCTCTCTGCATAACCAAACATCTGCCTGTGCTTTTCAAGATACGGCCCGAGCAGCTCTGCCGTCCTTTCCACCATGCTGCACAGCCTCTCCAACGCCGGATACGGATTCAGCCATACTTCCAAAATCCGATATTTAACCGTTTCTGAAAGCTCCGCTGCAAAAAGCTCCTCCTGCAGCTTCTGCCTTTCTATCTGTTCAGGCGTCTCCATCCCCAGCGCTATCTTTACAAAGCTGCATCCCTCATCCTTCATAAAATCCGATATCAGATATTCCGACGGTTTCTTTCCGCTTCCCGGCCTGTGATAACACAGCCACAAAAGCTGCCCGAGCTGAAACGTATCATTTACAGGAAATGCGAACAGACCGTCCTCTAAATCTTCCTGCTTACTGATTTCTCTCCTTATCTCCTCGCAGGCTTCCAGCATGCGCGCAGCCTTCTCCGACCGGCTGCGCCGAAGCAGCCCTTTCCGCAAAGCCTCATAATTTCTATCCTCTGCGCTGTTATATTCGACCAGAAGCCCTACAGCCTCCTCATATATATCCGGTTTTAAAAGCTTCATTTCTAACTTCCTCCCATCCTCTTAATCTCTGCCCATCTCCTCATATCCTGCTGTCAGGAGTCTCGCCGTCTTCCATCTGGAAAACAGGATGACACACGCTGATGCCCCGACCGCCGCTGACACAAACATCCCTTCCACGCCTGTGCACTCCACAAGCGCCGCCACCAAAAAGGATATTGCCGGCGATGCCGCAGTTACAGCCGAATTAAAAAATCCCGTTGCCCGCGCCATATAATCTTTATCCACCGCTTTTACAAACAAAACATTGAACAGGTTGCCTATCAGCCCGGTACAGACTCCCATCGCAGCCGACGCGGCAAGCAGACCTATATATCTTCCTGCTCCAAAACCCGAAACAGCCAGAAGAAGTATCACATAAATCCCTTCCCCTGCATAGGCAATCAGTATTATCTTTTGTCCGCCGAGCTTCTCCGACATCTTCGGATACAAAAGCATTCCTGCTGTCATCCCGAGCGTCTGGGCGATACCCATCATCGAAATCACTTCTCCTGCGCCGCCAAACACCCGTGCCGCATATGGGGCCTCAAGCGCTCCGACCATCCCTCCGACCATATTGAACAAAAGCGCTGCTGCGACCAGTAGCAAAAACAGGTCGTTCTTTTTCAGATAAGAAATACCGCCCTTCATTTCCGCCCTGTACTCCGACAGCTTCCGATAAAGATTATCCGCTTTTTTCCGCTCTTTGATAAACTCCTCATGGCGGATACACCAGAGCAAAACGGCAGACACCAGAAACGTCGCCATATCTATCCAGAATGCTCCTGCTATCCACACAGCCGTCAGCACGCCGCCCAGCGCCATGCCGGCCATATCCGCAGCCATCGACAGCGTCCGGGACAGGCTCAGGCAACTGTCATACTCCTCTTTTTCCAAAAGCTGCGGTATCAATGCCGTTCCGCACGGAATCCGCATTGCTTCCACAGTATTCATCAAAAACGTCGTCAAAAGCAGCATCCACGGCTTTAATCCGCCCGTCAAAAACAACGCCAGCACGCCCCCGACCATGCACCCGCGCAGCACATCCGCTTGTATCATTAGCCGCCTTTTCCGGCAGCGTTCTGCAATCGGACCTGCAATCGGCTGAAACAGCGCCGTCGGCAGAATGTTGAGCGCCGCTACGACTGCGCTCAATGCCGCACTCTGACTGATTTCATAGGTCAGCCATGTAAACGCCACCCCGTCCACGCTGTCCCCGAACGCATTGATAACATTCGCCGCCGTCAGCTTCATAAAATCTTTGTTCAGAAAAAACTTTTTGTACATAGGGCTCCCCCTTCTTCTACAAGTTAGATTTACAGCTAATCAAATCTTATTTATATTAGATTTGTATCTAATTATATTTTTATAATACATTTATGTTTTATATTTGTCAAACATAAATACGATATTTATCTAACTATTTATTTTTCATCATCCTGCTTGGCTGTGCACCTGTATGTTTTTCCGAA
>UQDA01000046.1 GCA_900539715.1 uncultured Lachnospiraceae bacterium | reverse complement strand
TTCTTAAAATCTCATGTGGAGCTTCTATTTCATTTGCCAAGGTATGCTCTGTTAATTCTGACATCAATTTCAATTTTTTATTAATCAATGGTCGCATACAATTAGGAACATGTTCCTGATGCGCTCTGTGGATTGCTACACATTCCTTACAGTTTCCGTGATAACGACAGGCTTTCAGGCAAGGACAGTGATCTTTGTCTTTATACTCCTTACGAAATTCCGCTGCAAATTCTTCTTGCAGTCTCAGCCCCTCGACACGGTTTCCCTTATGAAATTCTACCATTGCATCCAGTTCTTTCTGGTTCCCTTCAATCTTCATGTTATTATAGCGCCTCCATTTCAACTATTCCTCATTTTCTGATAAATTCTAATTTTTATCGTTCTTTCACCGCCCATCTTCTTGCCCTTCGGACAAGAAGCATCCCTATTTATCGTTCCTTTACCATCACATAAATTCTGCAGGTTCTTCGCAATCTGACCTCTGATACTGCCTGATATCCACTTCTATTTCCTTCTCAATACCATTTTCCTATGTATCCAGCTTGCAAAAATACAATGTATCCGTATCGGTATCGTACAATCCCAACGTAAAATTAAAGCTGCCTCTATGCAGGATATCCGCTCCTGCCGCCATTCCGGGTTCCGCCTGCCAGTCGACCAGCAGATAATAGCCGTTTCGGATTTCCGGCACGAGCAGCTCTGTAAGAAGTTCATCCCTTTCCGAATCTTTCGTCAGATACGGTCCAATCTGTCCATTTTCATCTGCCGCTCCATAAACAAGCGTCTGCACCGTTTCATCGAACGGAAAGGACATATGTCCCTTATCCGCTGAGCGTATCAAAACAAAAGATATCCGGCACGGCATCTGTGCCGAATGTTTTGACCGCCATCCGGTACATCGCCTTTCCGTGTATCCTGTCGTGCCAGATAAAGCGCCTTAAAACTTTCCGCAGAGTCCAGCTCTCACCATAGCTTCCGTCAAACACCCTGTTGTCCAAAAAATCCACCTGACTTTCCAGCTGTTCAAATCCGCGTCTCCTGCATTCCAATATCGTCCCTTCATTGTCCGCAGGAACGCCTATCTCATCAAAATAGTATTGATTCACATTTTTGGTATGCTCATACATTTCCGAGGCTGTCCGCGGGACCTGTCCGTAAAAAGTCTTTCTGACCGGCAGAGAGCTTTTCTCTTTATCGGGTATCGCCTGATAAAGCCTCTCGAAATCACGCGCCGACCTCAGCACCAGCTCCTTTAGCTCCTGATATTCCTGCACACTCAGGCTTCTGCGTTCCTCTTCAAAAAGGACGTCTGAATCCGCATCCGAAATCTCCAGATCCGACTCTTTTTCCTGTACCAGCTCTGTTTCCAGCGCTGTCGGGATTTCAGCGTTCTTCCATCTCAGATAAGACCTGATTTCAGAAGGCATCTTTTCCAGCGCCTCCTCTCTGGAAGCTCCTCTTGTAAAAGCTCCGACAAAATTATCGGAATACAGCAGCGTATCGTTCCCATGATGTTCCCACACGCATCGTATCTTCATAGTTCCAGCACCCCCGCGCAGTCTGAAATCCGCTCAAATTTCAATCCGGGCAGCTCCTGTTCCAGCTCCTCGAACACGAAATATATCTCGTCCTCATCCCATTCCTCTCCGGCATTGCTGCGGCATTGTTCCAGCTCTGCACGGGTCTGGAACGCCACGTCCCCGATATAGATATGGCCGCCTTCCTTCAGCAAAGGAAGCAGGTCTTTCAGGAAATGCACCTTTTCGGCAACTGTCAGATGATGGAGGGAATAAGTTGCGATGACAGCGTCATACCGCTGCTTTCTCAGCTCCTCTGTCAGCCCCTTTGAAAAATCTCCCTGATACAGCCTTGCTTCCGGCATCTTTTTCTGTGCCAACCCTATCATTTTTTCCGAAAAATCCTGTCCATATATCCTGCAGCCCTGTTCATAGAGCCTGCATGTCAGCGTTCCTGTGCCGAAACCGATGTCCAGCACCTCCTTTTCCGACCGGGACAGTATCCTGTTATAAATTTCATTCAATAAATTTTTATATCCGGCAAACGGATAAGCCTGCGCCTCTTCCGAAAGTCCGACGCTCTTATCATATCCGTCCGCCCAAAGGTCAAATCCGTTCTGATTCAGCATATCAGTCTGCCACTCAAAATGTGTTGAAATATACTCAAACACATCGAGAAATTGAAGTCCTTGCGGATACTTCTTACTGCTTCAATGTGTATGCTTTGGCGATTATAAACAATACGCTACTCACAGGTTCTTGTACACTCCACAGTCGTAAATTCCTGCGATAGCCCGCAGTACATACTTACGTTTGCTTTCATTATGCAACTTCGTAAGTTACAGCATCTCTTAGATTAAGAGCAGCATTGAAATCCCTATCCTCGATATAGCCACAATCACAACGGTATATTCTATCTGAAAGCTTCAAATCTTTCTTGATAGCACCGCAACAATGACATATTTTTGATGATGGATACCATCTGTCTACGACTCTTAATTCAATACCATTTTCATCACACTTCGCTTTAAGCTTGGTTCTGAATTCATAGAACTTTTGTGATGCAACGGCTTTTGATAGATGTCTGTTCTTCATCATTCCAGATACATTCAAATCTTCAATCGTTATATAAGATGGCTTGGTTTTCACTATCTCGGCTATTGATTTATTGATATAATCAGTACGGATATTATCTATTTTATGATGAAGCCTTTGCACTTTGAGCTTTTGCTTTTGTATATTCTTTTGAGTAGACTCCCCTTTCTTTAAATTTTCATACTTGCGTGAAAGGTATCTTTGTTCTCTGCGCAATTTCTTTTCCAATTTTTTAACTCTTGCTGACTTATTGATATTTTTATAAGTTTTACCATTAGAAACAATCGCCAGGTCTTTCAAACCCAGGTCAATTCCTATACCATCATTGCTATTATCAGCAATCTTTGTGTCGGGAATTTCCACAAGAACTGACACATAATATTTGCCTGCTTTGATGGATACTGTACCGCTTTTGATTTTCCATCCGTCTTTAGTTGTTGGTATATAGCCTTTTTCTTTAATGCGTACCCAACCTAAAGTGGGTATGTTCAACCTATGTCTCTCGCATCTACAATCTTTAGGATTATTCTTTACGAAATACATTTTTACATCAGATTTACCTTTCTTTTTGAAATCAGGAAAAGCACTTTGATGTTTAAAAAATCTTGTAAATGCAGTACATCCATCTTCAATAGATTTTTTTACAGCTTTTGAATACGCTTCTTTAATCCATACTTTTTCAGGATTATCAGGAATGTACTCATTATTGAGCCATACGCTAAAACTCTTGCCGGTCATAAACTTTTCACCTTTATCGTACAAAGCTTTGCTGTGACCGAGATAGAAGTTGTAAACATATCTACAAGTGCCAATGGTCTTGTTGATCCTGACTTTCTGTTCCTCTGACGGATTTATTTCCGTTTTGAAGCTCTTTAGCAATTTCCTCATCCCCTTCTATTTGTTTTTTATACTTACGAAGGCCGTACAATCTACAAGAAAAAGCGTGAAGTATAGATACAATATCCTGTACAAGTTCTTCTTGCAGTGATAGCTCTTCATTATTCACTACCACTATGGTTGTATTAAACTTCATACAAAATTTTTCAAACCAATCATAGCCAAATCTGACAAATCTATCTTTATGTGTAACTATGATAGTTTTGATTTTTTGTTCCATTACTTCATCTAATAATTGATTCCACTTTTTACGATTGTAGTTAAGCCCACTTCCATAATCTTCAATACATTGATCTACAATGATACCTTTAGCATTGCAAAACTGACGTAAAAAAGTTATTTGGTTTTGTAAATCATCTTTTTGGTTTCTTGTAGATACTCTGGCATAAATAACAATCTGACGATTATCATTTTCAGTATTTATGCCCTTAAATTGAAGATATTGGTCATAAGTATAATAACGCCTATCAGTCGGAGTCCGATTTGCTTTCAGAATCCCCTCTCTATCCCAACGTTGTAACGTTTTGACTGAGACACCCAATAATTCAGCAAAATCTTTTGGTTTGTAATTAGTGATATTAGATGTGTTCATAACAATATCCTCCATGAGCATATTTAACACATTTAATCACTATTAACAATGATTTTGGTTGTTTTAAGTTCCTCCTTTTAAGCTTTGCTGCAGCCCTGACAGCCCTCGCAGGATGTGCCGGACACATTTTGGTCATACAGCCCCATCGGACTGTTCAAAAGGCATATTGCCTGTGAAGAAATCCCCTCGCCCGTTCCTGTAAAGCCGAGCCCTTCCTCTGTCGTTGCTTTCACATTTATCTGGGAAATGTCGATTCCCAGCGCATCCGCCATATTCTGACGCATCCGGTCGATATGGGGGCGCATTTTCGGAGCCTGTGCAATGATGGTCGCATCGATGTTTTCTATCAGAAAACACTTTTCCTCCAGAAGCTCTCCCACCTTTTTTAAAAGTGCGATGCTGCTGATGCCTTTATAGGCGGGGTCTGTATCCGGAAAATGCTTGCCGATGTCTCCCAGCGCCGCCGCGCCCAGAAGCGCATCCATGACCGCATGCACTAAAACGTCCGCATCCGAATGCCCCAAAAGCCCCTTTTCATAAGGGATTTCCACGCCGCCCATAATGAGCCTGCGCCCCTCTGTCAATCTATGCACGTCATATCCCATTCCTATCCTCATAGCTTCCTCCATTCCTGTGTCATCAAATTTTCTACACAAACCGTTCACAAACTTTTCATTTTCCTGACAGATTATCGTCACAACTATCCTGTATCATAAAATCATAAAAAGACAACAATCTTTTTTAAAATACTTCTTTTTCATATCAGCCGGCAGGAAACATCCTGCCGGCCCTCCTTTTTTATACGCAACCGCGCAAAAGACAAACATTGCCTGACAGCGCCCGTCCCCAGCGAGACGAACCGTCTCACTTCTCGTACAGCCGACGTATCTCTTCTCTCGTCACATGTGCATAAACGGGATTTTTCACGACCGCCTCATACAATTTTTCAAAATCATAAATGGGTTTCAGCGTCTGTACCAGTGCCTCCAGCCCCTGCTCGATTCCCTGCTCGATTCCCTGCTCAATACCACGTTCCAGCCCCTGCTCGATTCCGCGCTCTATCGCTTTCTTTTCAACATATCCTGACAGATTGCACATAAGGTCTACCTCCTTCCCTAATCCGTCTTCCATTTTCATATCATACTTTTCCGCCAGCTGTTTTTTCTTATCCTGTGCCGCAATATCCGGTGACAGCAATACGTTCAGCATTCCCGTCAGCTCATTCGGGGATTTCTCTCTGTCGCACAGGCCTATCACAATAACGGAAAGCTTATCATATGCGCTCTTTATATCCGGGAAGCCCGGGATGATGTCCCGTTTTTCCATCCTGTATTCCGCGATGGCATTTCCGATTTTTCCCGGAACATTCATACATATCCAGATGGAATACACCTTCTTGATATCGTCATATTCCGCATTGACAAATTCCGTCCCCATCTGTGACGAAATCATTCTGGCACAATAAAACACTCCTCTCGTCGGTATCTGATAGCCCGGATAATAATCCTTCTGCGCCTCCACGTTTATGATAAGCCGTATCCTCTCTCCATTCCCCGGAACGCTGGCACAAAAACGGATATCGTAATAAATACTCCCCTCCCCCGACACCGTACTTTCTGTGGAAATCCCCGTGATGACCGGATTCGTTTTGCCCGGCTCTGCCTTCACCGATGAAATTTCCGGTTCCCCTTCGATACACGCTGCGACCTCCTCCAGCTCCATCCCTCTGAATTCTTCCGCAACCTCCTTTAGTATCCGTGCGAGTATCTCCCTCTGCGATAATACTCTTTTGCACTGCGCGTCATACTGAGCTTTTACATCAGCCACATCGATCGTTTTGCTGAGTTCACTCTGCATTCACATTCCCCTTCTGTATCAACTTTTAACTGTGCTACAATATAATCTTACACCACTTTTTTGCGCTTGTATACCTGCTTTCGCATATCCAAATTGCCTTTTCCCACAAAATCCGATATAGTAATAAACGGAACAAATTTCAGGAGGCTTCTCATATGTACCATGACCTCACAAAGGGGAGCATCTCCCGCTCCCTTCTTTTATTTTCCCTGCCGATGATGGCGGGCAATCTTTTACAGCAGTTTTACAATGTGGCGGACACCCTCGTGGTCGGGCGCGTGCTGGGCGGCAATGCGCTGGCGGCCGTCGGCAGCTCCTATACGCTCATGACCTTTCTGACGTCGATTTTTCTGGGGCTGAGCATGGGCTCCGGCGCGCTTTTTTCCATCTACCAGGGAAAAGGCGACAAAGACGCTCTCAAATCCTCCATCTGCCACGCCTTTTGCCTCATCCTGTCCGTGACCGTTCTTTTAAATATCGCGATATTCCTCCTGCTCGACCCGATACTTTCATTTCTGCGCGTTCCTGCGGAAGTCTGGGACGGGATGCGGCAGTACCTTGCAGTCATTTTTGCCGGTATCATCGCCACCTCCCTGTACAACTTTTTTTCCTGCCTTCTGCGCTCCCTCGGAAACTCTACGGTCCCGCTCGTCTTCCTCGCCGTGTCCGCCCTTTTGAACATCGCGCTGGACATCCTGTTTGTGGCGTATCTTCCTCTCGGCATCCGGGGCGCGGCATATGCCACCGTCATCGCCCAATATGTTTCCGGCGTCGGCATCCTGCTCTATGTAAGGCTGCGCTGCCCAGAATTTTTCCCTTCTCTGAAAAAAACCGCTTTCAGCAGGGGAATCTTAAAAGAGCTCGGGAATCTTTCCTTCCTCACCTGCCTGCAGCAGTCCGTCATGAATTTCGGCATCCTTCTCGTTCAGGGGCTCGTCAACAGCTTCGGCCCGACGGTCATGGCAGCCTTTGCCGCCGCTGTTAAGATAGATACCTTCGCCTATCTTCCGGTGCAGGATTTTGGAAACGCCTACTCCACCTTCGTCGCCCAGAATTACGGCGCCGGGGACCGGGACCGCATCCGGCGCGGCACAAAACAGTCGTTTCTTATCAGCTTCTGCTTCTGTATCGTCATTTCCGCCGTCGTGTTTCTTTTTGCGGAGCCGCTCATGCAGCTTTTCATCAGTCCGAAGGAAACCGCCGTCATCGCCTCCGGCGTGCAGTATCTGCGTATCGAAGGGGCTTTCTACTGCGGGATAGGCTGTCTGTTTTTGCTCTACGGCTATTACCGCGCTGTAAGACGCGCCGAAATGTCCGTTATCCTCACAGTCATCTCCCTCGGTCTGCGCGTTGTGCTCGCCTATGCGCTGTCCGCCACTTTTTTACGGGAAATCGGCATCTGGCTCGCCATCCCCATCGGCTGGGTCATCGCAGACATTACCGGGCTTGTCTATATGAAGATACTGCAGCAAAAAGAGAGGGCATGACCCTCTCCTTTTTGTCTTTAAAACGTCACTTCCCCGTCATGGTCCACCAGCGATGCGTTGGTCACATGCGGCAGCTTAACCAGACGCAGCATAAATCCCTCTGCATCCTTTATCCGCACTTCGACCGCCATATCCAGACGGTCGGACGCCATATTCCGGGATTTTACCTTGTATAAGGAACAGCTCTTTTCTATCTCCTCCATGACCGCCCGTTCATTTTCGCACGTATCGCAGCTTACAAGAAGGATTTGGGAAGCGTGCATCCGCGGCAGCCTGTTCGCAGCCACCACTATCACCGTCACCACCACGGACGCTATCACGGCTATCATGGAAAGCCCCGCACCGCAGATGATGCCCGCGCTTATCGCCCAGAACAGAAACACCAGGTCCATCGGGTCCTTGACCGCCGTCCTGAAACGGACGATGGACAATGCGCCGACCATTCCCAGCGAGATAACGATGCTCGCCTGAATCGTCAGGATGATCGCCGCCGTGATGACCGCAATAGCCGGAAGCGCGATGTTAAAATTCAGATTATAAAATGAATCCCTTGAAATCAGACGGTATACCATAAAAATATACCCCGAAACGAGCGTCACCACGACCATACAGCTCACCACCGACGTCACGGTCAGCGAAGACGACGCATAGCCCTGCAAAAACGACTGTTTAAAAATATCCGCAAAATTCATGCCCTTATCCCTCCGTATACATTGTATTTTCTGCACAGGCAGTATTTTGAAAAGCTGATGCGCTGCAAAGAACCCATCTGCAGCCCTTCTTTTATATATTCCGGGACAAAAGAATCCCATTTCACCTCAAGAATGCCGCCGCCCATTGGAAGGATCGGCCTGCCTCCGAGCCTTTCCTCTAAAAATCCGTTAAAATCACAGGATGATGTGATCTGCATATCAAATGTAACCCGCACGTTTCCATTCCGTTCCACGAAGGGATAGCGCAGATATTCCACTATCACCGCCGGGCGCATACACCGCTCCCGCATTCCCCTCAAAAGCTCCGACCGCCGCATCTTTTCGGCAGAGACGCCTTCACCTTCCCTGTCGGCATACATCCCATCCCCAAAAACGCCTTCTGAAAACAGTCCCTGTCCCGTCATCAGCCTCCGGCACAGCCCTTCTTCGATACGGCATGCACTCTTTAGGGTCATGCCGTTTTTCTTGCTTTTTCGTTCCAAAGATATCCGCTCCGCGCTTCCATCATATATCCTGATACGGTACTTATCCCGCACATCCACACCGTCTTCTGTTTCAAAATAGCAGGCGTCCTCCGGCGTATCGAAATAAAGGCTCCTCACCCGGTACGCCCCGTCCGCTCCCGCATGGAGATCCGGACGCATCAGCCCCCGCGCCCTTGCCAGAAGCTCCGCCATTTCCCGCGCGGTGCAGTAATATTTGTATTCATGCCTGTATTTCACGTTTTCATTCCTTTCCCGCCGTCGTTTCCATCAATACCGTACCGCTGCAGTCCACTTCCCCGAGCACGGCATACAAGTCCGTCATACATCCGTTTACCTCCACATGACGGTCTGCTTTTATCGCATATTTTCCTGCAATGACCTTGCAGATTCCGCCCTCCAGAACGACCATGTCCCGGGCGTCCTCCGACCGGATACCGTTTCCCTCACACTCTACCTCCACATCGCTTCCGTAGAGTATCACACCATTGTTTCCCCGTATGCCGTCTCCTTTGGCTTTCACATAGACCGGGCTGCCAACGGTTTTTACCACGTCACGCGACCGGATCCCGTGCTCATGAAAACCAAATACCGCCAATCTGCCGCTCCCGTTCAGCGTCAGATCCGCCTCCGAAAAAATACAGGCATCCGCTCCCTCTCTGCGATGCGCCGAATCCGAGAGCACATTGTAGGTTCCTTCCTTTGCCGTTATCACAGCCTTTTCCGCCTCCGCAATATAGATTGCCGGTCCTGCAGCCGCCCGTATCTGAACCCCGTCCAAAATCAGGTGTACTACCTCATCCTCATAAACATCCACTGTCACACCGCCCTTTTCCAGCACGCCGCTCAGCACATAGGTCCCCGGGGACGTGATAAGTATCCCTTCCTCCGTCCTTTCATACCCGCTCCCGTTTTCCTCCCCGGAAAGCTCTATCCGGACCGCATCAGCAGCCTCCGTCCGGAAATCCATTTCCGTTATCTCATATTCCGCAGCGCCGTCTCCCTTTTCCGCCGCCGTCGCCGCCATCGTCCCGACCGGTTCCGACCACAGCTCCCCGCAGCCGCCCAGAAAGACCGCCAGCAGGAGCGACGCCGCACCTATCATTTTTTTCATAAGTATCCTCCGCAAAAAAGTGTGCGCACGATCGTATTTTTATATGATCATCCTTCATCCGCTGCGTACAAACCGCGCATGCAGCCGGACGCCGCCATCCCTGACTGTCACGTCCTGTGTAAGCTCCCTGCCGGATGCCGCACCGCTCCAGCCCGCAAACTCCCATCCTTCCTCCGGCACCGCCGTCACCGTAAGCGGATAATCCGTATAATAAAAACCGCTCCACGTCCGGCTGTCCCCCGTGGAAGCCGTGTTCACCAGTACGTTTCCTCCCTCCGGCGAAGCGACCGTAACCGTCACCTTTTCCAACGTTCCTGAAAGTCCCAGCTCCTGCGCCATACACGGCACAATATAGTCAAAACGTTTTTTGAAAAATGCGTCCATCCCGTCCAGATACCCGTCAAAATCCGCCTCGGAAAAGTCCTCCGCAAAAAAACGCTGATGACTGCGCGTCACCTGCGTCCGGTAGGTTTTGCGCCACTCCTCCAAAATCCCATGAACCCTTTCATACTCAAGGCAGGTGTTGGCGATATCCATAAAGGAGAGGGCAAACCTCTTCCGGAACGTTTCATTTTTCATCAGAGAACGCATCAGCGGCTCATCCATCAATGACATCTCTGCATCCCACGGCTCGGAATTTTCAAACGTGTTATTATCCCATCCCGTCATGGAACCGTCCGTATCGAATATCATCCACCGCCAGCGTGCGTCTCCCTCTGCAGCGTTTTCCTGCCAGACAGTGCGCCACAGCGCCATATTCTGTCCAAATCCCAGGTCCATATTGTCGATATAGTGATTGATACAGTAAAAATCTATCAGGCTCTGCATATCTATCATGCTTTCCGCCAGCGCATAATTTTCAGGTACAGTCAGGTCATACTCTCCCAGAGAGAGCATCGCCTCATAAGCATCGGCTGCCTCCTCCCCTCCGATGTCCGCCGTTCCCGAATCTATCAGCCATACGTTATTTTTCCCGACGCCGAAATGATTTGTCAGGTACTCTTCCCCGTAGCGCTCCCGGATATTATAAACTCCCCAGTATTCCCCGTTTAAAAAGATGACGCACGGCCTGGATGCCTGCGTGGAAACGTCCCTGTCCGTCACGAGCGATTCCAGCACCGCGTCCATTATCTTGCTTTCGGCGTTATCACTCCCGCCGTTTCGGATTTTAATGCTGGAATATTCCATGCCGTCAAAAAACGGATACGGGAATACCGTATTTTCATCATAAATATCCCTGCCGTAGATGTTCATGGATTTCTGGACTGCTCCCCGGGTGGACTGTCCCGATATCCTTATCCCGACGTCCTGCGTGAACTGATATGTGTGAGCCTCGTCAAAAAAAGAAATAGTAGCCTCCCGTTCCCACTCCTTCCCCTCATGGAACGCATTCGATGCCATATAGCGGTGATGCAGGCTGCCGTTTTCATCCGTAAAGCTGTCCAAAAGCTGTCCGCCCTGCAGACCTCCCAGCTCCTTATAGCGCTCCATTTCTGCCCCGTTCCCGTAAATCCCCCTGTCTGCGTCAAACAGGGCGTCCGGGTCCGCCGTCAGGGAAAGGACTGCCAGACCCTCATACTCCTTTTTCTGTGAAAATCCCACAAAATAGCTGGCGGTCCTTATCCTGCTGTATGTATCCTCCCTGGGGTCGTATGCGACAGCACGCACGACTGCCGCCTTATCCACTGCAAAGTCCGGCGTATACGGATTGGTCGGGGAAAGGTCTGTCCTCGCCGCATAAACGTTCGGTCTGCCGCTGACGTCCTCTATCCGGACAGGCCCTTCATATAAAATGGAATCTGCCGAAGGCTCGCTCCCGTCCAGCGTGTAATAGATATCCATCCCGCCTGGTGCCTCCATCGCAAGCTCAAAGCCCTCTTCATAAAAGCCGCTCTCTGCCGAAAATACCGGTGCTTCTCCTCTCCGTTCCGGCAGCGGCTCCCCTTCCTCATTCGCAAGTCCGGGCGTCGGCGTCATCCTGCACCAGTCTGCCTGTCCGTCCTTTCTGCGCGCGTAGCTCGTATCATAAGACAGCTCCGGCAGCTCGAGGCTGTCCAGTATCTCTCCGTTCCCATCGCTCAAAAAAAGGCTGTCCCCTTCCTTTGAAAGCTTAAAGCCCGCATGCAGCCCGTCAGAACCGGAATCGCCCAGCCATATCACCGTCCTTCCGCCCGCCGATATCCGGACCTTGTCCAGCGGGCTTTTTTTCAAATGCTTCTCGCTGTCCGACAGATACAGGCCGTCCAGAACGACCTCCCGCTCCGACGGGTTATACAGCTCCGCAAAATCCGGGTATCCTCCATCCTCATCCGCCAGCGCCGAAAAATTGCTGCTGCACACCTCATTGATGACCACATGGCTCGCCGCCGTCTCTTTTCGATATATTCCAGCCGCAAACCCGAA
>UQDA01000045.1 GCA_900539715.1 uncultured Lachnospiraceae bacterium | reverse complement strand
CGATTTTATATCCGTAGCGGCGGCTGTCATCGGCATCGACCCCATTCCCGCCTCATTTGTGAACAGCCCCTTTGCCATCCCTGTCCGTATCGCCGTCATCACTGCCGCTCCCGCAGCCCCTCCGGCAGCAGCCCTTGCAGAAAATGCCGACCCCACAATCAGCCGGATCGCCTCCGGCACCCACACTGCATTTTTGACGATAATATAAATGCACCCTCCCAAATATAAGATACTCATGACCGGAACGAGGCAGGTACACACCTTTGCCGTCTTTTTGGAGCCGCCCACAAGCACACTTCCCGCCAGCATCGCCGCGCATATTCCTACCAGATGCGGCGAAACCGGCATCCGGGAAACCACCGCCGCCGTCAGCGAATGCGCCTGTACGCCACTTCCCACACACATCGCAGCCAGCACCGAAAAAATCGAAAAAATACACGCCAGCCACTTTTTATGTAATATCCTTTCCATCACATACATCGGCCCGCCATAAGCGCTGCCGTCAGCCTTTTTCAACCGATATTTTGCGGAGAGCAGACTCTCTGCATAGCAGGTCGCCATTCCAAAAAATCCGCTTACCCAGCACCAGAATACCGCTCCCGGCCCTCCTACCGCAATAGCTGCTGAAATGCCGATGATGTTTCCTGTTCCGATCGTTGCTGCCAGCGCCGTCGAAAGAGCCGCATAAGGAGAAAGTGATGTTCCTTCCCTCCGCTCTCCTTTCTCTCCGGCAATACTCAGTCTCAGCCCCTCCGGCAGCCTTTTCTGGATAAACCCAAGCCGGAATGTAAAGTACAGATGCGTCCCTCCCAAAAGAACCAGCATCGGAAAATCCCACAGGCTGCTGCTGACCATCCTTATGATTTCATTGACCTGCCCCATCTTTCCCCCGTTTGCCGCCAAAGGACACTCTGTATAAAGATGTCCTGCGTCCGTGCAGATAACTCTCGCTTATGTATATGCACATATTCGGGGGCTCATACCTCAGAATCTTTCTTCTCAAAACAAATCCAGCATATTGTCCAGATATATCTCTTCCCTGACGCGAAGCTGATACTCCGGCTTTGTCATGTAATAGAGTAAAAATTCCAGTATCAGCGCACTGCCAAGCCCTCTTCCCTCAATCTTAAAATCAGAAAATCCCATTGGCACATAAGCCTTTATAATATCCTCTATCCCGATAAAGCCCGGATTTTCCATTGCTTTTGAAAAGCGATAGCCTCCTTTTGCATCCGGCGCAGCACAGCGGTGTTCTGCGCTCTCTCCAAGGTTTTTACGGCTCACAGCCTCATAACACAGCTTTCTGTCCTGACAGCCATACCAGCAGCATTCATTGCACAGAAATTCCACCTTACTCTTCTGATACATGGACAGCGTATTCCACTTATCAAATGCCTTATTCAGACGGAAATCCGGCACGACATATCGAAAATCCTCCCTGTCTATCTCATTTACCAATTCCTGAAACTCTGTCAGGACTTTCGTGGTAGAGGAAACAAAATAAAATCCGGGATGATTTTTTTTCAAATACTCCAACAGAATATCCGAATGTACGATAATGCCGTTTTGGATCGTTCCGCTTTTTTCATTTTCAAAAAGCTCACAAAGCTCATTGCACTTCCTGTCCGCAAGATGTCTTTCCGTAAGGAGGGAGTTGCTGAAAGTCAGCCTGGCAGAAATCCCATACTCCCGCAACAGCATCAGAGCTTCCTTGGGGCTGCATTCCCCGCCCCCGACGCGTCCTCCGCCCCAGATACACTCAGCCGGAGCTCCATATATGGATCCGATATCGCACCAGTCATAAAAATAGTCCCTGTGCTCAAAAAACAGCGGCAAAAAGACTTTGTACAGCTCATAAAATTCAAATAACCCCGGGAGATGATAATGTGCTGTATTCTTTTGTGGTCGGTTCATCCTGTCTTCCTTCCATTCTTCATACTTTTGTTCTTGCATTTTGTGCTATTCTCTTATAAATTCTGTATCCTTTTCAGGGATTCCCGCCTCATCGGATACATAACGCTCCACCTTCATATGCAGATCATATTTTTCCCTGAGTGCGATTATCTTTTCCATCATGGGAGAGGCATGATGCCTGTCCAAAGCCTGCTGGTCTTCCCAGCTATCTATCAGCATCACTGTTTCCTCGTCATCCACGGGAATAAAATATTCATATCTGAGATTTCCCTCTTTCCTTCGTATCTCTCCTACCACGCCTCCGGAAATCATTTCTTTAACAAACTTTTTGGCGTTTCCACCCGTACCTGTATAGTAAATATTTACTGTAACGGCCATTTTTTCCTCCTGAAAATTTATAAATATCCTTTTCCACTTTAAATCATCTGACTTCTTAACTTTAAGATTTTCTTTTCAATCTCCTTTATGACCCGGATAAACTCTTCATCCGACTTCCCGGTCGGGTCTTCCAATCCCCAATTATCGTCAAATGCTCTTCCAATGAAAGGACACCCGACATTACATCCCATAGAAATCGCGATATCCGGTTTTGGAATATCCCCTATCAGCTTAGAATACTGTGTCTGCTCCATGTCGATTCCATAGAGTTCTTTCAGGATACGGACAGCATCCTGATTTATCTGCGGTTTGGTTTCCGTTCCAGCGGAATAACTTTCAAAAACATCTGATGCAAAATGCTTTCCAAGTGCTTCCGCTATTTGGCTCCGACACGAATTATGCACACAGATAAATGCTACTTTCTTCATTTTCATTTCCTCCACAATTTCTCTCCCTTAGCCATTTAACAGGGCATTGATGCACCACCGCAGTGAGGATATCGTAAATATCGTTTATCGACCCACGCATATCCTGCCAGCGCAATAACTGCAAGAATAAACAAAGGCTTAAAGAAAAAGCCCCCCGCCAAAAAAAGGAGAAAAATAACCACACAAAAAAATGCCAAATTAATCTTATCTCTCTTTACCATTACATCACCTTCTTCGCTTTATTTTGCCGCATCCCTTCAGGCCACATCAAAAACTTCATTTACCGCGACAGCAGGCTGAACTATCACAAATTTTGCGGCAGCTGCCTTATCATACCCCGTTTCCTCCTAATATTATATCTTATTAGGTCGAGCTGTTACAACTATGTTATATCACAACAACACAGGGTCTATCCGACCCACAATAAAAAAGCCAGCCTGAAGGGCGAATCCTTTTCGCTCTTTTGGGCTGGCTTTTCACATTTTCTTATATATTCCTACTTTTTCAGTATAAACTCTGCTTTGTTCTCTGTCGTGCTATCGCTTCCGATGAAGACTTCGAAGACGCCATTCTCACTTTCTACACGCTCGTTCTCAGTCAGGAAACGGAGTTCTTTTTCATTGATCGTAAATTCGACTTTCTGCTCTTCTCCGGGCTGGAGAGTTACTTTGCGAAAATCTTTCAGCTCTTTGACCGGTCGTACCACGGATGCAGCTACGTCGTGGATGTAAAGCTGTACGGTTTCAGTTCCTGCCGTATCACCAGTATTTTTCACGGTCACAGAGGCTTTGATTTCATTCTCCATTCCAAGTTCCGTCTTGTCCAGCGTTACGTCCGAAATTTCAAAGCTCGTATAGCCAAGACCATATCCAAACGGGAACATCGGTGCGTTCGGAATATCGAGGTACTTGGAGCGGAAGCGGTCTTTGTCCTTGCCCGGTACATGCGGTCTTCCGGTAGAATACTCGTTGTAGTGAACCGGCACCTGGCCTACGGAATACGGGAAGCTCATGGTCAGCTTACCGCTTGGAGCGTATGCACCGAAAACGACGTCTGCGATTGCATTGGCACCTTCGGTACCCGGCATCCATACTTCAAGAACAGCTTTTGCTTTCGATACGACATCGCGCAGGTCAAGCGGACGGCCGTTGAAGAGAACAACGACAACGTTTTCATTGACTTTAGAAACGCGCTCAAGCAGTCTCTGCTGGATTTCCGGGATACGGATATTCGCGTTGCTGGTTGCCTCGCCGGACTGCAGACGATCCTCACCGACCGCAAGAACGACAACGTCGGCCCCCTTTGCTGCGTTTACAGCCTCAAGAAGCATTGCCTCCTCTTCCTCCGGTGTATGGGACTGCTCCATCGCTTCCCCAAATCCCTCCAGACGGATGTCAGAACCAAGCATCGGGGAACCTGCATGGAAGCTCATGTTTGTCGTATCTGCCTGCGCTTTTACGGCCTCTTCCAGATTTGTCACATCCTTTGCATCTCCGATAAAGGACCAGGAGCCCATCAGGTTTCTGCTGTGGACATACGGTCCAACCCAGGCAATTTTTTTCTCCTTGCCAAGCGGCAGGATTTTCTCTTCGTTTTTCAGCAGTACAAAGGATTTTCTTGCGGCTTCTCTTGCCAGATCGCGGTGCTCTTTGCAGAGAATTACCTCTTTTTCTTTCGTTTCGTCTGCGTCTTTATACGCATTTTCAAACAGTCCCAGTTTGTTTTTCAGTTCCAGAATACGCATACAGGACTCATCGATCAGATCCTCGGAAATCTTGCCCTCTCTTACAAGACGGCACAGGTTTTCGCAGTAAATGCCGGTCATCATATCAATGTCAACGCCTGCATCGGCTGCGCGGACAGCTGCCTCCTCGCGGTCTGCGCAGTAGCCGTGGTAAATAATCTCCTCGATCGCTGCCCAGTCGGAAATCAGAACGCCGTCAAATCCCATCTCGTCACGCAGGATGCCGCGCATCAGTTTCTTGTTTCCGGTTGCCGGAACACCGTTTACCGTGTTGAAGGATGTCATTACCATCGCTGCGCCTGCATCGATGCCGGCTTTGTAGGACGGCAGATAGAAGTCACGGAAGGTATGCTCGGAAAGCTCTACAGTATTGTAGTCTCTTCCTGCTGTCGGTGCACCATAGCCTGCGAAATGCTTCACACAGGAAGCAATTTTGTACGGCTCCTTCAGATCGTCTCCCTGGAATCCGCGCACCATTCCGGCACAGAACAAGCCATTCAGATACGGATCCTCACCGGTAGACTCCATGACACGTCCCCATCTTGCATCGCGGACCAGGTCAGTCATCGGTGCGAAGGTTACGTGAAGGCCGGAAACGGCTGCCTCTTTTGCAGCAACTGCCGCACACTTTTCGGACAGCTCCGGTTCAAACGTTGCGCCCTGTCCCAGCGGAATCGGGAAAATGGTCTTGAAGCCGTTGATGACATCCAGCATGAACAGCATCGGGATATGATGCGGGTGCTGCTCCACGAAATCCTTCTGGATTTTCTTTAATGTTTCTGCGCCCATGGTACCCAGAACAGAACCGGAAAGCGCTACATTTTCCGGTGTAAAGCCTTTATCTGCCATCGGTCCCATCGCCGTGATGTCCATATCTTTATTAAAGAAGGCACCCACCACCTGGCTCATCTGGTTTACTTTTTCTTCCAGCGTCATGTCGGCCAGAAGCTCTTTTAATTTCTGCTCAGTCATTTTTTCCTCCTCTGATTTTGCTGTATCTGATTTTTCAGTTTCCTCCCAAAATGTCAGAAAAATATCGTTTTTCCGTTATTTTTCCGACTCTTATACTGAAATTTTACCACATCTGATCCAAAAAAATATCCCCTGGTCTGACCTTTTTCTTTCACTATTCTGACCTGTTTACTGCTGTTTTGTTATCGTTCTCCAAAGCTTCTTCTGTATTCCAGCGGTGCGTACCCCGTATTATCCTTAAACATCTTCGTAAAGTACGAGAAATTACTGTACCCCACATGCAGCGACACCGTATTAATCGGCAGTGAACTCTGTGTCAGAAGCTTTTTCGCCTCCTGCACCCGCTTTTGAATAATATAATTGCTAATCGAAATACCCTTTTCTTTTTTAAAAATCCGGGACAGATAATCGGTATTCAAAAAGACAAGCTCCCCAAGCTCCTCCCGGTGAATTTCCTCCCGGTAATGTGCATCAATATAGGCGCATACCTGGCTCGTAACTGAATCTGATTTGTTGATGTACTGCCTGTACTGCACGGCTTTCCGAACCAGTACCCCGGCATATTCCATCATCTCTTCTCTTCCGTAAAGAGAATTCCGATGCAGATTTTCCATATCCGCATCGGCAAACAGCGCGTACGCCTTGATCTCCCGTTCCGAAAGCCATGCATACACCACCTGGGTCAGATCGGTACGGAGCGCTACCAGAAATTCTCTGGTAATCATTCCTTCTCGTTCCGTCCGGTCAAGGTATTTTTGCAGCCGATCCAGCAGCTCCTTCGGTTTTTCCTCCGAAAGCAGGGCTTTCCACAAACCCAGCTCCTTATTTTCGTAGCTGGTCTGCGGAGCCCGAAATTCGTTCAGAAACAGCACCTCGTTCCGCACGGAAAGGCTTCCCTCCCACATTTTTTGAAGATTCCGGCTCTGCTTTTGCATCCCCAGTACAGATTCCCACTGTCCGGCACCGCACCACAGCTCCGGATAGATTTTTTCATTCATCCACGCAACAAATTGCCGCAGAATTTCACAGTCCCGCCCGCCGTCCTGTGGAAATGCTTTTTCCCTTGACTGTGTAACAATCCAGTAGATGCCCGGTTCCTGGTAAAAAACAGTATCTACCGCAATATCCGTTTCCTCATACAGTTCCGACAGCACATTTTCGATCACAAATTCCATGGTCGCCGTATCCCAAATTTCCCGCTTATTGCTCTTTATTTCCGGCATCAGACAAATCGGTCGGAAATAGTGTCCCGGTCCGTATGGAAGCTGGCGCTGTGCTGCCGTTTCGCAGAATTTTTCCTCGGAGAAGCCGTTTTTCAGCACATTTTTCCAGATATCCTGCTGCAGAATTTTTCTGTTCTGATTCCACTTGATGCTTTCCTGCCTGAGATCCTGTATTTTCTTTTCTTTCGCAACAGATTCCGCCGCACGCTGTACGGCCTCTTTCAGCTTTTCAAAATCAATGGGCTTCAGCAGATAATCGACACTGTTCAGCTGTATCGCTCTTCTGGCATAGTCAAACTCCGCATAGCTTGTTAGGAATATGACCTGAACCTTCAGCTCCTCTTTCCTGACCCACTCCACAAAGTCGAATCCCGTTCCGCCCGGCATCACGATATCACTGATTATAATATCAATGTCCACCATTTCCATGATGTTCTTCGCCTGCTGTATGGAAAACGCAGTGCACACCTCGCTCACCCCGGTCTCTGTGAGATCAAGATTTCTTTTTATACTTTCAATCACGTACTCTTCATCATCCACGAGCAATAGTTTCATGTTCTTCTCCCCCTGTCTTGTATGGAATATGGATATCTACAATCGCTCCGCCGAGCGGGCTATTATCGAAATGAATCTCTCCTGTATCACCATAATAATAACGGAATCGTTTCAGGCAGTTTTCAATCCCGATATGCTTTCCATGCTCGGAAATATCTTCCCCCGCTTTCAGCCTTTGCAGCGTCTCCTCCGGGAAGCCGTTTCCGGTGTCCGAAATATAAACGTTGACATACTTTTCTTCGCTGCGGTCCTCCGGGTAAACCGTCACGGAAATCAGCGGAACCGTCTCCAGCGTCAGGGCATGTTTTGCCGCATTCTCTACAAACACCTGAATCAGAAACGGGAAGATTACCGCGTCTTTCACTTCTTCATGGACTTCCAAATAATAGGTGAATTTTTCCGGATAACGCAGCAGCAGAATTTTGAGGTAATTTTCGCAGTGGTTCATCTCCGCCGTCACCGGCACTATCTCGCATGTATTGCGAAAAATATAGGCGAGATAATCGGACGTAATACGGCTCATCGACTTTGCATGGTCGTACTGTCCGAAGTCAATCATGCTGTAAATAAAGTTCAGACAGTTCATGTAAAAATGCGGACAGATCTGGATTTTCAGGTAATCCATCTCGATTTTCTGTTTTTCCAGCTCCTGCTCATACAGCGTGATCTTCAGACGTCGGATCTGGTGAATCATGTTTCGGAATTTATCGTCAATCTGCTCCAGCTCTACCAAATTTCCTTCCGACATCTGATAGATGAAATCCCCATTGTCATATTTTTGAAGATTTTTCGTAAACATAGCGACCGGCTTCAGGATTCTTGTTTTCAGATGGAACAACAACACGGAACCGGCAATCACCATCAGAAATGCAACGCTTAAAAGGGCAAACATACTTCCCGTCATCAGATTTAAGACTCCCGTCCAGGAGATTTTAATCCGGATTTCAAACGGTGACTGTGAAAGCTCCTGCCGGAAGGTATAATTGCCGGTATCAAGCTTCGAACGGTCCGTTACAATTCCTTTTTCCGTCAGTGTTCCGATGCTTTTTCCGTTCTGGTCAACGAGACTGACATAGCCGCTCTTCCCAAGAGACAGCTCAGAGAACGGTTTCAAAATCGTCTTCAGATTGACGTAGCAGCCGAGTCCGACGCCCTGACTCTGTGCTACCTTGAGCATATAAACCTCATCGTCCTGTTGCATCACGACCCATTTTTTCTTGACTGCATATGTCTGCTGGGACAGACTCTTAATCCGGCGCTTCAGCGCTTCCTGCAGATACGGATCAATGGCATAAAACCCGTCGGAGGAAATGCTCAGCTGGTATAAGCTCTCATCCTTCTTCGTATAGAGAAAAACATTGTAATCCGTTCCAAAATCCCACGCTGCAGATACATATTTCTTTCGCAGCTGTGTGATGACATATTCCTCATACTGATCCTTCTCCATCAGATCCATATATTTCCAGAAATCAGAATCCGGGTTGGAGCTGTCCATTACGGTCGAAAACAGATTTCGACTGATTCGAAAAAAACGGTTGTCCAGCTCATCCGTATACAGCTTTGAAACCTCTTCCACCTGTTCATATACCTGCCGCTGCGTCCGGTTCAGAATAATCATGCTCCCAGCCAGAAAAAGCAGCATCATACTCAGCAGGCAGATCAAAAGATAACGCCCCTGCTGCGCCAGTGTTGTTTTTTTCCTCTGTTTTGAAATACGCATGAAGTTTCCTCCTTTTTTCTGTTTCGGTACGCTCGGAATCTTTCCATGTTTGAGTTTACGAACTGATCTTTCTTACGGACTATTATAATACAGCAGAAAAACAGTACACCTCCTGTTTTCATGAGTCTGTACTGTTTTTCTGCTGTATGTCGGAAACACAAACGTGTTTCTCTTTTTTCATTTCCGCATGTGAATCATCCTTTTACCGCACCAAGTGTGATACCTTCCGCGAAGTATTTCTGAAGGAATGGATAGATGATAAACAGCGGCAGCATGGCGATAAATGCGATTGCCATACGGATGGAGGTCGTCGGCAGCTTTGCCACCTCCGCACCGATATTTCCGGTTACTTTTCCGCTTGACAGATACTGAATATCGGTGATCATCTGGTTCAGCAGGTTCTGGATGCTGTAAAACTTCTGACCGTCATTTCCTGATAAATAATATAAACCATTTGTCCAGTCATTCCAATAGCCAAGTGCGGAAAACAGTCCCATTGTTACCAGAATCGGTTTCCCAAGTGGAAGGGTGATGCTGGTAAAAATTTTCATGTGTCCGGCACCATCGATCTTGGCTGCCTCGAACAGCGCGTCCGGGATACTAGTGTTAAAGTAGCTTCGGATCATCAGTACGTTGTTTGCGCTTAACAGGAGACCCGGAATAATCAATGCCCCGAGCGTATTTTTGATGTGGAAATAATTTACATACATCAAGTAGGTCGGCACCAGTCCGCCGTTGAACAGCATCGTGAAGAATACGAAAAAGGTAATTGCTCTGCGGTATGGCAGTCCTTTAACCGAGAGCGGATACGCCAAAAGAGAAGACATGGCAAGGTTTACAGCGGTGCCGACGATTGTTACAAAAATGGTGATTCCGTATGCTCTCAGGATTTTCTCGCCCTGACGAATGATATAGGAATACGCGTAGAAGCTGAATTTCTCCGGGAAGAACGAATATCCGTTGCGAATCAATGTGTTTTCATCGGTCAGTGAGGAAATAAATACGAGTACAAACGGCAGTACAATGGATAAGGTAATCAGAATGAGTACTACATTAATCCAGAACTGGAAACGTTTTGCTTTTTTTGAATTTATCATACTTCCATCCTCCTAGAATAATGCCTGGTCTTTGTCTACTTTGCGGACAATCCAGTTGCTCAACATCACGACACAGAAGCCTACCAGAGACTGGTATACACCGGCTGCAGATGACATACTGATATTTCCCTGTTCAATCAGGGCACGGTATACGTATGTATCGATAACGTTTGTGGTCGGGAACAGAACACCGGAGTTCATCGGTACCTGATAGAACAGACCGAAATCGGAATAGAAAATTCTTCCGATGCTGAGGAGCAGCAGCGTAATGATGGTCGGAACCAGGCTCGGCAGTGTGATTTTTGTGATCTCCTGCCATTTGCTTGCGCCGTCCAGTCTTGCAGCCTCATAGAAGGAAGGATCAATACCAATCAGGGCCGCGATATAAATCAGGCATCCGTATCCTACGCCCTTCCAGCAGTTCGCGATAATCAGGATCGCTGGCCAGTATTTCGGTTTCTGGTACCACTGAATCGGATCAATGTGGAACAACGGAAGGATAGAGTTGTTGACAAGACCATTTTCCGCACTCAGAAGCGCATATACGATGTAGCTTAAGATAACCATGGACATCAGGAACGGAAGAAGAATCGCGCTCTGATATATCTTTTTGATCTTTGTGTTTTTTACCTCCGTAATCAAAATCGCAATGGCAATTCCTATTACCATGTTTACAAAAATAAATGCAACGTTATACAACAGCGTATTTCTTGTAATAACCCATGCGTCCTTGGAAGCAAACAGAAACTTGAAGTTTTTAAGTCCTGCCCACGGGCTTGCCCAGATACCTTTTGCAAAGTTCAGTTTTTTAAACGCAATCACCATACCGGCCATTGGGATATAGTTGTTAATCAGCAGATACAGAAGTGCCGGAAGCATCATCAGATAAAGCGGCCAGTATTCCTTCAGCACGTTTTTCTTTTTTCCTTTTTTAACCTCTGCTTTTTTCATAAATCGTGTCTCCTTTTATGAGGGCTGTTTTTTCACAGAGAAAGCTCCACATCTTTTGGGGTAAGAGTGGAGCCTTCGGTTACTGTATCACACCGGATTTTCTTCCGCCCCGGTCGTGTTCTTTTTACAAATTATGGTTCCTATTCCTCTGCAAGGAATGCATCCAGCTGCTCCTGCTTTGCAGCAATAACATCATTAATTCCCGCATCGTCCAGTGCCTCAAGGAACTGCGGAAGCAGTTCGTCCGGATCTCCGGAGCCGCTGCAAAGTGCGCCGCTGTACTGGCTGATTACGTTGTTCAGTGCTGCTACCTGATCAGCATATTCACTGTTGTCAAAGACAAATCCCAGTGCTTTTGACTCGATACCGGAAGCGTTGAATTCTTCCATTTTTTTCCAGAGCTGCGGGTCAGATCCATCCCATTTGTATGCGATGAACTGGTTAGGAAGCTCCCATCCACAGTTATAGCTGTAGCCTACGTTGTCTGCTGTTACCCCCTCCGGGTAGTTGATAATTCCGTTTTCTTCATCTTCTACTACGTAGTCGACTCCCTCTTCGCCCCAGTTCAGAAGGTTCATTACTTCCGGGCTGCCATAGATGTAATCGAGAACCTGAATTGCTTTTTCCGGATTCTCAGAGTTCTGTGCTAAAGAATAAATAACTCCGCCGTAAGAGGATGAGTTGATGATCGGCTCATCGTAGAACGGTACAATTTCAAAATCATATCCTGTAGAGCTCTGGAACTCAACCGGGGTACCCGGATGATAAGAGAAGAACAGAGAGAACAGGTTTCCTGCTTTGCATACGGTTCTCCAGTTTTCTGTGTTTGTTCCGGCATCCTTGCTGATATAGCCTTTCTGATACCAGTCATACAGCATGCTTGCGGTATCTTTAAACCAGTCTGTTGCAAAGTAGTTTTCTACGGTTGTGCTGTTGGTCTGATCCATCAGAATACCGGTGTTGGCATCGCCAAGTCCATCGCCGCGGAGCAGACGTCCCAGAGGCGTATCACCGCTGTTGGTGGAGTACAGCATTGTCATGTCAGGCTCGCCTGCCTGTACGATCTCAAATACTTTCTCCATATCCTTCGGTTCTTTGATTTCATCGGTATTGATATTATATTTCTCTACCAGATCTTTTCTCATGAAAATAGCCGGAATGCTGCCTCGCTCGATCTGAGTCGGAACACCATAGACAAATCCGCCAACCTGATTGCATTTGATAACATCCTCACCAAAAATATTTTTCAGATTTGTTCCATATTTATCGAGCAGATCAGACATATCCATGATCTGTCCGGAATGCATGTACTGAATTGCTGTTGCCGCACCTGTGTACAGAACGTCGATTTTCTCATCGCCAGAAAGCATCAACTGTAACTGCTGAGATGCGCTTGCCCACGGAAGAACAACGATATCGAGCTTTGCATTCAGCTCCGGCTCCAGAATCTCGTTGATTTTTTCTTCGATTCTCTCTTCATCCGGCTGTGTAGTTCCCTGCAGTACCATAGTTACGGTGTACGGCTCGCCTTTTTCCTCTGTCTTTGCTGTACTTCCGGAAGCTGCGGAGGAACCGGATCCTGTGCTTCCGCATGCTGCCATGGAAAATACCATAGTTGCTGCAAGAATGCCTGCTAACACTTTTTTCTTCATACTGTTCTCCTTTTCACGTATCGTGTTGTGTGACCTTTGATGGTTGAATTATAGCAGGATTTTGACTGACAACTCTATAACTGATTTGACATTGGAATATCACTCTTCTGACCTTTGCGTCCCATAAAACGAAAAAACGGCCTCTCCTCCACCTGTTTTGTAAAGAAAAATCCATATTCTGTCAAAAATTTTCCACCATCTTTGCCTCTTCTGCCTCATCGTGTTCGGTTACGGTTCCGTTCATAACACGGTAGACTCTCTGGATATTCTGCCGGTATTAACTAGTGGAAGACAGTGGGGTGCAAAGTGCCGCAAGGCATACGACCTGGACGAGAGTGGACAGCGTATCCCGGATGGGAAAGGCGGCTGGAAAAATCATCGGGAGGATACG
>UQDA01000044.1 GCA_900539715.1 uncultured Lachnospiraceae bacterium | reverse complement strand
CCGTTTCTCTGTTGAGAAACTCCAACGTACTCAACAGGGTCTATCCGACCCACAAACAAAAAGGACGGATAAGATTCCAAACCGGTTTCTTATCCGTCCTTCTTATTTTCTGTTGCTCTCAAGCCGATCCTGACAGCTTTGCTGATATTCCCGCAGCGTTCGTCCCGTTTCCCTTTTATAAAATTTGGAAAAATAGTGGATGGAGCTAAAATGAAACAGATCCGCCAGCTCAGTAAAATTCTGCTCCATCTGCTGAATATGATATTCGATGCGCATGACCACTCGCTTTCTGTAATATTGCATTACGCTGTATCCTGTCACCTCACGAAACATCTTTTTCAGCTGAGTCTCACTCATATTAAAGTGCCCGGAAACATCCGGAAAACTGATATTATTATAAAGATTCTGGTCCAGAAACAGGATAATTTCCCTGACGATACGATATTGTGTCCCCAGCGACTGCAACGGCAGCGCCTGTACCTGTGAAGGGCACTCGCGCTGCTTTCTATACAAAGAGATGAGAAGCTGTTCCAGCAGATTTCCAATCATCTGCTTTGCCCCCGGCGTAAATTCCTGCGCCGAGGGCTCCTCCTTTTTGTAAATCATATTCTGTCCGAAATCTTTCTCATAAACCAGTCTGGCTTCATCGACAATTTCTTTAAAAATCCGTCTTTCCTGCATACTCAGAGTAAAAATATGGTCTCTGAACTGCTCCAAAAGATCAAGCTTACCATGAAAGGAAATGACAATGATATCACAGTCTTCATCTTCTTCTCCGGTCATGACTCCGGTCCGAAAGTTATGAAACACCTTGGGATGATGAAAAATCATCTGTCCTTTCTCAAGCGTATATGGCTCAGGACCGTTCAGTCCGCTCGCCCTTCCGTCATCCACATAAATGATTTCCCAGAAGTCATGGCTTTCTCCGGCAAACCGATATCCGCTTTTATGGTGAAAATAATATATTGTGTAGAGCTCCGTCACACGCAGAATAGGCTCTACCGGAATTGCCTGAAACATATCAAACTCAACCTTTCACTGCTCCGGCAGTAGCACCGGACATAATCTGTTTGGATAAAAGGATATAAATGATCACCGTTGGAATAAATACGATCACGACGCCTGCAAACAATCCCTGATAATTTCCTGTCGTCTGCATACTTGTCACGAGCGTCTGCAGCGCCACCGCAAGTGTCCGGTTTGCCTGTTTTCCGGAAAATACAAGTGCCCAGATATATTCATTCCAGTAACCGATAAAGTTAAAAATGGTGATGGTAACAATACCCGGCTTTGCCAAAGGTAAAAAATTCCCGGTTTATCCGGTAAAGCGCCTGAATCTCCGTTTCATCCAGCCTTCCCCATTCATCTGCAAACGTTTTTCTGCATTCCAGCGTCATATCTACCCCGCACAGCCGGAGATGATATTTCGCATTGCGGGGATACTGCCTGCGCTCCACCCACGAGCACACTGTTGCAAATGCCTGGACTGCATCCACCTGTGCCTCATCCTTATTTCTCACCAGCCAGTGATACAGCCTGGGATGATAATTTGCCATCACGCCGCAGTAACCTGCCGCACCATCTTTCAGACTCTGGAGAAGCGTTGCCGTATTCGCGTTAAAAAGCTGAAAATCCGTCCCCGCTATCGCTTCCAGCTTTTTTCGGATCTGCTCTTCATCGCAGCAGGTATCTTTCAAAAATCCTATTCTGCCCGTAGATGCACAAAACTGTAAAAGCTCCGGCGTTAACAGTCTTTTGTAAGGATACGGACACTCATACAGGCCGAACACACATTCCGGAACCGCTTCAAGCAGCCGTTCCAGCCGCTTTTTGAGTATATCGTCTCCTTCTTCCTCCAAAGCCAGGCGATTTGTCACAAGCACTACCGCATCCGCTCCCGTTTTTGCCATCCGGGAAATTTCTTCTATCTGGTCTTCTTCCTTTTCCGAAATATGACCCGATACCACAACCGGAACTCTGCCCGCAGCTTTTTCCACAACAAAGCGGCCCAGCTGTTCCCGCTCCTCCAAATCCAAATAAAACATTTCACTGGACTGACACACTGCAAAAATGCCGTCCACACCATTTTTCACATACCATTCAACCAGCTTTTCTGTTGCCGGATAATCAATTTTTCCATTTCTGAAGGGCGTCACCATTGTCACCCATGCCCCGCTGGCAAGTTTTCCTTTTTTCATATGTATCTCCATTCCGAAGCGTGAATAATACCGGGATGTTTGTGATACTCCGACACAAACAGCCGCATCATACGACATATGTTACTGTAAAAACCGAATCTGCCAGAATACGATGCTCTGGCGTTTCCATGTATAGGTAATATAAATATCCTCTCCATCAGCAATAACGGCCGGATAAGAAAATTCTGCCCGGATTTCATTTTTCTCACAGGGAACATGTTCCAGAATGACCGGCTCAGTCCAGCTTTTCCCGTCATCTTCCGATACAAGAAATGCAATTGGCGATCGGGGTCCCCAGTTTTGAGAAACCGGATTGCAGATCAGCACAAGCCGGCCGCCGGCTGTTTTTACCAGATCAATGCCGCAGTTATTATTGGGAATTTCTGTCTTTCTTGCAGGTTCCCAGGTTTTTCCTCCATCCATTGAACGGCTTTCAAACAAAAATCCTTCGGTACTGCGCATCAGCATCCGCACATTTCCTTCCGCATCTTCCCATAAAGATGGCTGAATCACCCCCGGCCCATTTAGACTTGTCCGGTCAATCGGAACCATTTCTCCTGCCTTCCAGCTTTTTCCGCCATCCTCTGAGCAATCTGTAAAACAATTCCAATCTGTTTCAGTCTCGATTGATGCCGGAGCAAGGATTCTCCCGTCTTTCAGACGCAGGCATTTATTTTTTACAGGTCCCCGTCCTCCTTTATCCCCTTCGACAAGCTCCCGTTTTTGACTCCAGGTCCGTCCTCCGTCTATTGATTCTTTTACCAGAGTACGCCACTGGGGAATCGTCTTTCCCGCTTTGTAGAATAAGACAAGGCGCTCTCCTTTTGTAAACAGTACCGGATTCCAGCAGGGCTCTCCCTCTTCCTGGGCAATCTTTTCCGGACGGCTCCAGCCTCCTGCATTTTCGCGGCTCATCCAGATTGCACAATCGCTTTCCCCTTCCTTTGTTCCTGCAAACCAGGCGCACACAAAAGATCCGTCTGCCAGCCGACACAGTGTCGAAGCATGGCACTGATTAAAAAATCGCAGCGGCTCAAATATATGTTCATGTCTCATAATCTGGTACAGCATAAATTCCTCCATTCCGAAATATACATCGCCTGTTACTGGCGCGTATTTTTCCGATATTCATTCGGCGATACCCCTTCCAGCTTCTTAAAGGTCCTGAAAAACGTTGTCCGGTTTTCAAACCCTACCAGCTCTCCGATCTCACCCACGCTTTTTGAAGTAGACAAAAGCAATTCCTTTGCCCGGGTGATCCGCACCAGACTGATATACTCTGAAAGGTTCACTCCGGTCCTCTCCTTAAATACTCTCGAGAGATACTTTGGACTGATTTCTACAGCCTCTGCCACATTTTCCAGATAAATACCTTCTGCAAAATGTTCTGTAATATAGGCAAACACCTTTTCCAGCGCATTGTCCTGCTTATCCTGTTTTTCCTTTTTGGAAGTCATTGCAATGCATGCGGAATAGAACTCCTTCAAAGCGGTTTCTCCTCCTGCATTCGCATTTTCTTCCATCAAAAGTATCTGATTCCAAAGCTGCTCTGCCTTTTCCGGATTTTCGCCAACCGTATCAAACAGAAAATCATACCCCACATGATACAACTCAAAATATAACAGCTTCAGCAATCCTTCATAAACGCCGGCTTCCCGATTTTCTTTCAGGATTTTTTCCAGCAGCCCATGAGCCTTTTCCTCCTGCCCTCCTGCCAGAAAATTCATCAGCTGATTTTTTTCCTTTCTGGAAAAGCAGATTCCAAACTGTACCATCTCTGCATTATATTCCATGATCAGCCGCCCGTTTTCTCCTGAAGAAACGGCCTCTTCAGCCTGTTCCAGGCGAAGTGCAGTCTGCGCCTCCCACACAATCCGACGGACATCTCTTACCTCTGCTGATGCCCGGGAACTGATCCCGCAGCGGATTCTGCAGCAATCTGTATCTCCTGCAAACAGCTCCTGAACAGGCTTTACAAGCTCGGTCAAAAACTCTTCTACATTCTCTCTCCATTCAAAAAAACAAATGCAGCGGCTCCCGGAATCCGGAACCAGACAACAGCCTTCCTTCCCGTCCATCATCTGCTGCAGAAGAAGGGGAAGATTTTTTTCAATCAGCTCTCTCTCATATTCTTTAAATTCATAATAATAATTTTCCAGAAAATCCACCTGGCAGATCAGGCATCCCATCTTCTGCGTTCGTACCCCTGCTATTTCGAGATAATCTGCAAGCAGTTCCCGATCCTGCTTTTCTCCCCATAAAATGGCATGTACCATCTCGTCGAAATTTTTCTCCATCAATCTTTTCTGAAAGTCCAGAATCGTTCGGTTCCGATTCCAGAACCGGTCCAGCTCCTCAGGAATCCCCTTGGTCAGCTCTGCCGGTTCCCTCCCATTTTCTGCCAGAGCCAGCTTCTGAGCCACGCTGTGGAGCGGATGGTAGATCCGTCTTGTATAAATCAGCGTCAATATGAAAAAGAGAACCATCGTCAAAAGGAAAAAGAGAAGCATAAAACCATTGCCCTGAAAAATCTTTTCCCTGAAAAGCTTTTTGGGCGTCAGAAGGAAAAAATCCAGCTCCCGTTCTGACCTGCATCCCGCAGTGATCCATTCCCTGCCATCCAGCTGTACACTCGCCAGAACAACCGGAGTTTCTCCGACCAGGCCAGACAGTACCCTGTTTGCCTCTTCTGAAAAGGAAACACCTCCCCCGGAGAAAAATACATTTCCCTCTCCATCCAGGCATACAATGCCTTGTGCATCCATCATGCGTCTTCTCAGGAAGTTCTCCTGCAGCCGATACGCCGATACCTCCGTCCCTAAAACAACCTGTCTTCCATTTATATTGCGGGAAATCACAAGCGGCATGACCGCCTCTTCGTTTCCGCCGGAATATTTCTCATGCACCTTCTCCGACACCAGTCCGTATACGGCATCTCCTCTTTCCAGAAGCTTCCTCCATTCCGCCGACGGATAACGTTCATGTTCTCTTACTACGTCAAAATACAGGGAAAAATCGCTCATTCCCTGTTCTGTGATCACATAATCATCATCATAATATAAAAAAACATCTTCTGCATAATCAGAAACAGATGCCGCGTGCAGCTCCATCCATCCGGTCAGCTCCAGAATATCCTGCTGCCCCGCCTTTTCCCCGCTTTTTGGAATCAGTCTCGCAAAGGCCTCATTATACAGCAGCTTATATCCCGCTTCATAAACCTGCTGAACATTACGTTCCCATTCTTTTGAAAACTCTGTCAGCCCCTTCACCATTTCCTGCTCAAAACGCTCTCTGTGTGTTTTTAAAGACTGTGCATAAATCAGTGAAGAGACAACAAGAAAAATGAGAAAAAATGTAAAAAAGAACATAAAAATCCCCAAATACCCCCTGTATTCTCTGCCTGACGTTCCTTTTTCACATTTTTTCTGTCTCATATCCATCTCCAGTATCTTTTTTATTTGCGGAAAAGTGGGGGCAAACAGCATGCCCCGCCTTTTCTTTTCTCTTATTCCGCTTTCATTTTATCATAAGCGCGGTTATAAATCTCCTCAATTTCTGTCGCGCCTGCTGCTGCCAGCTCATCTGCAAATCCATCCCACTCGGAAAGCGGTCTCTGGCCGGTAATGAATTTGTCAATTTCCTGATTGAACAGCGTGATCACATTAGCTTCCAGTGTCTTTAATTTCTCTACATCTTCTTCTGTATACAGAAGCTCCAGAGAGTTACGTACATGCATGGTCTTGCCTTCTTTTGTCCACTCGTCAATCTGGGCACCCATTTCAACCATTTCCGGATCTGCGGTCTGCTTAAACCAGCTCTCATCGATATAAGGTGTAAAGTTATTGCTGCCTGCGCCGATTTCTGCCTGAATCGAAGCAATTACATCGTCGGAAGAGGAATGCTTTGCAAGCAGATCGGGATTGATGATCGGCTCGCCATCCACCATATCATAGGTTTCACCCTCAATACCGAAGTTACATACATTTGCACCTTCTTCAGAATACATCCAGTCGAAGAATTTTACAACATCTTCCGGACGTTCTACCTGACTGCTGATTACAATATTTGCTCCCAGCCAGTCTCTCTGGTAACGCAGAGAACGGGTTTCCCCTTCGGAATTTTCCATAGGAGGGATCATTTCAAAACGGGCATTGGGATCTAACTCTCTCAGCGCCGGATTAAATGTACGTGCCGCAAAGGTATTATTATCATAGTAAGCAAACAGTTTACCGCTGGAGAGCTTTTCCCAGCAGATATCTCTGGTCATTACCGCATAATCGGGATCCAGAAGGCCGTCTGCATACATATTGTGAACGAACTCCAGAACGAGCTTAAAGTCATCCTGAATCGGTCCGTATAAATATTTGTCCTGATCCGGCTCATAGTACATTCCGTTATTTGTCTTAAATTCTTCAAATCCGCCTGTTCCAAGAGGAAATGCCAGCTGTCCGAGCAGGTAATTGGTTCCCATTCTGCTGGACATTGCATACATATCCGGATGCTTTTCCTTAATTTTGAGCATAACATCATAAAATTCATCCCATGTTGTCGGCATGGACAGATTCTGTTCTTCCAGAAGATCTGCGCGAATCAGAGGCATTGTCGCCGTTCCGATTCTGAATTTCTCCAGATTTGCAAAAGAATACAGATTTCCATCCAGATACAGGCTCTTGGCATCCATTTTACGCTCCGGAGTATTCAGCGCTGCCAGATAATTCGGCATATATTCTTCATACTCGGACAGATTCAGGAACATACCGCTGCGTGCATAGTCCTTGATGTTTCCGGTTCCAACTTCCATCGCATCCGGAATTTTATTGGTTGCCATGTACATACTTGCTTTTGTACCATAATCGCTGGAAGGAACCGCCTTGATCTTTAAGTGAACATTTGTCTTTTCAAAGATCTCTCTAAGCACTGCACAGTCTTCGCTGATCGGAGCATAAGCGTTTTCCGGCTGTAAAAGTTCAATTGTCAGCTCCTCAGCCAGAAGCTTCTCCCCTTTTGCTTCCTGCGCCTCTTCTGTTTTTGCGGTGTTCTCCGTCTCCTGCCCTGCTTCTGCAGAAGCCGCCGGAGCGCTCGCTTCTTTTTCTGCGCCGCAGCCTGCAAGCATTGACGCTGCCATGACACCCGAAAGCATCAGGGCACAGATTCGTTTGTACTCTCTTTTTTTCATATTTCCCTCTCCTTTTTAAAAGATTTTATATACTGGCGGAAATCAATTCCGCCCGGATACCATTTACCCCTTCAGAGCCCCTACCATAATTCCTTTTACAAAATATTTCTGTATAAAGGGATATACCAGAAGAATCGGAAGCATTGTTACAAAAACAACTGCGTATTTTACATTTGTTGCAACAATCCCCACATCCTGCGACATGGATGCCGCGCTGGATGAAAGCGCCGCCGTTTCTCCGGAAAGCACGATATTTCTCATGATCAGCTGCACCGGATATTTTGCCTTATCATCCAGATAGATCAGCGCATTAAACCAGCTGTTCCAATGTCCTACCGCATAAAACAGCACCATTGTCATGATAGTCGGAACCGACAGCGGCAAAACAATTTTTCCAAAAATCACAAAGTCCCCCGCTCCGTCCAGATGTGCGGATTCATAAATTTCTTCCGGAATCTGCTGGAAAAATGTTCTCATAATTACCATGTACCATGCATTAATCGCTCCGGGAAGTACAATTGCCCATATTTTATTAGTCAGGTTCAGCTGATCCACTACCATGAAGTTTGCAATCATACCCGCATCAAAGAACATCGTAAAGATAATCATAAATGCGAATACATTCCGACCGAAAAATTTTTTTCGGGAAAGAGGATATGCACACATGGCCGTCATCGCCACATTGATAAACGTTCCCACTACCGTATAAATAACCGTGTTCAGATAGGACTTAGGAATATCCGGAGATTCCAGAACCGCTTTATATGATGAAAAATTGATTCCTACGGGGAAAAATTTTACCTCTCCGCGCAATACCGCATATCCATCACTGATAGAAATAATAAACATGTAATAAATCGGATACAGCACGATAATACAGCAGACAATCAGTAAAACATAATTTATCGTCAGAAAAATAATATCTGCTGTGCTGCGTCTTTTTTTTACGCTTTTTACGCTAGCCATTTGACAACCTCCCTTTCCTTACCAAAGAGCACCCTCGCCCTCGCTTACCTTATTGGCAAAGCGATTTGCGATGATGACCAGAATCAGCGAAACCACTGACTGGAACAGACTGACCGCCGTTCCATATCCGTAATCCGCTCCCTGTAAGCCTCTTCGGTATACATAAGTGGAAATAACGTCCGCTGTCTCATAGGTCGCTCCATTATAGAGCAATATAATTTTTTCATATCCTACCGAAAGCATGCTTCCAATATTTAACAAAAGCTGTACGGAAATGATCGGTAAGATTGCAGGAAGACTGATATACCACGCCTGCTGCACCTTATTTGCTCCATCGATAACCGCCGATTCATACAACTGTGTATCTACGCTGTTTAAAGCAGCCAGATACATGATCGATCCCCATCCGGCTCCCTGCCAGATACCGGATGCAATATAAATGGTACGGAACCATTTCGGATCCGTCAAAAATGAAATCGGCTCTCCTCCGAACGCCACAATGATCCGGTTGATCATTCCATCTGTCGTCAAAAAATCCACCAGCATTCCGCAGATAATAACGGTTGAAAAAAAGTGCGGCAGATATGTGATACTCTGTACCGATTTTTTAAAGAAGCGATTCCCGACTTCGTTGATCATCAACGCCAGTATAATCGGTACCGGGAAGGAAAATATGAGAGAATACAGACTGATCAACAATGTATTTCTCAACAGCTTCCAGAAATCCGGCATATTAAAAAAGTCGATAAAGTGCTTCAATCCTACCCATTCACTTCCCCACAGACCTTCTACCGCATTATAGTCCTTGAAGGCCAGGGTCAGCCAGCCCATTGCTCCATAACGAAAGATCAGAAAGTACAAAAGTGGTAATGCAAAAATCACATATAGCTGTCTGCTCTGCCACAATCTGACTCCGATTCCTTTTTTGAATGATGTTTTCCGTGCTGCTGCAGCCTGATGCTGCAATGCCGGTTCTTTTCTCTTTTTCATTTGCGCCCTCCTTTGCTTTCCCCGATTGTGTCGGTTTCCCGCTTTGCACCGGCTTTTGTCTGACAGCGTTATTGTAGCAATCCCGTTCTCTTTACGGCAAGACACGGTTTTCTTTTTTTGTTTCCTTTTTCCTCTTTTTGATGTTGCATTTTCTTCTTTCTGTTGCATTTCTCCACAAAACAATGGTAACATGCACACATTCCCATCATTTCTATAAATTTTTTATAAACACTGCCGATTCTTTTGTGATAAGAATTGACTTTCTGCACAATAGCTATTAGAATATTTATATTCCATGACATAAGCTATCAGAAAATATAATTATCAAGGAGGTACTACTTATGGGACGTTTTACATTACCCCGTGATCTTTACCACGGAAAGGGTTCTCTTGCAGAACTGCAGAATCTGAAAGGAAAACGTGCCGTGATCGTAGTCGGCGGCGGTTCCATGAAGCGGGGAGGTTTTCTTGCTCAGGCAGAACAATATCTGAAAAATGCCGGCATGGAAGTCCGGCTGTTTGAAGGCGTCGAGGCAGATCCTTCTGTAGAAACTGTTATGCGCGGTGCCAGGATGATGCAGGAATTTGAACCGGATTGGATCGTTGCGATGGGCGGCGGCTCTCCGATCGATGCTGCCAAAACCATGTGGGCTTTCTATGAATACCCTGACGTTACCTTCGAAGAGCTCATTACTCCTTTTTCTTTCCCTGAGCTTCGTCAGAAAGCTCATTTCTGTGCCATCCCCTCTACTTCGGGAACGGCAACCGAGGTTACCGCCTTCGCTGTTATTACCGATTATCAGAAGGGAATCAAATATCCTCTGGCAGATTTCAACATCACTCCTGATGTTGCTATCGTTGATCCTGCGCTTGCAGAAACCATGCCTCCTAAACTGGTCGCTCATACCGGAATGGATGCTATGACACACGCCATTGAAGCTTATGTATCCACTCTGCACTGCAACTATACTGATCCGCTTGCCCTTTATGCGATCCAGATGATCCACCGTTATCTGAAAAAATCCTATGACGGCGATATGGAAGCCCGCGACCAGATGCATGACGCACAGTGTCTTGCCGGTATGGCATTTTCCAATGCATTACTCGGCATCGTTCACTCCATGGCGCACAAGACAGGCGCAGCCTTTACCGGAGGACACATCATCCACGGTGCAGCCAATGCCATGTATCTTCCTAAAGTAATCCGCTTCAATGCAAAGAATCCGGAAGCTGCAGAGCGTTATGCGCAGATTGCAAGATTCCTTGCCCTGCCCGGAAATACAACAGAAGAGCTTGTAAATGCATTAATTGAGGAACTGCGCAATATGAACCGTCAGCTCAATATTCCTCTGGGAATCAAAAACTATGGAGAAGGCGGACTTCCTGCAGATACTTCCATTATCGATGAGAAAGAATTTATGGAAAAACTTCCTTCTGTTGCAGAACTGGCAATCGGAGATGCCTGCACTGGAAGCAATCCCAGAATCCCTACACAGGAAGAGATGGAAAAACTTCTGAAAGCTTGCTATTATGATGAAGAGATTGACTTTTAATCAGACAGCCAGAATCTATTCCTATTTATAAATCAAAGGACCGCTGTTCTTTTTTGGACAGCGGTCCTTTGATTTTTCCATAATCAGTCAACTAACCCTGTTCTCTTTTTTCCCATCCCCGGATCAGTTGTTTTTTTCTCTTTTGTTTCTGTCGTTTCGGATTGTTTCCCATATACACTCTGCCGCAAATTCCGACCCGTCTTTTGATGCATGCGCTCCATCCGGTCCATACATTTCTGTCTGCGGATCCTTTTTCCGTTTTTCCCACCACAGCTCTCCCACGGGAGCAAGCAGTGCGTCAATTCTCTTTGCGGCTTCTCTGTGTGCCGCAGTCATCACGGGCTGGCTTTTTTCATCGTCCTTTTGCGCCCAGGTCATATAGATTACCGGCCTGCTTCCAGCTTCCCGCATCCATTCTCCCAGCCTGCTTACCGCTTCAAACAGTTTGTCTTCCGGTCCGAACGGATGAGCATGCTCCTGCAGCACCACATAATCATAATTTCCATACAAAATATTGAATCTCACATCCGGCTCCAAAGCATGCTGCTCCAGATACCATCCCCCGTGAGCAATCATTGTAACTTCGCAGTTTTCTCCTTCTTCCCGGAATCTACGGGCGACCATTGCCGGCATATCATTGTAATAGGTATGGCTGTTCCCGATAAAAAGAATTCTCAACTTTTCTGACATAAACGCCTTCCTCCTCTTCATACTGCAAAAAATATTATGTATCGAGTTCAGTTTACCACATTTCACGCCTGTTTTAAATCTACAAATATAATCTGTTCTTCACAGCAGTTGACATTTCGGATACTTTGAAGCATTATTGTTACATACCCTGCCCGGCAATGTCAGGCGGCAATATACGTTTCATTGAAAGGATACCTTTTTATGCTTCAGGAACAAAAAGAAAAACGAATTTTAAAACTTTCTTTCACAGCCGGCCTTATATTCGCAATTGCCGAATTCTTTTTTGCCATCTTCAGTCATTCGCAATCCGCGCTGACAGATGCCGTATATGATGCTTCCGAGCTCGTTTTTATTGCTCTCATTCTTTTTCTGACACCGCTCTTCCACCGTCCGGTTTCCGAAAAATTTCCTTACGGTTTTTATCAGGTGGAAACCATTTTTCTTCTGATCAAGGGAGTTATGATGCTCTCTGTCACCTTCGGAATCTCCGCCCAGGTCATTGAGTCGATCCTGACAGGAGGCAATCCAATCAACAGCACGCAGGTTTCCCTGTTCCAGCTGTGTCTGGGCTGCGTAAGCATCCTTGTTTTCATTATCATGAAACGGATGAACCGTAATCTTTCCTCTCCCACAGTCGATGCAGAAATTCTCGGGTGGAAGATGGATATCGCATACAGCTTTGGCTTATCTCTTGCGTTCTTTTTTTCCAATCTTCTGGAAAAGACACCTCTGAGTCCCATTGCCCCTTATTTTGACCAGATCATTGCTGTTATCGTTATGGCGCTGATGCTTCCCGAAAGTGTGAAAATGCTCTGGAATACCATTAAAGAACTTTTTCTTTTCGGCCCGGATGAAGAAACCCTGCAGATCATAAAAGACATCAGCGAACCTTTTCTCTCTGCAAAAGCATTTCATCCCGTTTTCTTTGATATCACGAAAACAGGCCGCCACATGTGGGTCAGCATTTATTTTACTGCTGACAAAGATTTACTGAGTGTGACAGATTTAAAAAATGTTTCTGACCATATTAATGCCGCAGTCGGAGAACAATTTCCGGACTGCACCTGCGAGCTTCTCATCGCACCGGAATAACACTCCCTCTATTTATCAGAATTTTCACGATTCAGGCAGCCGTTCTCCGATTTCCCGGTAAACGGCTGCCCTTCTTTTCTCCTTTTTGAAAAACAATAATAGTTACTATTGCTTTTTTCTTTCTCCTCAGTTAGAATAGTACCAAATCACTATTACAGACACTCAGGAGATAATGCTGAACATGCATACATCAAGTCATACATATTATCCCGGGCACGAATCCCGGATTTCATCTTCACAAAATCATCAGACAGCCGTTCAGGAGCTATGCAGACTGATACCCGATCCAAAATTATATGACGTTCTCAAACAGATCCAAACGGAGTTTTCCTCAGATACCTACCGTCTGGAATTGCTGCTGGAGAAGTTTCGCTCTTTTTACAAGCAGGATCTTCCTCTTTCAGAAACCTATTCTATTCTGGAACGCGCCTGCGTCGAACTTGTCAGCAAGGAAGCTCCCGACTGGGAAATGATAGCCGCCCGCTTTCTCTCTCTCGATATCCGATGGCGCGTGGAGCTGCAGATAAGCGCTCTGTCTTTTTCCAGCTGGCATGAAAAGCTTTCCTGGCTTACGGCTGAAGGATATGTCGGTGCCTTCCTTCTGGAACACTACAGCAAGGATGAGGTAGAAGAGCTGCATGCCTTTATAAAACCGGAGCGCGATACCCTCTTTAACTACAGCGGTCTCGACCTGCTCGCCAGACGCTATCTTATCTGCGACCACCAGCACCGGATTCTGGAAACGCCGCAGGAAATGTTTATGGCAATCTCCATGCATCTCGCCATCCCCGAGCGCGACCGCGTATACTGGGCAAAACAGTTTTACGACATTTTGAGTACTTTAAAAGTAACAATGGCAACGCCCACCATGTCCAATGCCCGAAAGCCTTTCCACCAGATGAGTTCTTGTTTTATTGACACTGTAGAGGATTCCCTGACTGGAATCTATCGCAGCATCGACAATTTTGCACAGGTAAGCAAGCACGGCGGCGGAATGGGGCTTTACTTCGGAAAGGTCCGTGCAAACGGCAGCACCATCCGAGGCTTTGAGGGTGCGGCAGGCGGCGTGATACGCTGGATCAAGCTTGTTAACGA
>UQDA01000043.1 GCA_900539715.1 uncultured Lachnospiraceae bacterium | reverse complement strand
TGCCGCCGGTCATCTTTTCAGATTTCCGGCAGCAGCCGTTTTTCGTCCAGCCCCGCTATTTCGCAGGCTCATCTGTGCATCCTTCTGTCCTTTTTCGTCTCCCGATAGCATTTATCACATACAAGGAACGCCGAACCTACCGGGAGCGGCGCACCGCAATAACGGCATTTCCGGATATAATCATTTTTGCTCTTTGTCAAAAAGCGCATGATCGTTTCTTCTGTCTTTTCACGCTCGCGCACCAGCCTGTCGGTATCGATATTTTTTCCGAGACGCGTTGAAAACTGATAATATAAATCCAGCATTTTATAAAAAGTCTCATACCGCATCAGCCCTGCGTCCGTACACATCATCAGCGCCGGAAAATGCAGCGCCACATCCGCCGTATAAGTCTTGCAATAGTAGAGCCAGAGCGCTACAATATCGCGATTTTTAATATCTATCGAACAGGTCAGCATCCGGTATAACAGATGCTTATCCTCAAAACCGTCTATCTCCTTCCGGTCCTTATATGCCTTTTCGTACAAAAACAGCATTTCTTCAATACTTATCTTTTCAAAAGGCTCCGGCGTCTCCACCGATTTCCAGATTTTGAGCACCGCATCCAGCGGCTCCGCCATATCCAGAAGCACCTGAGGGAAGCCCAGCGTCACATGATCTACCTTCGGTTCCTCCTGTAAAAAGTGCGTGCTGATATATTCCAGCCCTTCGTTCCCGACCGCGCTCACATAGCCTGTATCGTAAAGGCCGAAGCGTCCGGCGCGTCCGGCTATCTGCTTTATCTCCTCTATCTTTAAGGCACGCGTCCCTTTCCCGTCAAATTTCTCCGTCTGAACGAACACGATACGGCGTACCGGAAGATTCAGTCCCATGCCGATCGCATCCGTGGAAACGACTACCTTTGTTTCCTTCGCAGAAAACATCCGTATCTGTCTGCGCCGGATTTCAGGCGGCAGGCTGCCGTAAATAACGCTCGCCTTCATTCCTTCCCGTTCCAGCCGTCCCGCGATATCCAAAACCGCCCGTTTTGTAAAGACGATAAGGGCGTCTCCCTCCTGTACGTCATCAGGAAATACGAAAGGCTTTTCTTCACACAAAAGAGCTGTTTTGCGCTCATACCGGCGCACCTCGAACGTATCGCCGCACAAACCTATCAAATGCGTTACCACAGCTTCTGCCGCCGGGCTCATGCACACATGAATTTCCGGACACTGCACGCCCAGTATCGCGCGCGTCCACGAATGTCCCCTCTCTGCATCGGCTATCATCTGTGCCTCGTCGATGACCGCCACGTCATAAACCTGATCGATATCCAGCATCTCCACCGTTGAGGACGTGATGCGGCTGTTTTCCGCATATATCCGCTCTTCGCCCGTCAGCATCGTGCAGGCTATCTTCGCTTCCCGCATTTTTTCATAGACTTCGAGCGCCAGCAGGCGGAGAGGCCCCAGATAAACGCCCTTGTACGCCTCTTTTAAGCGCTGCAGTGCCTGATAGGTCTTACCGCAGTTGGTCGGACCGATATGCAGGATAAAATGACGCTTCATTTCCAGCGCCTTCGGAAATTCCATCTCCGGACGCGTCGGAACCAGGTCGATTATCTGACTGCGGATGCCGTATTCCGCATACGAACGTGCCAGACTTTTCATCGTCTGCTGACAGATTTCTCCCGGCCGCTCTGTCCTCAGATACTCCAGAAAACGGCCCGTAACAAGCTCCTGCTCCTCGGGGCGCATCGTTTCCATATCCAGACGCACCAGCTCCTCCATCAAAAAATCCCGTATCTGCATAATCGCAAACTGATTTTTCTGCTTGAACGCATAGTATGCCATATTCCGTATCTGGCGATGATATTCCTCCAGATGCGGCTGGGTCAGACGCCCCGGTTTCATATGTTTCATCTCGCCTGCCAGACGTCCTATTCTCTGCTCATACGTCTTTTTTCCGTCGCTATTCTTCTTTTTCAGCTTCAGCGCACTGTCTCTATACTGATTGAAATAAAACTGGACCAGTTTTTCCTTCTGTATCATAAATCTTCTCCGTTATACCTTATAAAAATACTGCCAAAAACAATTACGCTTATTATAAGTTGTAACGGTTTATTCGTCAATCACAGGAGTCTGCCATCCTCTCAAGCCTGGCTCCCAGACAACTCAATATTTCATTTGAAATCGTCCCGGCGCGCCCTGCCATATCGCAGACACTGATGCTCTCCCTTCCATCCCTGCCTATCAGTACTGCCCTATCGCCCGCCTTTACCCCTGCGATACCGGTCACATCCACAAGCATCTGGTCCATACATATCCGTCCCGCTATCGGAGCTCTTTTTCCGCCGACCAGCACATATCCCTTTCCGCAGGAAAGCCTGCGCGGCACACCGTCCGCATAGCCGACAGACAGGACCGCCAGACGTGTCCTCCTTCTTGCCCGAAACGCCAGTCCGTAGCCCGCGCATTCGCCCTTTTCCAGCGTCCGCACGGAAACGACTCCTGCATACAGGGAAAGCACCGGCAAAAGCCCTGTTTCCATCCGCCGTTCATCCGCCCTGCTGCTCATCACGCCGTAAAGGGCGATGCCGCAGCGTGCGAACGCCCCTCCGAATTCAGGATAGGAAAGCACCCCATAGCTGCTCAAAAGATGCGCCTGCCCGCAGTCCATCCCTTCCTTTTCCAGTGCCTCACGGTCTTCCAGAAACGCTCTGCCTGCCTTTTTGTAAACGCACGCTGTCTGCGGCCATGTCCGTCTGCTGCACATAGATGCGTAAATATCCCTTTTACCTCCAGATTTTTCAAAAAAAATATCTGGCGGATACGTCCAATGCAGTCCCATCCTTCTCCCAGCCGATGCATTCCCGTATCGACCGCGATATGTATCCGGAGCGGTCTTCCATAACCGTTCAGTTTCAGACCTTTGCATGATAGCTGATTTTAGTATATCAGACTTTGAAACGGATTTCCTTTGCAAAAGTTGAAAAATTTCTTACGATTTTATGACTTGACGTTAAGCGGCTGATTTTTGAACAGGTCGGTAATAAGCTGCAAAATCCCTTCATACAATGTAAAAAAGTATTAGGGAGCAATTCCTTTGAAGGATTATATCGAAGAGCGCGCTGTGGCGGTCGCCGGTTATATCATCGAATGTAATGCAACAGTGCGGCAGGCGGCAAAAAAGTTTGGAGTAAGCAAGTCGACGGTACATAAAGACATAACGGAGCGTCTCGAGCAGATCGACCCGTCCCTTGCTGCCCAGACGCGTGTTGTTTTGGACATCAACAAATCGGAACGCCATATCCGGGGCGGAATGGCTACAAAGGAAAAGTACCAGCACCGACTGCCTATATAACGAGAAACTGTAAGACTTAAAAAGGATTAAATCTCTTAATATCTGCTCGCAGAAAACAATTAAGCCAAAAGGTAAAACGGGCATACGCATCTCTGCGCTGCCCGCTCTACCCTTTATCCGACTTTATGACTGATTATTGAAGCCTTTATTTTCATTATAACTTACCGCTTATTTCAAAATAAATCTCAAGCAATCTTTTCTCCGTTTCCTCTTCCCCGACTCCCCCCACTCCCCTCGATTCCACATAAATCCAGCATTTCACATAACAAAAAACCTCAGCAGATTTCTCTACTGAGGTTTACTAGCAGGGCTACAAGGATTCGAACCTTGAAATGACGGAGTCAGAGTCCGTTGCCTTACCGTTTGGCGATAGCCCTAAATCTTTTGCTCTGAACTGTTGTCTTGTTCATCGCGCTCATTTAATATACCAAACTCTGACACAAAATGCAAGCATTTTTTTAATTTTTTTCAAAAAATTTTTATATTCATTATAGCATTGACTTTATTATATTTTTGCGTTCTATTCTGCAGGGTGCCGCGAACAGCGCCCATTCTCCTCTCCGTGCCGTTCAACAGCCTTCATCGGACTTTTGAACGGCATGATACCGGGCGCTGCCGCAGCCGCATTCCTGAAGCTCATCCCTTTCGATGCGCTGCTGCTTCCCAAGGCTCATCCCTTCGATGTGCAGCCGCTTCCTGCGGAAAGACTTTCTCACTCGTTCTCCCCGCCCTGCTCCTCTTCAACATCATGTTCCCCACTCTGCGCCACAGAAAGGTCTATCCAGTTCTTATCATCCTCTTCAGCAGATTCGCAGGGCTCATCCTCTATCTCTGAGGAACACTCTGACATCAGCCTTTCCCCGCATTCCGGGCAGAATTTCACGCTGTCATCCACTTCCGCCTTACAGGAAGGGCAGGTTTTCACGCCTTTTATCTTTTCCATCTCTTTTTTCAGTCTGCCTATTTCCGCAAACGCATCCGTTATCATGGAAAACTCTGTCTCCAACGCGGAATGCTTCTGGTCCTTTTCTGCGCGGTATACCTTTTCGCCTATCACCTGATACCAGTTTTTTATCCGGCTCTCCTGCTGCCCTATCTTCGCCTTCAGCGACGCCATATCTTTGACATCCCGTGCGGACTGCGCCACCTCTTTGCTCTTATTCGCAATCGTTTCTCCAAGCTTATTAAAAAAATCCATCCCGACGCCTCCCATTTTTTATGACTGATATTTCCTGAAAATCCAAAATCTTTCATGAGTAAGCCAGATTCCTGACGCTTATTTTCTGGTCATCTCCAACAGCTTTTTCCTCATGGCATCCTCTATCTGGACAAGCTCGGTCTCCGCCTCGCGCCGCTTCGTCCTGCCATCCTCCTGGATGCGCATTACCTCATCCAGCGTGGATATCAGTGTCTCGTTCGTCTGCCTGAGCGTCTCAATGTCCACAATACCGCGCTCGGATTCCTTTGCAGTCTCGACCGTCGCCATTTTTAACGTCTCTGCATTTTTCTTCAGGAGCGCATTCGTCATATCCGATACTTCCCGCTGCGCCTTTGCCGCCTGCGCAGAATGCTCCACGCCTATCGCCAATACCATCTGGCTCTTCCAGAGAGGGATCGTATTGACAAGCGTAGACTGTATTTTTTCGGACATCGCCGTATCGTTGCTCTGTATCATACGTATCTGCGGCGCCATCTGCATTGCCACCGTGCGGGTCAGCTCCAGATCGTAAACCTTTTTTTCAAAACGGTTGCACAGCTCCGCCAGATCCTTTGCCTTCTGTGTATCCTCAGGAAGCCCGCTCAGCTCGGCACGAGCCAGAAGCTCCGGAAGCTCTTTTGTGCGTACCTGTTCCAGCTTTTCCTTTCCCGCAAGGATGTACATGGACAGCTCTTTATAATAGGTCAGATTCAGCTCATACATCTGATCCAGCATAGCCGCATCCTTCAGCAGCTGTATCTGATGCCCCTCCAGTACCTTACAGATACGGTCTACATTTTCCTCTGCTTTGGCATACTTTGCTTTCATATTCGCAAGCTTATTCGCATTCTTCTTAAAAAATCCCAGAAAGCCTTTTTCTTCTTCCTCTTCGTCTATGCTCTTTAATTCCGTCACTACAGATGCAAGATTATTTCCTATCTCTCCCAAATCCTTGCTGCGCACATTCCCAAGCGCCGCTTCTGAAAAATCCGCTATCTTTTTCTGTGCGCTCGCACCGTACTGCAGAACAAGCTGGGAATTTGTGACATCTATCTGTTTCACAAACGCCTCTACCTGCTCCTGCTCCTTAGGCGACAGTATCGCACGCAGGCTTTCCATCTCATCTGCCTTTTTGACCTCCTCCTGTTTTACGGCCTCTGCCGGTTTCTCCTCGGCAAACGGCTCCAGCGTCAGCGTCGGTGCCTCCTGCATCATCTTTTCCAAATCCTTCTTCATATTCAAATGCCCTCCTTTTTGCCGGATACCTCAAATTCATGTTCCGCATATCCGTCCTGTGCGAGTATTGTCTTCAATACCTTCGCATCTGCCGCCGCTTCAAAGGCAGCGTCCTGATACAGATCATCCAGCACCTTTTCAAAAGCGCTTATGATGGTGTCCATCGTCTTTTCTATCTCACACTTTGCCTTTTTTATATTCTCCCCCTCTACGCCCGCGCGGTCAAATTCCGCATAGGATTCCACAAGCTTCACCGTAGTGGGCAGATAATATTCCATAAATCGGCGCATTTGTGCGCTCTTTTCGGGATGCTCCCTCAGGGCTGTAAAAATACGGTTCAGAAGATAATCAAGCTGATAGAGCTTATTGGAAATGACCTCTCCGGGAATCTGCAGATTCAGCTCCCTAAGCTGTTCCATATAATCGTGCCCTTCCTGCTCGAGCCGTCTCTGAGCCTCTCTCTCAGGGCTCTCCTCCTGCTCTGTGCTCTCCTGCTGCACTGATTTTGCATTCTGTTTTTCCTGCCGTACCTTTTTCTGCTCCGCTATCTGCTTTGCTTCATACTCCTCACGCTCTTCCAGATACTGCTCCCACGTTTCATCATTTAATACAAATATCGATCCGTCCTCATCCATATGTCCCTCAGGGAAAAAACCGTCCCGTATCATCCCCTTTACCTGACGCCTCAGCCTTGCTTCACTCAGACCTGTCCGCGTTGAAAGATCGCGCATCCAGATATACATATCCTCTCCTGCAAGCTTCAGATAACGCTCCGCTCTGGTCAGACGTTTTCTGATGCGGCATCCCTGCCACAACATCAGACCGCCCGCAGATGCCAGAACCAGAAACACAATGCTCAGCGTGCTCAGGGCAGCCTTTGCCGTTATCATCCATGTGATAAACAATATCAGCGCCGGAATTCCGAATGCCCCTGCTGCAATACTCCCGAATACAGTCAGCAGGATACCGCTGATCTTTCCGTTTTTATAAAAAATCCGATTTCTCACGCGCTGCGGCAGCGGAGTCCTGTAAATGGTTGTCCCGTCCTCACGCTCATATGCCTGTGCCGTCTGATATCCTGCGCCTGCCGAACCGCTCCTCGGATACCGGGGCACCCTTCTGCCCATCGCATTTCCGACCTGCTCTACCTGCTTTCCCACCTCATCCAACGCACCGTTTACCGTTCCTTTTATCACCTCGTTGAGCTGCCCAAAATCTCCCGAACCAACGGCATCCTGTATTGCGTCCTTTATCCTGTTCCCAATATCGGAAAAATCATTTTTTTCGTTCATTGCTGTCATACCCCTGTTTGTCCAGAATCTTCCTGCCGGGTCTTTTCCCTGCAGGCTGCCTTTCTCTCAGAATAGCACAAAAAACGGCCATTGTAAAACACAATGACCGTCTGCTTAGATTATTTGATTACATAGAAATACAGCAGCACAACTGCGCCCAGCGCGATGCGATACCAGCCGAACACCTTGAAGTCATGCTTTTTAATATATCCCATCAGGAAACGTATCACGAGCACGGAAACGATGAACGCCACCGCCATTGCCACAAGCAGTATCACAGCTTCACCTGCTGCCAGAGCATACCCCTTCAGGAAAAATTTCCCTATCTTTAACAGGCTCGCGCCCAGCATGACCGGAATAGCCAGAAAGAACGTAAACTCTGCTGCGACCGTTCTGGACACACCTATCATCAGTCCGCCAAGTATCGTTGCTCCGGAGCGGGACGTACCCGGAAATACCGCTGCGATCAGCTGAAACATACCAATGATGATCGCATCCTTATAAGAAAGCTGAGAAAGGCTCCTGACTCTTGCCGCTTTTGATCTGTTTCCATTTTCAATAATGATAAATCCGATACCGAACAGAATAAGCATGATTGCTACGACTGTCGGCGTATACAGATATTTTTCCAGAAAATCGTCAAACAAAAGCCCCACAACTGCAGCCGGAACGCACGCCACGATTATCTTAAACCACATGTTCATCGTTTCTGTCTTGACAATGCCCTTTTTCCGGTCCTTTTTCGCAAATCGAAACGGCCAGAGCTGCTTCCAGAACAGCAGCACTACCGCCAGAATAGCGCCCAGCTGGATAACGACGAGGAACATATCCCAGAAATCCTCGCTCACATTCATATGGACAAATTCATTCAGCAGTATCATATGTCCGGTACTGCTCACCGGCAGCCATTCCGTCACACCTTCAACGATACCAAACAGGACCGCTTTTAAAATTTCGATAAATGATAACATTTTTTAACCTCTCATTCTGCCGTCCAAGCGGCTGATGACTCTGAAAATATTCCCTGCACATCCAGGTCAGCCTTCTCCCAAAAACGCGAGCAGCTCTTCCTTTCTCGACGCAGCTTCCTCATATCCCTCTTCATAAAGTGCCCGCAGCTTGGAGGCATCCTTCTCCGTCCGGCTCACATCGCTCTTGTAACGCGGCTGTATCAGAAATACCGTCCCCTCCTCCACCTGCTCATAAATGTAACGCAGCGTTTCATTATAGGTATTATGACGGTTTTTTATCAGCTCATAAACCTTCGGATATTTCGCATATTTCAGACGCGCTGCCCCGGCGTGACGCATGGGACTTCTCCAATATCCCTCCTCCTTTGTCATGACAACGACATTTTTGCGGCAGCCGTCTGTCACCGCATGAAGGATAGGGATAGAGTCCGCAAGCCCTCCATCCAGATACATTTTTCCGCCGATATCCACATTGCGGGACACAAACGGCATAGAAGCCGAAGCCCTCACCGCTTCGATATCCCTGTGCATTTCCTGCAGCGGGATGTACTCCGCAAAGCCTGTCTCGATATTCGTAACGACGGCATATCCCCGGCTCGGATTCTTATCAAACGCCTCATAATCAAACAGATTTAACTTTTCAGGAATATCGTGATAACACATCTGGACATTAAACAGGTCGCCCGTCCGAAGAAAACTCGACAGCCCCCAATAATCTTTATCATTCAGATAATCCGTCATTGTGGCCAGCGCCCTGCCCCGCTGCTTTGACAGGTAGCTGCACATGCAGCATGCTCCCGCTGAAACCCCGTAGCATTTTTCAAAATCAATTCCGGCATCCAGAAAAAAATCCAGTACTCCGGCGGTATAAACGCCCTTCATCGCACCGCCTTCCAACACCAGGCCCGCCCGATACATCATGACAAAACCTCCCCGTACACTTCCTTTAAAAAGCGGCGCAGCACAGGCAGGGAACGCTCTACCTTCTCCGTATCCGTACAGTAAGCCATCCTGAAAAATCCCGGGCATCCGAAAGAATCCGCCGGCACAAGCACCAGATCATAATCCAGAGCTTTCCGGCAAAAAGATATCGAGTCCTCCTCCGGCGCTTTGGGGAATATGTAAAAAGTCCCTTCCGGCTTTTTTACCTTCAGACCGCATTCTGTCAGGCAATCATATAGAAGATTCCTGTTTTTTTCATAAACCGAAAAATCCGCCGTTTCTTCCAGTACCTCTGCCACTGCCAGCTGCATCAGCGATGAAGGGCAATTATGTCCTATTCCCCTCGAAATCTGACCGCACATGTTTACAAGTTCTGCCGCATACGGGCACGCAGGATTCATCGCCACATAGCCGATGCGTTCGCCCGGAATAGAGAGCGCTTTTGAAAAGGAATAGCATGAAATCGTATTTTCATAATACTTTGACACATACGGCTGGGTTTTCCCATCGAACACGATTTCACGGTATGGCTCATCTGAAATGAGAAATATATCGTGTCCGTATTCCTTCTGCCTGCGTCTCAGCACATCTGCCAGAGCAGTCAGCGTCTCTGCCGAATATACCGCTCCCGACGGATTATTCGGCGTATTAACGAGTACCGCCGCCACCTTCGGTCCCAGCATCTTCTCAAATGCATCAAAATTTATCTGGAAGCCATCCATATCCGGCGGGACCACTTTCAGCTGCGCCCCCGTCAGATCCACATACGGATGATATTCCGGAAAAAACGGTGCAAAAGTCAATACCTCATCCCCCGGCTTCGTCACTGCCCGCAGGGCGTGCGCGATTGCCGCCGCTGCCGCCGATACCGGAAAGATATGCTCCGGCCCGTAATTCATTCCGAATCTGCGATTCAGGGAATCCGCTATCTTTTCTTTCACGGAAGGAATTCCCAGCGTCGGGCTGTAGCCGTGCAGCGCCATCGGGTCACTGTTTTCCAGAAGGGAACGCAGCGCCCTATGAAAGCTTTCCGGCGCAGGTACGGAAGGATTGCCCAGACTATAGTCAAATACGTTTTCTGCACCGATTTGTGCAGCACGCCTCGATGCCGCCTCCGACAGCTGACGGATCACCGATTTCTGTGCCAGCATCTTTCTGTATTGTTCTGATATCATCTTCTTGCCCTTCATATACCCGCCCTTAAATCGGCGGGTTCTGTTATATATATGCCGGCGCTGCCGTTTTGTTCACAACGCCGCCGCTTACCTGCACGGTTTGGCGGGTAAGCTGTATCAGGTTTTATTTTACCACACAATTTCTTCCAGTTCCACTTTTTCTTACCTTACCGTCATGGTATAATAAAATCAGGGTTGCTGTTCACCGGATACCGGCGAGCGGCAGCATCAAACGCTTGCCGTAAATACGGCGGAAAGGACTTTATCATGAATTATATCGGTGTGGATCTTGGCGGCACCAATATCAAAATATCTGTTTTCAACGAACGCTTCCGTAAGCTCGGTGAAAAACGCACTCCTACCGAGGTCTGCTTCGGTTCGGAGCATGTGCTGGAACGCATTTATACCGCCATCATACAGCTTCTCGATGAAATCCATCTGACCTGTGAAGACATCGCCTGCATGGGCATCGGCGTCCCCGGTATCCTGGATATCAAAAACGGCATCTCCCGTTTTTCACCGAATTTTCCAAAATGGGAAGAAGTACCTATCGTTGCCTGGATGGAGACCCGCCTCCATATCCCGGTCTATATCGACAACGATGCCCGCGTCAATCTCTATGGAGAGTGGAAATTCGGTGCCGGCAAAAACCGTAATAACGTCCTCATGATAACTCTCGGGACAGGTCTTGGCGGCGCCGCCGTTGTGGATGGCCGCGTCATTTACGGGGCAAGCGGGTCTGCCGGAGAAATCGGGCATATCAATATGTTCCGGCAGGGACGTGAATGCCGCTGCGGAAGCTCCGGCTGCCTCGGAAGATATGTTTCCGCCCTTGGCATCCTGCGCACCTTCCGCGAAAAAGTGGAATCCGGAAGAAACAGTATCATCTGCGACTGGGTAGACAATAATCTCGATAAAGTAACCGCAGATATGCTTTCCAAAGCCTATGATAAAGGCGACCCTCTGGTTATTGAAACCATGAAGGAAACGGGAGAGCTGTTGGGATACGGACTCTGCGCTGTTTTCAGCCTTTATAATCCTGAAATCATAATCGTCGGCGGCGGCATGTCCCGCATGGGAGACCGCCTTTTGCAGTATACAAAGGATGTACTGGACAGCCACGCCCTGCGTATCCCTTACAACTGCTGTACCATCGTCACTGCTGTTCTGGGCGACGCTGCCGGGATGATGGGCGCTGCCGCTTATGCAAAGGAACAGTTTGAAGCATCCCTTTCCCCAAAATAAATATTTTCCAAAGAAAAAGACACCGTACCATATGCATGATACAGTGTCTTTTATTTTTTATCCGATAGGAAACTTTCCTTAAAATTCTCCCGCTATATCCAGACGGGTCAGGATATTCGTCAACAGCACCACAAGCGGCATCATGATTTCGCATACCTGAACAAAAAAGCTTGCGATATCCTCCGTTATCCCGCCGAAATGATGGAATGCCACATAGCAGTAGTACAGGAACGCCAATGCCGCTCCTATCAGGCACGGAATCGCAACCATAAGGTCGCACATCATCATCCCCGCAATGCTGACAACCATATAAGCGATCATAAATCCCGTTACTATCAGCTTATCCTTCCCCTTACCCACATATAAAGAACACTTGCTCTCCTGGGTATGCGGAAACCAGACAATGGAAAGGCCATACAGCGCCCTTGAAAGGACAAAGCCGAATGCAAGAACCGGCCAGCTGTCCAGCGGCATCTCGCTCCAAAGGCTCACGATAATAAAAAAGTAACATACGCAGATAGCTATCGCAAAATAACCGCTGTGGGAATCCTTCAGTATCTGCAGCTTCCCTTCCCTCGGCTGATGGGAACCGAGCGCATCCACCGTCCTGAAAAACCCGTCCAAAAACGCGCCGCCCGATAAAAAGATAGGCATGATGGCACAGAATACTGCACCCAGCAAATCCTTATCTACCAGATAAGGGCTTATTATCTGCCATTCCTTTATCAGAAATCCGATTATCGCACCGATCAACGGCACAAATATCAGGATATATTTCATATTATCCCGTTTTTTTTCCACCTGTCTCGCCGGAAAAACCGAATACATCGAAAAGGCCAAACGGAAGCTTGTCCAAATCTGCTTCATTTCAAGCACCTCTCACTTCTTCTCACAACAGACACATTATTCCAGAACAACGTCGTCCGCATGGTCGTTCCATACCAGACACACCCATGTCTTACCGCGATTCAATTCGATAGGATCTCCGTTTTTGTCCACGTAATATGCCGGATCTGTATCTGAATACCGGGACCATGTCCCTTCAACCATCTTGCCGCCGGTAAATACCTGTGCCTTGTACTGGCTCTTGTCTACCCCTTCCTGCCAGCCGCCGTGCACATCGAACGCCATATATCCCTTTTCGTCACGGAATTCGCCGTTGCAGTACTGGAATATCACATTATCCACTGCTATCTGCTCTCCCGTTGTCTCATCGATATGCTCGCCGCCGTACTGATAACGGTAGTATCTGCCATCCTCGGGATTATATTCAAAATACGCCTGAACGTTGGAATAACCGTTTGCTATCCCCGTTTTTTTGCCGCCGGGATACATAACGGATATGTCTTTGCCTTCCTTATGTTCCGCCTTTTCTCCAAGCGGGGCAAATGTAAATTTCTGCTTATGGGTATCATGGTAGGTCAGGCTGTATCCAAACTTCTCCGCAGCCTCTTTCAAAGCCTCGCCTGTGGTATATACATTGTGAGGGGATTTACGCTCATCTGTCCGCATAAACGCCTTGGATGCCGGACGGTCGATACCTGCGACCGCACCGCTGATATTGTCCACCTTGTCGCTGTTTAAAAGGTCGCCGACATAGACTGTCGCCTGTCCGAAATGAGAATATATCGCATCAAACTCCAAGGCTGAGTATACGAAATAATCTCTGCTGCTGCGAACATAGCCTATCGTTCCCATATCCTGCCAGTTCTCAAACAGAGGCATCAGGCGCGTCACATCCGCCTGTTCCATCGGTGCCTCATAAATTACCGATGCCTCTGCAAGGCCAGCCTGCGGCACTCCTGCCTTGATGTTATTGAGCATCACCGCCATCGGACGCATATTACGTTCTTCCTCTGTACATTCCAGACCGGTCAGATAGCTGGTCGGAACCGCATCTTGTAAAACAGCTTCCGGCTGACTTTCGCTCTCCTGAGCAGAAGCTTCTTCCGAACTCATATTCTCACCGGGGACCGGCGTCTCCTTCACTTCCTCAGAACCGCATGCACATAACATAGCTGTCAGACCGGCAGCCAGAAAAAACAGGCTTGTTTTCCTCATAAATTCCTCTCCTGAATCTATTCCCCTGTAAACAAGGGCATTGTTTGACTTTATCCGATTAATAGAATACATGGCTGAACCCGTCCGTTTCCTCATCATATCAAAGGGCACGGTTCAACCAATTTTATCCATTGTACTCCCGAAATTCCAAAAAATCCAGCTTTTTTCTTAATTTATTACATTTTTGTTAAAGCAGCCGGAGCTTTTCTGCAAATCTGACGACCATTGCGCCCTTTGGAATCCCGAGAAGCTCCTTTTTCGTCATAGCTCCCAGCTTCAGCGCTGCCGCAAAATATACAAGCGCTCCTGCAACCACTGCTGCTGCCAGACTGACAAGATTTCCAAAGTAGCCCTCCGGCAGCAAAAACGCCAGCCCGTAATAAATACCAGCTACCGCAATGCCCATGATGAGCGCTGCCCATATCGGGAGCAAAAAGGTCGTAACGATTTCCTGTCTGTACCCCGTCGTTTTACGCACATAATGTCCGTTCAGCAGACACATTAACAGCGAATAAACCGTTACCGCAACCGGCAGGCTGTAAATCCCAAGATCCGTAAATCCCAGCAGCAATCCGGCAACCGCCGTCTGCACCGCCAGCGCTATCACCGCATTCGTCACAGGGCGGGACGCCTGCCCCACTGCCTGTAAAATGGAATTGCTCAGCGTCGAAAGCGAATAAAAAACAATACTCAAGCCCAAAGCCGCCAACAGTCTTCCGCCCAACGTAATGCTGTCTGCATTTGTATTATATAAGACCCAGACAATAGGGCGCGCAAGCACCGTCATACCCACTGCCGCCGGAATCGCCAGAAACATGATAGTCTTTATCGCTACTCCTATCTTCTTGTTCACATCTTTTTTATTTTTTGTCTCAAAGCTCCCCGCAATGCTTGGCAGGATAGCCGACGCCATCGCAGATGCAATGGCGATAGGGATATTGGAAAGCCCTACTGCTTCCGTATCGTAAATCCCGTTGATAACGGTTATCTCCTCATAAGAAGCCCCATGCACCGACTGCATCAGATTCAGATACAGCGTCTGATTGATCAGCGCACTGGCATTATATGCAAAGGTGCTCAAAAGCACCGGCGTCACCATGAACAGAATGATTTTGAAAATCTCTTTTGTCCCAAGCAGATCCGTCGAACGATCCCGCTCCAGCCTGCGCCGTATCACCCCTTTATTCATCTGATATATCATCAGCATAAAGGCGAGCGCCACCAAAACACCCACACCCGTTCCAACCGCGCTTCCGACTGCCCCCCACGCCGAACACGTCAGGTCGTCTTCCTTCGCGAATATCTGCATCAGAGCCCATGCTGCCAGCATACTGACTGCCGCATTCAAAATCTGCTCCAGTATCTGAGATACTGATGTCTGAACCATGCTCTTATTCGCCTGAAAATATCCTCTCAGCACTCCCAGAAGCCCGGAAAAAAAGATTGTCGGAGCCAATGTCCGCAAAACCATCGCAGCGCGCCCGGGAATCAGGAAGTCTGCTCCAAAAAATGCAAACAGACTGGCAGCTCCTCCTACGACCACCACATAAATGATCGAACAATGAAAAATCCTCTGTGCATTTTTATATTGATGCACCGCGAGACGCTGGGAGATGACTTTTGATACCGCTGCCGGGATGCTGTATGACGAGATGAGCAGTATCATCTGATAATAGCGGTATGCCGGCGCATAGTAACCGTTTCCCGTTTCCCCTATGATACCCGTCAGAGGGCTTCTGTATAAAAGACCGAT
>UQDA01000042.1 GCA_900539715.1 uncultured Lachnospiraceae bacterium | reverse complement strand
TATTCTCTTTGATGCGCCCTGCGCCGATCGCGATTGCCGTCACGCAATATCTTCCCGAGAAACGCAGGTTCTCCTTCGCGCAAGTTCGCATAATTGTTCTTTATATATACGCCAGGAACGAAACTTTCCTATCAGCTAAAAAAGGAGCCCCGCGTTTTATGCAGGACTCCCTCCAGACAGTCTTCAAGACTGCTTCCCTATTCTTTTATCCAAGATCCGGCTCATCGCACAGTTCGATCGTCCCCGGCGCTTTTCCTTCCGTCTCGAATATCAATATCGTATTTTCTCCCTTTTTCAAAAGCGGCGCTGGAATATACAGGCGCTTCTGCGGTCCGATCTCCCAGAACCGCCCGAGATTGAATCCGTTGATAAATGCGCAGCCCTTGCCCCAGCCTTCAAAGTCAAGGAAGGTATCTCCCGTTTCCTCTGCATCAAAGGTAAATTCATAAAATCCCGGAGCGCCCTCTTTTGGCTGCTTTGAAAAATCCAGCCCGGTCAGGTCTTCCATCGGCAGGCAATACGCCTTCCAGTGATAATGCTGATGGTCGTTTATGGTCACGCACTGGTCGATGCCCTTCCGCTGCTTTTCCAGCGCGGGGCCGAAGTTGACGCGCCCCATATTTTCCACGAGGATCGAAAGCTTCTCTCCTTTTTTGACCGGAGGCTCAAAGGTGTGAACGTCCAGAAGCTCCCTGTCATAAAGAGTTGCAACGGGCTTTTCATCCACAAACACGTTCGCCCGGTCGTTTGCCCCGTAAAGCCGGATTTTTTCCATATCGCCGCCGCGCTTCCATTCGCTCTCATACATGATATAGCCGTAGCCCTGTCCCAGCCGCTCCATCGATTTGGGTGCGATCATCTCAACAGGCTTTGCCAGATTGTCCAGATTTTCAAACAGTCCCGCGCTCCGCACTGCCTCCAGCCTTCCATAGGACTTCCGCACTGTCTTTGTGGAAAGCTCCACCTCCGGTATCGGGGCATGCTTTGCGATAACAGCTTTAAACGCCTCATATTTCTGCGTAAGCTGTCCGTCCTCCGTCAATACCGCGTCATAATCATAGGAGGTCACATCCGGCGTCAGCACGTCATAATAATTAGAGCCGTTCATAAATCCGAAATTCGTCCCGCCGATAAACATGTACAAGTTCACGCTTCCCTCGGACAAAATCTCATCCAAATCCTTCGCATGCTCCGCCGTATCGCCGGTCTGATGGCATTCCACGCCCCAGTTGTCAAACCAGCCCACCCAGAACTCCATGCACATCAGAGGCTTGCCGTCTCCCATCTTCTGCCGCATCACCGCAAACTGCTGTTTTCCTTTTGAGCCGAAATTTCCCGTCTGCAAAACGCCATCGACTTTTCCACAGTCAAAAGCATCTCCCCACGGTCCGTCGGAAGTCACGAGCGGGACGCTGCATCCGCATTCTATCATCAGGTTTTTCATATATTCCAGATATTCGCTGTCATCACCGTAATAGCCGTATTCGTTTTCAATCTGCATGAAAATGACCGGACCGCCCTCCGTTACCTGCAGGGGCGCGATTACTTCAAACAGCTTTTCATAATATTCCTTCACATGCTTTAAATAGGGATCGTACATACAGCGCAGCTTCATACCGTCTTCTTTTAGCAGCCACCAGGGCAGACCGCCGAACTCCCATTCCGCACAAATATAAGGAGACGGACGCAGTATCACCCATAAGCCCAGTTCCTGGGCGGTCCTTACAAAGCGGGTGATATCCAGCATCCCCGAAAAATCAAATACACCCTTTTCCTTTTCATGCAGATTCCATGGAATGTAGGTTTCCACTGTATTGCAGCCCAATGCCTTTAATTTTTCCAGCCTGTCTCTCCAGTATTCCGGAAGCACTCTGAAATAATGCATACCGCCGGAAATAACCTTCATTTTTTCCCCGTCCAGATAAAACTCATCCTTTATTTCAAATGTATGTCCCATACACACGTTACCCGTACAGACTAAACAAGCCTGCCTTTCCTCATATTTCTGCGCTCATCCGCACAATTCCTCCCTGCTAAGATTCTCCATTTGTCTTTTCAGGGTAAATGAGGGATGGACTTTTGACGGCCCATCCCCCTGCTTGCGGCCGATATCATATCTGCCGCCTCTTCGGCTTATTCGCCGTAAACTTCGTCGATCTGTCTCTGGATTTCTTCTGTCACGATATCGATGCCCGCATCCTTTAATGCCTGCTGGAATTCTGCAACGATTTCTTCTGCAGTACCGGAGTATTTACCAAAGGAAATCTGCTTCATGTAGTTGGTGTAGATTTCATTGATATTGGCAATATAGGACTGGATGTTGTCATTGTTTAAGATAAACTGTCCATAAGGATAGTCGATCTTCTTGCTGTCATATTCCGCATACAGAGCGTCAATCTTCTCCCAGTTTCTGGAAGCGTCCCTGATCTCCAGGTCGTCGTTTCTGCCCCACCAGAAGTTTGTAACACCGTTTACGTTCTGGGTATCCGCATTGTAGCCTTCCGGAGTTGTCTTCATTCCGTCGCCTGTCTTCTCCCAGGATACGCCTTCCTGACCGTAGCACAGAAGCTGATAGCATTCCGGATCGTTGCGGATCATATCGTAAACCATCAGGGCTCTCTCCGGATTCTCGGAACCGGCAGAAACCGCCATCGCGCCGTGCGTGATATTTAATGCCACTACGTTACCTGTTTCCTGACCAAAGTAGAAGAAGCCTGTTTCTGCATCTTCGTCAGTATCGTAGATTGTGTTCTGAGTCGTATGGCTTACAAGGTCTGTCCATGTCTGGGTATGATGCTGCTCTGCCGCAACTTTACCTACTCTGTAATCGTCACGGTTTGTAGATGCGGTGTTATTCAGAACATCTGTCTGCCATACACCGATCTCATCCCATTCTTTCATCATCTTCGCATATTCTACCAAAGAATCTGTCTCTGTCATGTAAGGAGAGTAAATGGTATACAGATCATCCTTTGTACCGCCCCACATTGCATTTGCACTGATACCGTCAATGGAAACATAATCAGAGTGAGAAGTAATCCAGCCGCCGGCCATCTGACCATACTGGGTACCATCGGAATCCCACGGGGTAATATCAGGATAAGTTTCTTTTACATATTTAAAATAGGTTGTCAGATCTTCCCAGCTCTGAACGCCGTCTGCAAGTCCTGCCTCCTTCGCCCAGTCCATACGGTAGATAAAGCCGTGGTTGGTCCACTGCGCGTAGTTGTCTTCAGGCATCAGATAAATCTCGCCGTCATATTTACACAGCTCCCAGTGCTCAGGGGATACGCTCGCCCATGTCTTGGGCGCATAGGTCTGCAGCATTTCCTCAGACAGCTCAAGGAACGCGCCGTTTTTCGCATTCGGCCACGCATCCAGCCAGTCGGAAGCCGTGCCGACCAAATCTACAGAACCGTCCATCTGAGCCAATGTCAGGTTGTAATTGGAAAGATAATCTGTCCAGGAAATATAGTAGATCTGCAGCTCTGCATTGATCTTTTCTGTCAGAATATCGTTCAGCTCAGCCAGCGCCGCATCTACGGTTGCTGCCAGCTCGCCTGAGGGCTTATCGCCCGTTGTCATGTAATTGATCACCACATGCTCGGATGTGTCCACCTCGGACCATGCATCCCACGCATCGCCTGTTGCCGCAGCCTCTCCGCCTTCTTCTGCAGCATCCGTCTCTGCGCCTGCTTCCGCAGCAGGCTCTTTTGCGGCCGTTGCCGCAGTGTCAGAAGAACCGCCGCATGCGGTCAGTCCTGCTGCCATCGTTGTTGCCAGAAACAGTGCAAGAACTCTCTTTTTCATAAAAAACCTCCGTTCATGAAATATAATTTATTATTTTTTCCCTTGCGGGTAAATAATCCTGTGAAACTGCTTTCAAAATCAATCTTTCTCATCCCTTTACCGCACCTACGGTAATGCCGCTGATGAAATATTTCTGTACAAAAGGATACAAAAGAACGATCGGACCGGTCGCCAGCACCGCGTTCGCCATCTTTACGGACTCCTGAGGGATATCCGCCAGATTGACATACTGCCCTGCCACCGAGTTTTTCAGCGCCTGTGTCTTATTGACGATTTCATACAGCGTATACTGCAGCGGCTTGATATCCACCTTGGAGCTTAAAAACAGGGAGGACTGATACCATTCATTCCAGTAACCCAGCGCAAGGAACAAACCTATCGTTGCCAGCGCCGGTTTCAGCATCGGAAGAATGAGCGCCGTAAATATCTTCATGTCTCCCGCACCGTCTATTTTCCCGGATTCCGTAATCTCATGCGGTATCGCCTTGACAAAGTTTTTCATCAGAATGATCAGCCATGGCGACATCAGAAGCGGCAGGAGCACTGCCAGATAGTTGTCCTTCAAGTGATACCACTGCACCATTACCAGATAGTAGGGTGCAAGTCCTGCGGAAAACAGGCTCGTAAAGTAAATATAGAAGGAAATCGCATTGCGGAAATGAAAATCCTTTCTCTGCAGCGCATAACCCGTCATCGCAATGATTGCAAGGCCTGCCAGCGTGCCCACTATCGTCATCACGATCGTAAGCGCATAGGACCACCAAATTGCGCCGCTCTTGCATACCATTTCATATGCTTTTAATGTGAAATCCTTCGGGATAAGCTGAACGCCTTCCGCCCGGATCGTCAGCTCACTCGTAAACGACGTGCTGATGATAATGATAAACGGAATGATGCAGCAGACCGCATAGATCGTCATAAATGCATATCCGAAGCCCCGTATCACCCTGTCCGATGCGCCAAGCTTTACCTTCGCCCCGGAATCGACCATATCTTTATCCTGTTTTTTTGCCATGATTCATAACCTCCGATTCAGATCAGAACAGGGAATAATCCGGTTCTATCTTCTTTACTATATAGTTGACCGTCATTACGATAACAAAGCCAACCACCGACTGATACAGGCCGACTGCCGACGCCGTTGAGAAATTGAAGTCCGTCATTGTCGCACGGTATACATATGTTTCTATGATGTCCGTCGTATTGTACAGGATCGGGTTCGTTCCTACGATATTATAGAACAATCCGAAGTTTCCTTTTACGATACCGCCCAGCGCAAACAGCAGCAGGATGACCATCGTCGGCTTCAGGGAAGGAAGGATGATATAACGTATCCTTTGGAAACCGTTCGCGCCGTCCACTTTCGCTGCCTCCATCATCTCTCCGTCGATACCCATGATTGCCGCAAAATAAACAACCGATTGATATCCTGTCTGCTGCCACAGATAAATGATCACCATCAGTATCGGCCATACCGTCGGATCGGAATATGGCTGCCACTTTTCCAGTCCCATATTCGCCAGTATCGTGTTCACGAAACCGGTATCAAAGTTCAGCAGGTTAAATACCAGAAGACCTATCAGTACCTGTGAAATAAAGTAGGGAAGGAACATGATCGTCTGGGATACCTTCTTAAACCATTTGCAGCGCATCTCATTTAAGAGTATCGCCACAAATATCGCAAGCAAATTGCCGAGCAGGATAAACGCCAGATTATATAATATCGTATTCTTCGTCAGATCCCACAGCTTCCCGGAGCTCAGCAGGAACTCAAAATTATCGAGTCCGATAAACTTGCTCCCGAAGATTCCCTTCCGGTAATTGAACTTGACAAACGCTACATAAATGCCCGGCAGGGGCACATAGTTAAAAGCAAAGAAGAACAGCACTGCCGGAGCACACATCAGAAGAAGGGTCCTGTGCCGCTTCACTTTCTGGAAAAAGGTCAGTTCGCTTTTTGACTTTTTCATGATTCAACCTCGCTCTCTCTTTGTATCCGGTTGCACCAGTTTTGCAACCGATTTCATATTCATATAATAGCACTGTGTCATAATATTTTCAATATCTATTTATATAGATTTTATATTTTTGCACTTTTTTACAATTTTAAATTGCTCATTTTGTATATTTTTCACTGTCTACTGTAAAAGAAAAAGGCTGCACCCGTTTGGATACAGCCTCTCTAGTCATTTTTTATGAATTCGGTATCAATCCTTTTGTACCGTTCTGGCTCTTCCGCTGCTCTCCCGTTCTATCAGAACCGGAGTTACCGTTACAAATCTTCTCCCTTCTCCTCCCTCTATCTCATCAACCGCCGTTTTAACCAGCTTCCTCCCAAACTCCGCATAATCGTAATCAATGCTCGTCAACCGCGGTATCATCAGCTCTGCAATATAGGTATTATCAAAGCTGACCAGTGAAATATCCTCCGGTATCCGGTATCCGTGCTCCATGATGCTCCGCACGATCCCGGCTGCCGCAAAGTCGTTGACAGCCACAACCGCCGTTACCGGAATATTTTTTTCAAACAGACGGTTCATCTGCTCATACCCGCTCTTTTCATTATAAGAGCCTTCCAATATCAGCTCCCGATCATACGGGATGTTGTTTTCCTTGAGTACCTGTTTATATCTGAGGAGCTTTTCATACGTTGAAAGCACCGCCATGTTTCCGCCCACAAAGGCGATTCGTTCATGTCCCAGTCCGATCAGATGATCCATCAAAAGATCCATCGCCCCCATACTGTCTATCCTGACCATACTGCACGCCGTCCCTTCCAGTTTTCCTGTTACGACGACCGGAACACTCGCCATCACCTGATTGACAAGCTCCACATATTCCAGATTGGAAACAAGATCGTCCACTCTTCCCCCCATCTGGATGATAGCATCTACCCTCTGCGCCTGGAGCTTTTCCAGCATACGCTCCTCCAGATCTATCTCCCCAAGCGTATTAAACAGCAAAACAGAATATCCTGCCTCCCGTGCCGCCTGCTCGCATGAGACAAAAAGCTCAGCGTAATACGGGTTCCTGACATCGGCAGACAGGATGCCTATTACCTTGCTCTTCGTATCCGCCAGTCCTTTCGCAAGTGCATTCGGCCTGAAATTATACTTCTCTATCAGAGCCTGAACCTTTTCCTTCTTCTCCGGACGCACGTTCGCACTCTTGGTCAGCACCCTCGAAACCGTTGCTGCGGAAACTCCCGCTTCCCTTGCAATATCATATATCGTTATGGCCTTGCTCCCCTCATTCCCTCTTGACGCCTGCATCATAAATGATCTCCATTCTGAAATCGCTTTCAATTTCTTTCATTATAGTTTAGCATCCCTTCCACGTCAATATGGATAAATTACTAAAAATTCGTAAATTATTTTTCCATAGCTCTTCTGTTTCCTTTGTACTGGCATGGTAAAAAAAATATAAAATGGCACTTTCAATCAGTCCATTTCTTGCGTATGATATGGAAAAACCTACAGCAAAGGAGCACCGACATGAAAAATGAAAAGCTTCAGAAAATCGCCCTTACCGGCGTATTCGCAGCTCTGTCCTACGTTGTTTTTACCTTTTTGCAGTTTAAGATACCTCTCCCCGGCGGAGATGCGACCTCCATCCATCTGGGTAATGCGGTCTGTGTTTTAGGTGCGCTCATCCTCGGAGGTCCTTTGGGGGGGCTTGGCGGCGCCATCGGTATGACTATCGGCGATCTGTTCGACCCTATCTATGTAATATATGCTCCCAAGACCTTTATTTTAAAGCTCTGCATCGGGCTTATCACCGGTATCGTTGCCCATCGCTTCGGTCATATCACCCATCTGACCGATAAAAAAAAGATAGCCCGCCGGGTGACGCTTGCCTCCCTAAGCGGACTCTTGTTCAATACTGTATTTGACCCTCTGGTCGGCTATATCTACAAAATCTTCATCCTTGGAAAACCTGCGGCAGAGGTGACGCTCGCATGGAATATTGCTTCCACCTCCATCAACACCGTACTGTCCGCTATCGTTGCGGTAACCATCTATATGGCGCTGCTGCCCTCTCTAAAAAAAGCAGGACTGTTTTTCAGAATTGGAAAAGAAGGTGAAAACGCATGAACTGCAAAATTCCCCCAAAAGTCGCTGCCATCAACAGCTTTGCGGGCTACGGACGCTGTTCTACCACTGAGGTCCTTCCTATTTTGAGTGTGATGGGAGTACAGGCATGTCCTGTCCCCACCTCCGTCTTTTCAAATCACACCGGCTTTCCATCCTTTTTCTGTCAGGACTTTACAACGCAAATGCCGGGATATCTGGAACAGTGGAAGCACCTAAACCTCGCTTTCGACGGCATTTTTTGCGGCTTTCTTGGAAAAAAAGAGCAGATTCCCATCGTTTCCTCTTTCATAAAAGACCAGAAGAATGCCGGCTCTCCGACCGTCCTTATCGACCCCGTCATGGGAGACCGCGGTAAAGCCTACCGCACCATCACAAAAGAGCACTGCCTTAACCTAAAGGAGCTTGTAAAACTGGCAGACATCATCACGCCCAACATCACCGAAGCCTGTCTCCTGACAGATACGCCGTGGAAGATGCAGGGCTGGAACGATGCCGAACTGCAGGACATCTGCCAAAAGCTCCATGCTCTCGGTCCCGACCGAGTTGTTATCACCGGTCTTCCCCTTTCTTCTGAAAAGGAAGAAGGATTTTTAAATTTCCTCTCTTGCGCAGAAGACGGCAAACTTCATTTTTCACGCTGCGAAATGCCATCCGCCGGTCAGTCCCGTCACGGGACAGGCGATATCTTTGCAGCCATCCTCGCGGCAGATGCGGTAAAGGGTACAGATTTTAATGCCTCTGTCCAAAAAGCCGCCCGTTTTGTTGCCGACTGTATCCGCCTTTCCGATAGACTCAGCATCCCCGAGCAGGAAGGTGTCTGCTTTGAAAATCTGCTGGGGCAGCTTCTGCCCTAAGCATTCTCCTCTTCCGCCATCCGGTATCCTACACCGATTTCGGTAAACAAATATGCCGGTTCGGCGGGATTTTTTTCGAGTTTTCTGCGGATGTTCGCCATATTGACCCGCAATATACGGTTATTATCATCCATGTACGGTCCCCATACATGAGAGATTATCGCATCATAGGTCATCACCCGCCCCGCATTCCGTGCCAGAAATGCCACTATCTTATATTCCACCTGCGTCAAATGCACCTCGGTCCCTTCCACCTTTAAAAGTCGCTTTCCAAAATCCAGCTCCAGCGCCCCAACCTTAAATATCTCTGACGGCTGCCGCGCACCAGCCGCCACCGCACCGTGCCGGAGCGCCGTCCGCACACGGGCCAGAAGCTCAGAGGAACCGACCGGCTTTGTCACATAGTCGTCCGCCCCCAGATCCAGCGCCTCCACCTTATCCTTTTCCTGGCTCCGCGCCGATATCACGATGATAGGCAGCATCGACCAGCTCCGCACGCTTTTTATCACATCCATGCCGTCCCTGTCAGGAAGGCCCAAATCCAGCAATATCAGATCTGGGCATAAAGAAGAGGAGAGCGCGATTCCTTCCGCAGCCGTTTTGGCACATACCGCCTTATAGCCCTGTGCACGCAGGCTCGTTGCCATAAAATCACTGATATTTTCCTCGTCCTCAATCAAAAGTACCGTTTCCCTCGTCTGCACCTATTCCTGCTCCTCTCCTATCGGCAGCGCAAAACATAAAAGCGCCCCGTTTTCATGATTCTGTGCCCAGATACGTCCTCCGTGGGCTGTGATTATCGTCTTGCATATGGAAAGTCCAATCCCCATCCCTCTGTGACTGTCCGACTCTCTGCTCCCGTTCTGTCCTTCCCCGTCAAAAATTGTTTCCAGACGCTCCTTTGAAATCCCCGGTCCATAGTCCTTTACAAAAAAGAGCACCTCATCTTCCTCTTTCCGCGTTGATAGCTCGATACTCTTATCGCTATGTCCGTGGTAAAATGCGTTTTCCATCAGATTGATGAGTACCTGCTCTATCAAAAGAGGATCCATGGGGATCATCACAAATTCCTCCGGAAGTCTCACGTTCACCCTTATCTCCGGCAAACGCTTGCGGATGCGCTGTATTGCCTCCAGCATCACCTCTTCCACAGGCTCCAGCGATTTATTCACGCTCGCCGTACCGTTCTGTATCCTCGTTACGGTCAGCAGATTTTCCACCATATTTAAGAGCCAGTCCGCATCTTCTCCGATGTGACGCACCATCTCCCTCTTTTTTTCGGGAGACAAAACCGCCTCGTTTTCCAGATAGGAGCTGCTCGCCCCGATAATCCCCGTCAGAGGCGTCCGCAGGTCATGGGATACTGCCCGCAAAAGATTGGCGCGCATCGTTTCCTTTTCCGCCTCCATAAGCTGCTTTTCCTGCGCCGCCACTATCCTTGACTGGCTCTTTGTATAGGATGTTGCCGCGCTTATCACCACCGCAATGACGAGCATACAAAAAAATGTTATCTTATAGCCCGTCGAGGACAGGTCCATCTCATAATACGGCTCTGTGAAAAAATAGTTGGTCAAAAGCACGCTGCTCATGGCCGCCGCTATCCCGGGCACATATCCTTCTGTAAAACGCGGGATGAATATCAGCGCAATCGTATAAAACATAATGATATTCAGCGTGCCATCCGAAATAAAATGGTATGCCGCGCATACTGCCGTTGCCGCCGTCAATATCGCAGCCGTCACAAGCGTGTTTTTCCATGTTACTTCCCATTTCCGCAGCCAATACGCCTTCTGATGGATCTCCTCCGTCAGTCTTCTTTTTATCTTGTCATATAAATCCTGAAGCTTCCTTATCATTTCATATCCTGTCGAATCAAAACAGCCGGATGCATTTCTTTTCCTGCATCCGGCTCTGCTTTGCTTTATCCTTCTTTCTTTACAAGCACCTTTTCAATCTCTGCGATATAGAGCGTGTGGAAATCCTTCTCAGGATACCAGCGTCCCACCACGTCTTTGTCCAGAAATGCCGACTCTTCCATCGGCTGTGCGAACAGCTTGCGGCAAACAAGCGCCAGACGGCTCTCCTCAAATACCGGCGCACCATCCTCTTTTCTCTCTGTCAGACCGCTTTTTGCTATCTTATCCTCATCCCTGCCGGATACCGTCCCCATGTAGTTCATCATCCCCCGCAGTTCTTCCGGAAATACGCTCAGCGAGAACGTCTCCGCCCGATCCATAAATGTCTTTGTATAGCGCTGCGGACGGATCACCACATATACCACGGGCTTCCCCCACATTACTCCGATACCTCCCCAGCTTGCGGTCATGGCATTACTTTTTCCGTCCTGGTGTGCGGCCACCAAAAGCCACTCTTTTCCTATCATCGTAAACGCATTATCTTTTAATTCATAGGGTGAAATTTCCTGAAACATCTTCTTCTCCTTTTACTGTCAGTCTACGATACCGTCATCCTCCGGAATGATGACCGCAAGGATAAAATAGAGCACCAGTCCTAAAAATCCGGCTCCTGCCAAAAGGCTGATAACCGCATATAAAACACGTACCACCGTCGCATCGACCCCGAGAAAGGTTCCGAGGCCGCCGCAGACGCCGCATATCATCCGGTTCGACCTGGAACGGTATAATTTTTTATTATTCATATCGCTCATCCCTCGCTTTCTTTCCCTGTTATCTTACCCCTATTCAAACAAAATTTCAATACTGCCCATGGAAGTTTCCAGGTCCATCTGCCAGTCCGCGCCGTTATCGACTGTCTTTTCCCTGCCGTCTGCAAGACCGTATTTTACGCCGTCGATCTTCACTTCTCCCATTTCCGAGCTTACCCTGTAATCAAATTCCTCCTGCTCCTGACGAAGGCGCAGCGTTATGCTCCCCATTTCCGAATCCGCTTCCACAGGGCCTTTGACGGTTCCCGCAAACACGATATTCCCCATTTCAGCTTCCGCTTTCAGCCCTTTTATCTCCGCTTCTTCGACCTCCACGTTTCCCATCTCGCCGGATGCCTCTGCATAATCGGCTTTCAGCTTTCCAAGCTCTATCGAACCCATTTCCGTTTTCAGGACCGCAGTTTTTGCCGACAGCGTTTCCGCCTGCACATATCCCATATCCGCATCCAGGACCGCAGTTTTCCATTCCGTTCCTACAGGCACCGTAAGCGTCAGCTCCCTGCCGTTTGTCTTTTTATATTTCTTATGCGTTCCCACATCCTTTAAATACAGCGTTCCGTTTTCCACATAACACTGTATCCGGTCTGCGTTCCTTCCCTCCAGACGTATCTTTCCGGCGTCCCCTTCCACGAGTGTTAAGCCGTGGACGCCTATCTCGACTTCTATCGCCTCCGGCATTCCTGTAAAAGCGATATCCGTTTCAAAATCCCCGTCAAAGACCTCCTGTCCCATATTCTGCTCCGCACCGTTGTAATAGCCATTGTCCATTATGCCATCAACTCTGTTTTCCACACCGTCAGACCAGCCTTCCATGCGGTTCTCCAAACTGTCTGTCCAGTTTTCCACGCCGTCCTCAAATCCGTCGGCCCATTCCTCCGCACTGTCCTCAAGCCCGTCGGCCCAGTTCTCCATCGCATCCTCCTGAGCCTCTGACAGCGCGATATCATCCAGCTCTGCCAACAGGCTTCCAACTCCCGGCAGTCTGTATATACTGTAACGCAATGGCGTCATTACCCGTTCAAATCCGCGCCATCCCTGCTCCATATTAATTTTTCCCAGCTCGTCATAACCGCCCATCGCAGAGCCGACGCCCATCAGAATACATCCTGCGCCCACACATCCCGCCGCTGCAATAATCACTGTCTTTATCTTTTTATTCATCCTTTTCATTCCCCTTTCTGTGCAAAAGTCTGCTGCACATATTGACCGCGCTCCGGAATACTCTGGGGCATACCTTCACGATCAGCCAGCCGAACAGCAGGACGCATAAAATGCCGCCTCCGATGGTCACAAGGCTCATCCCTATGCCAAGCACCGCGCCCGCCGGAAATGTTACAGCGTCCAGCACAGAACCTATCAGCGCGCATACTCCGGCCGCCACGCATACGACTCCCACAAAAAACATCACGCACAAAAGTATTACGGCTGTCAACGTCAGCGCAAAGATTACTGCCAGAAGGGATATCACCACCGGAACAACGATCGGAGCCGCAAAAATGCATAAGATAACGAATAGCGCTATCGTCCCTCCTGAGGTTTTGGACTTTTTACCGCTGCGGTAACGGTCATTTAACGTTTCCTTTTTCTCTTCTGCCGCTTCCCTGCCCGATGGTCTTTCCCGCTGAGGCTCCTTTTCATAAAAACCATTTTCTGAAAAATATCCGTTTCCGATGCCATCCTCTTTCAGCCCCTGACGTATGGATGCCGCCAAAGCCTCCGGCGTTCCAAGCTCCTGCAATACTTCTTCTTCATTCTCGCTCCCGGCATCGTCCAGATAACCGTTATAATACTGCAGCGCCTCTTCCCTTTCATTTTCTGATAAATCTGAAAGCAGCGCTTCCAGCCGCTGCATAAATTCTTTTCTGCTCATCAATAAATTCCTCCATCAAACAGCGCCGTTATCTTTTCAGAATATTTTTTCCATTCCTCCCGATACAGCCCGAGCTGCGCGCTGCCTCTCTCCGTAATCTGATAATATCTGCGGTTTCTTCCGCCGCACTCCATGTCATACACTTCCAGACAGCCGTCTTTCTGCAGCCTGCGAAGCACCGGATACAGAGTGGATTCCGAAAGCTCTATCGCCTGCCGCACTTCCTGCGTTATCTTATAGCCGTACGTTCCCCGTTCCTCCCGTGAAACAACAGCCAGCACGATTGCATCCAGAAGAGCCGCTCCCGTGTTAAAAACCATCTGACCGCTTCCTTTCCAATATAATGTCTTCCTTTCAGAAGCTATATCTCGTATAATATTGTTTATACCAATAATATATTCCGTATAATATTGTTTGTCAACGACAGTTCATAAAAAAAAGCCGGAAGAAAGGGCAAAAAATTTCTGAAGATTTTCTAAAGGACAAAGAAAACTTCCCTGTTTCAGAGAGTGGTCAGACTTTTGCCACCGGAATAAAAACGGCTTCCCGCAAGCAATATCTCACAATCGTGTTTTTGTTCGATACGCATTTTTATGAGATACCAAATTACACTTCCTGTCACGAAAAAAGTCCTTCATGTTTCCACGAACAGGAGCTTGGGAAACATGAAGGACTTGTGTTTTTCAGTTTTTATTTTGCGCACGCTTCACGGGACGGAAGATTTTGAGCATCCTGAACACGCCGGAGCGTTCCAGCACGCTCATCACGGTATAGAGTATCAGCGAATCTATCGGCGTTTTTATGATGTTTTTGACCAGACGGGCCGGAAGCATCGCAAGGTAGCCCTTGCCGTATACCTGAGACAGCCAGAACGTACCGAGCAGCACGTTTACAAACAGCGCTACCGTCAGCTCCGCTGCAAATATCCTCCAGTAGCTGGTCGGCTTATGATAGAGAAAACACCCGTATATCGTTCCCGCCAACAGGCAGTTCAGGGTCAGTCCCGGAATCCATGCGCCGTCAGGATACAGAAAAAGCTTTACGATATCCATCATCGCCGCAAAAAGGCTTCCTACCACCGGACCGAACAGCACGTCTACCATCTCATTCGGCAGACCCGCCACCCCGACCTTTAAATAAGGCCCCAGCCGGATCGTAAACGAGTTCAGGATCAGCGCAAGAGCCGCAAAAAGCCCGCACGCCGTAAGCGTGCGAACATTCTTGAACTCCCGCGCGGAATCCGTAAAAAGGGCTGCAAATTTCTTCATCGCAATTCCTCCTTCTACAGACCTCACGCTGCAAAAGGAGATATTTTCCGCAGTTTTATAGAATCCAAAGGCCTTCAGCCCCGGACACTCCCATTCCCTGCGTTCCATCTTCTGCTGCAGCGAGATGCGGCCCGCATACCGCAAGCGCCCGCCTGACGCGGCGCTTTTCGTCCCCTGAGCAACTCTCTGTCCCATGGGCACTTAACGCATACGAACCTACTCTGCAATCTGAATCAATATTTCGGGCAAAATGCCCTGCTACAATTCTGTATTATAGCAGGGCAAAAGTGAAAACACAAGATACTATTGCCAGGTCGGCTGTAAACAGCAACCTACACTCTAATCCATTTTTTTCAGTTCTCTCTCAAAGGCGTCTTCCGACATATTGGCGTGTGCTGCGGCATCCCGGACGGTCAGCAACCCTTCCCTGACAAGCCCGGTCAGAGTCCGCAGTATGCCCTGTTCTATCCCTTCCCCTATGCCTTGTTTTATGCCTTGTTTTATGCCTTCCTCCCTGCCATACTCGAACTCGGCTTCCCGCAGCTTTCTCTTTTCCTCTTCCTCGTCATATTCAAAAATCGACATCGCCACTACCTCCGCTCTCTGCTCCTGCAAAAAATCCCGCAGGATTCCCTTACGAATGCACTCCGTTACCGCATGATCCACCGCGTCCTCAAGCGTTTCTGACTCTTTATGTTTCCGCACGCATGCCACATACTGGCTGTATTCCTTTAATGTGCGGCACCGCTCCATCAGCTCTTTGTTTTTGCCGTCGTTGATATTGAGCTGCAATACCTTCAGCTCCAGATTCGGGTCATCCGTCTCCTTTTCAAAAGAATCCGACAGCTTTAAGATGCGTCTCTCCGGCTGGACATCCGTCCCGTTATAGAATACTACGAAATTCGGCGTTGGGATTTTCAGCCGCCTGTCTGCATACAGTGATTTCCCTTTCACATATTTCTCATACTGCCGCGCAATATACAAAAGGTCGCGCAGAGGCATATTCGGATTCAGGCTCGCCTGATGCTCAT
>UQDA01000041.1 GCA_900539715.1 uncultured Lachnospiraceae bacterium | reverse complement strand
GCCCTATCAGGGAATTTATAAGATTGATAGTCAACTGTACAGTCAGTTACAAGAAGCCAATTAAATTACAGTTTAGGGGGGAATTATGTTTAGAAAAATGAGAAGATTTAAGCAGCAGCTTTCAGACGAAGAGTGTATTGCCGTGTTAAGATCGGAAACAAGAGGCGTACTGTCAATGCTCGGCGATGACGGCTATCCTTACGGCATACCAATGAATCATTGGTATTATGAAGCTGATGGGAAATTATATTTTCACGGCGCAAAAGAAGGACATAAAATCGATGCGATTCAAAAATGCAGTAAGGTTTGTTATACTGTTTTTGATAAAGGTTACCGTAACAAAGACGAATGGGCGCTGAATGTTAAAAGCGTTGTTGTATTTGGCAAAATCAGCCCTGTTACCGACGAAGAAAAAGCAAATGTGATATGCACGGCGCTGTGTCGTAAATTCACAGATGATGAAGAATATTTAAAACGGGAATTAGAGGGTTTTCTTTCAAAGGTTCAATGCCTTGAGCTTACGCCTGAACATATAACAGGCAAACTTGTTAATGAGTCATGAATCAGGCAGCATTCCGGCCTGTATACATAAACCGGAACGCGATATGATTCCGGGGCTTGACAAAAAACAAAAAATTCCCTATTCTGAATACAGTGACAGGAACGCGGCGCACAGCCGCCGCATAAGATAATGATAGGTCGTTTTGAATCAGATACAGAAATGCTTTGAACGGAAAGAGTATGCAGATTTTGGAAGCGCCAGAGAGGGAGTGCCGCCGGCTGAGAGCAGTCCCAGTGTTCCATTGCAGAAAGTGCATCCGGGAGCAGACCTTGCGAAGCGCCCAAAGGCGGATTGAGCAGGGGACGGACAGCGCACGTTACGCGCTTTGAGGGCAGGTTTTTTTAATCCTGAATGAGAGTGGAACCGCGGAATTTTTCGTCTCTTTGCAGAGCGAAGGATTCCTTTTTTTGTGCATACTTTTTCGGCGCATAAAATCTCAGAATGCCAACCGTTTTTTATCTGCCGTCCGGCAGCGCCTTTGGAGCCTTTAGACGGCAGATATACATCGGATGGCAGTCAATGAAATAAGAAAGGATGGGGGAAATGGGACTGATAAAAGGACTGAAAGAAGAGATACGCATCATCCGGGAACGGGACCCGGCTATCCATTCGTCGCTGGAAGTGCTTTTGTATCCGAGCTTAAAAGCGATAGTGCATTACCGGATGGCGCACAAGCTGTATGTATCGGGGCATTATTTCCTCGCAAGATGGCTGTCACAGCGGGGGGCAAGGAAGAGCGGCATCGAGATACATCCGGGTGCGAAGATTGGAAAAGGCTTTTTCGTGGATCATGGTCACGGGGTTGTGATAGGCGAGACTGCCGAGATTGGAAACAACGTGACGCTGTATCAGGGCGTAACATTGGGTGGAACGGGCAAAGAGCAGGGAAAGCGTCATCCGACCATTGGTGATAATGTGATGATAAGCGCGGGGGCAAAGGTGCTCGGTTCTTTCACGATAGGAGAAAATTCCAAGATAGGAGCAGGGAGCGTGGTGCTTTCGGCAGTGCCGCCCAATTCCACGGTGGTGGGCGTGCCGGGGCGCGTGGTGTGCCGGAACTGTAAGCCTCCGCGTCCGCCGAGGGAAACGCTGGATCAGATACATCTGCCAGACCCGGTGCGCGAGGATATCGCAAATCTGCAAAAATCAAACAGCGAGCTGATAGAGCGGGTTTTAGAGCTGGAGCAGCGGCTGGAAAAAGCGGGTCAATAAGCTATATAAATATACAAAAACAGATAATGCCGCAAAAAGCGGCAGAATGAGAGGTAAATATGAAAATCTACAACACGCTGACGAAGAAAAAAGAAGAATTTGTCCCGATAGAGCCGGGCAAGGTGCGGATGTATGTATGCGGCCCTACCGTATACAACCTGATCCATATCGGCAACGCGCGTCCGATGATCGTGTTCGATACGGTGCGCCGTTACATGGAGCATAAGGGCTATGAAGTCAATTATGTCAGCAATTTTACAGACGTGGACGATAAGATAATCAAAAAATCGGTGGAAGAGGGCGTTTCCGCAGAAGTAATCTCCGAGCGTTACATCGAAGAGTGCAAAAAAGACATGGCATCCATGAACGTGCGCCCTGCGACCGTTCATCCGCAGGCGACAAAAGAGATTGCGGGCATGGAGGAGATGATAGAAACGCTGATAGAGAAGGGACACGCTTATCCGGCGGCGGACGGCACGGTCTATTTCCGTACGAGAAGCTTTAAGGAATATGGAAAGCTTTCCCACAAAAATCTGGATGATTTAGAAGGCGGTAAGCGTTCCCTGCTCGTTTCGGGACAGGATCAGAAGGAAGATCCGCTCGATTTCGTACTCTGGAAGCCGAAAAAAGAAGGAGAACCGGCATGGGAATCTCCGTGGTGCGAAGGGCGTCCGGGCTGGCACATCGAGTGCTCCGTGATGAGCAAAAAATATCTGGGCGATGAGATAGACATTCATGCAGGCGGTGAGGATTTGATATTCCCTCATCATGAAAACGAAATCGCGCAGTCCGAGGCTGCAAATGGCAAAAACTTTGCGCGTTACTGGATGCACAACGCCTTTTTAAATATCGATAATCATAAGATGAGCAAATCCGCAGGAAACTTTTTCACGGTGCGCGATATCGTGGCAAAATACGACCCGATGGTGCTGCGTTTCTTCATGCTTTCGGCACATTACAGAAGCCCCTTAAACTTCTCGGCAGAACTGATGGAAGCTGCGGCAAACGGTCTTGACCGTATCAGAACGGCGGTTTCCACGCTGGCGTTCAAAGCGCAGAATGCGGAAGCGGCAGAGCTTTCCGATGCGGAAAAAGAGCTTCTGGAAAAGGCGCAGGCATATGCGGATAAATTCGATCAGGCAATGGATGACGATTTCAACACGGCGGATGCTCTGGCAGCTATTTTCGAGCTGGTGAAATTTGCAAACACGCTGGGCGAGGAGAGCCATTCCAAAGCCTTCTGGAACGCGCTGGGCGAGGAGATAAAAACGCTGGCGGACATCTGCGGTCTGACCGTTGAGACAAAGCAGGAGCTTCTGGCAGAGGACATCGAAGCGCTTATCCAGGAACGTCAGGATGCTCGTAAGGCGAAAAATTTCGCAAGGGCGGATGAGATAAGAAACGAGCTGCTGGAAAAAGGTATCGTTCTGGAAGATACCCGTGAGGGAGTGAAATGGAAGAGAGCATGAGCCTGCTTTTGGGGATAAGAGATGTATTTGGCTGCAAAAATGTGGATATCCGTACCTATTCTCCGCTGACGCTGGCATTTGTGGGAGACTGCATTTATGATCTGGTGATACGAACGGTCGTGGTGGAGCGCGGTAATACCGCGCCCAACACCCTTCATCAGAAAAAGAGCGCCGTCGTAAAAGCGCAGGCACAGGCGGCGCAGGCGGAGGCGGTCTTCGGGGAGCTGACGGAGGAGGAACAGGCGGTTTATAAAAGAGGGCGCAATGCCCATTCCCATTCCTCTGCTAAAAACGCATCCATCGGGGATTACCGCAAGGCGACGGGACTGGAGGCGCTGTACGGATTTTTGTATCTGACAGACCGGACGGAGCGCCTTTTGTATCTGGTGAAAAAAAGCCTTGAGCTGACAGGAACTGAGCTTTGAGCTGTTAAAAAAGGAGACAACGCAAATGCGCTATGAAGAATTTACAATAGAGGGAAGAAACGCTGTGATAGAAGCGTACCGGGCGGGACGTCCCATCGACAAGCTGTTCATACTGGATGGATGTCAGGACGGGCCTGTTCTGACGATAAAGAGAGAGGCAAAGGCAAAGGGAACGCCTGTGAAATTTGTAACCAAGGAACGCCTTGATCAGCTTTCCGAGACGGGCCATCATCAGGGTGTGATCGCCTATGCTGCGGCATATGAATATGCAGAGGTGGAGGAGATTCTGGAAAATGCCCGTAAAAAGGGAGAGCCTCCGTTCATTTTCCTTCTGGATAATATTGAAGACCCTCATAATCTGGGCGCCATCATACGAACGGCGAACCTTGCGGGGGCACACGGGGTGATCGTGCCCAAAAACAGAGCGGCAGGGCTGACTGCGGTAGTGGCAAAGACGAGCGCGGGAGCGTTGAATTTTACGCCGGTTGCAAGAGTGACCAATCTGGCAAAGACGATAGAAGAGCTGAAAAAAGAAGGAATCTGGTTTGTGTGCGCGGATATGGGAGGCACGCAGATGTACGACCTGAACCTGAAAGGTCCTATCGGCCTTGTGATAGGGAATGAAGGCGAAGGAGTAGGCCGCCTTGTCCGTGAAAAATGCGATATGATCGCTTCTATCCCGATGAAGGGAGATATTGATTCCCTGAACGCATCGGTAGCAGCGGGAGTCCTGGCTTATGAGATAGTGCGCCAGCGCCTGAAATAGTAACGGAGAAAGCATTTTGCGGGAGGAAGACGGAAGGCGCGCGGCAGAGAACGGGAGCGGCATGGAAAAATACGAAGAATGTACGGATGAAGAACTGATACAGAGCCTGCGGGACGGAGACGGCAGGGTAATGGATTTTCTTATGGAAAAATACAAGGGACTCGTGCGGAGCAAGGCAAAATCCATGTATCTTCTTGGCGCGGACGGAGAGGACCTGATACAGGAAGGGATGATAGGTCTGTTCAAGGCGGTGAGGGATTATGACGCGGGAAGGGATGCAAGCTTTTTTACGTTTGCGGATTTGTGCATTTCCCGCCAGATGTACACTGCGGTGCAGGCCTCGACCCGCAAAAAACACGCGCCGCTGAACCGCTACGTTTCTTTGAGTCAGGAAGCTTTTCAGGAAGATGAAAACGGCGGAAGAGTGGTATTTGAACCGGAAGACAGCAGGGAGCGCAATCCGGAGGAGCTGGTGATAGCGCGGGAAAACGTAGAACTTTTGGAAAAGACAATCGAAAAGGAACTGAGCCCGCTGGAAAAGCAGGTTTTGGATCTGCATCTGACCGGGATGGGATATGTTCAGATAGCCCGTGTGCTCGGCCGGGATGCAAAAAGTACGGACAACGCGCTGCAGCGTATCAAAGGAAAGCTAAAGCGCGCGCTTTTGCGTAATGGAAAGGAAAACGCAGGATAACGCAGATGGAAGATTTTTTGGAAAGAAAAGGAGGCAGCGTGCAGGATCAGGCGGTGGCATTTCGCAGGCCCCGCCTGTTTCCGTTGACGGCGATACATGAAAGGCAGCCGGAACAGGGGCTTTTTTACAGGGAGGACGGCAGGGCATTCCTGCGCCTCTGGATGAAAAATGCCTGCGATCTGGAGCTGTATGCGGGAAAAAGAAAATTTATTTTTCTGGAGGTGGAGCGGAATGTATGGGAGGTGAGCCTTCCGCTTCTGCCGGGATTTTATTATGTAACGCTGGCAGTCAACGGTGTGGAGGTGCTGAGCCCGTTTTTACCTATCGGATACGGAAATTCCCGGCCGTGCAATTATCTGGAAATAGAGCCGGTGAAGGAAGAATATGCGCGGCATAAGGTTCCCCACGGAGATGTGCGGCACGAATACTTTTTTTCGGAGACGACGGGGCGGGAGGAATGCTGTCTCGTCTATGTTCCGCCGGAACAGTATGTGGAGGAGGCGTTGCCCGTTCTGTATTTGCAGCACGGTTTTGGGGAAAATGAGACGAGCTGGGTATGGCATGGGAGGATAGCCAACATTATGGACAACCTGCTGGCGCAGGAAAAGGTCAGACCGATGCTGGTCGTAATGGCGGACGGGATGCTCAGGAGCCCGGAAGACGAAAAAGAGCTGGAGCATACGCTGTTCCCCGCTTTTTTTAAAACGGATATGATGCCCTTTATCGAGGGAAGATATGAGGTCAGGACGGACAGGGAGGGACGCGCGATAGCGGGACTGTCGATGGGCTCGATGCAGGCGGCGATGACCGCCTTTGGAAATCCTGAGCTGTTTGGCTGGATAGGATTGTTTTCGGGATTTTTACGCAACTATATCGGTGTGGAGGAGGCGGACGATACGCACCTGCGCGCTGCCCTGCAAAATCCGAAGACGTTCAATGAAAACTGCCGGCTGCTGTTTCGGGCGATGGGGCGGGAGGATGTGTTTTTCTCCTATTTTATGGAAGAGGATGAAATGTGCGAGGAAAGCGGGCTGAAGCAGGTGCGCAGGGTGTATGAGGGCGGTCATGACTGGAACGTGTGGAGACAGTGTGCGCTGGAATTTCTGCCGAGGCTGTTTGAAGACTGACCGGAAAAATGGCTGGTATTGCGCCGTACAGTATGCTATACTGTACAAAAGTGCGGCGGTATCTGATATGAGAGAAAAGGGCATCCGCAGGAGCTGCGGACAGGATTGAGGATGGAAGTGTTGAAGGACAATACAGATAAAACAGATATTTTCAGGGAGTTTCCGGAAATATTAAAGGAGGAGCTGACACCGGCATTCGGCTGTACGGAGCCGATAGCAATAGCCTACTGCGCGTCGAAGCTGCGGGATGTGCTGGGCTGTGCACCGGAAAGCATTCTGGTGGAGGCATCCGGTAATATCATCAAAAATGTAAAGAGCGTGATAGTACCGAACACCGGAGGGCTAAAGGGCATCGCGGCGGCTGCGGCTGCCGGGATAGCGGCAGGGCGCACGGAAAGAAAGCTGGAAGTCATCGCGGAGGTATCGCAGGAAGAAAAGCAGAAGATACGCGAATGCCTGGAACGGATTGGAATCAAGATAAGAGCACTGGATGACGGCGATAAGCTGGATATCCGCATGACGGGAGAAGGAAACGGTCATACGGCGTTTGTGCGGGTGGCAAAGTATCATTCCAATATTGTGAGGATAGAGAAGGACGGAGCTGTTTTGCTGGAAGCAGCAGAGGAGAACGCGCCGGTTTCTGAGAAAAAAGCAGACAGGAGCGGACTTTGCATTGAAAATATTGTTGCATTCGCAGAAAGAGCAGAGCTTTCGACAGTCAAGGAAACGCTGGAACGTCAGATAAAATATAATTATGCGATAGCGCAGGAAGGTCTGGAGCATGAGTGGGGAGCGAATATCGGAAATGTTCTTTTAAAGAGCAGAGGGAGCGATGTGAGAAACCGCGCGGTAGCACTGGCGGCAGCCGGTTCCGATGCGCGCATGAGCGGCTGCGAGCTTCCGGTAGTGATCAACTCGGGCAGCGGGAATCAGGGCATCACGGTTTCGGTCCCTGTTATCGAATATGCGAGACATCTGGGTGTTTCTCAGGAATCGCTTTACAGAGCGCTTCTTGTGTCGAACCTTATCGCCATTCATTTAAAATCCGGAATTGGTCCGCTCTCAGCCTTTTGCGGGGCAGTGAGCGCAGGCTGCGCGGCGGGCTGTGGTATCGCGTGGCTGTGCGGCGGCGGGCTGGAGGAGGTTTCCCATACGCTCGTCAATGCAATAGCGATAGTCTCGGGAATCGTCTGCGACGGGGCAAAGCCGTCCTGTGCGGGAAAGATAGCAGCATCGGTGGATGCCGGGATACTGGGTTATGATATGTACTGTCAGGGACAGCAGTTTTTGGCGGAGGACGGAATCGTTTCAAAGGGCGTAGAAAATACCATCCGCAATATTTACCGCCTCGGCGCGCGCGGGATGTGCGAAACGGACGAGGAGATAATCCGCATCATGACGCATTGTGACTGAGAAGGATTTTATAAGAACAGAGCAACAGCCATCCTGAGCCGTAAAGGAAAAGGATGGCTGTTTTAGTATATGGCACGCCCGGCGGGCGCACTACGAAAAAATCCCGGAAAGCTGATAAAATCAACCTTTCCGGGATTCTCTATACGAGCTGCTGACGGGAATCGGACCCGTGACCTCCGCACTACCAATGCGACGCTCTACCGACTGAGCCACAGCAGCTTATGCCCTGTTGTGTGTTTTGTGCCTCACAACGAATCAAATTATATCATGAGAAATTCCGGGTGTCAACAAAAAAATCATATCATGAAAAATATTTTTCATGTTTTGTCGGAAAAGAAGGAAAATACTATTTGTTTGTGCACATTCCGGTCCGAAACTGAAGCGGTGTCTGCCCGTAAGCTTTTCGAAACTGGCGGCAGAAGGAGGGAGAGTCGGTAAAGCCGCAGGAGTAGGCAATATCCGTAATGGAGCGCTCTGTTTCAGCGAGAAGACTGCAGGCCTCCCGCAGCCGAAGGCGAAGGAGGTACTGCTGGATGCTTTTTCCGGAGCAGGTAATGAAGGTTTTATATAGATAGGAACGGCTCACACCGACATACCGGGCAAGCTGCTCTATTTTTACAGGATAGCTGAAATTATGTTTCAGATATTCTGTTGCCTGATGAAAATAGAGCCTTTGAGCAGAAGAAGCATTTTTACAATTGGTTTCAAGGATGCAGGCATTTTCCGGAATCATGGAGCCTGTGCCCGGAGTATCCGTATGCATACAGGAAAACAGAAGATAAAAGTGACCAAGTATTTCCAGAAAATTCAGACGTTGATCATGAAAATGCGATTCGAAGATTTCTGCCTGGCGGATCAACATGCTTCCTTTTGTATCGTCATCCGAATGAAAAACCGGATTATTATTAGAAAAACCGCAGCTTGCAAGCAACGGTTCAGCGCCTGCACCGTCGAAAGCTATCCAGGTATAGTCCCAGGGGGCTTCGGAATCGGCCATATATTTGGTGGTTTCACCGGGCAGAATCAGGAAGGCATCTCCCTGTTTCAGAGAATATTCCATTCCCTGACGCAGATAGATTCCTTTTCCGCTTCGGATAAAATGGATCAGATAATGGGAGCGGATTGCCGGACCGAAGGAGTGGTTTGGCGTGCAGGACTCGCTTCCGCAGTAGTACAGCCGTATCCCTACACCGGTTTCCGATTCCTTCAGCAGCCGGGTGGTTTCCCGGGAGGAGCCTCGCTCTGTGTTGATATATGTATTTTCATTTTCCATGGGAATCAGCCTCCTTTCTGATATAAAGCAACATAAATACAATAAAATGAAACAATAATTCTAGCAGGAATCGTCTTATATTTCTAAAATATATCTTAACAGGAATATTTTACAGGAAACATAATTCTAATGCAATAACAGGAGGAGTCAGTCATGGTAAAAATTACATTTATGGGAGCGGGGAGCACTGTTTTTGCCCGAAATGTATTGGGAGATTGTATGTGTACGCCTGCGCTTCGCGATGCAAAGATTGCTTTGTATGATATTGATGAAAAGCGTTTAAAGGAGTCGGAAATCATTCTGAAAGCGCTCAATCACAATGTAAATGAGGATCGGGCTTGTATCACAACCTATCTGGGGGTGGAAAACCGTAAAGATGCATTGAGGGATGCGGATTTTGTGGTAAATGCGATTCAGGTGGGAGGCTATGAGCCATGTACCGTAACAGATTTTGAGATTCCAAAGAAATACGGCCTTCGTCAGACCATTGGGGATACACTTGGAATTGGAGGAATCATGCGGGGCTTGCGCACTATTCCGGTAATGGAGGAATTCGCAAGAGATATGGAGGAGGTATGCCCCAATACGCTTTTCTTAAATTACACCAATCCCATGGCAATTTTGACCGGATATATGCAGCGGTACACAAAAATCAGGACAGTGGGCCTTTGTCATAGTGTTCAGGTTTGTACGGAAGGGCTTTTGAAAGGTCTCGGAATGGAGGACAGACTGGAGGGCGCCACCGATTTGATTGCAGGAATCAATCATATGGCGTGGCTGTTAGATGTGCGTGACCGTGATGGAAAAGATCTGTATCCGGAGATTAAATCGCGTGCGTTGAAGAAAAATGCGGAAGAAAAGCATAGCGATATGATCCGATATGAGTATATTCGGAACCTGGGCTATTATTGCACAGAATCCAGCGAACATAATTCGGAATACAATCCGTTTTATATCAAGAGCCGTTACCCGGAGCTGATCGAGCGTTACAATATTCCGCTGGACGAGTATCCCAGACGATGTGTGAATCAGATCGCAGGTTGGGAAGAGGAGCGGGACAATATCCTGAAGGATGGAAAGATTACTCATGAGCGCTCCAGAGAATATGCTTCTTATATTATGGAAGCGGTGGTAACAAATAAGCCATATCAGATTGGAGGAAACGTGCTCAATATCGGTTTGATCGACAATCTGCCTGCGGATGCCTGTGTGGAGGTTCCCTGTCTGGTCAATGGAAACGGAATCAATCCCTGTCATGTGGGACGGCTGCCGGTTCAGCTTGCGGCTATGAACCAGACAAATATCAACGTTCAGCTGCTTACCATAGAGGCTGCAAGAACCCGTGACAGAAATCATATCTATCAGGCGGCTATGTTAGATCCGCATACGGCGGCAGAGCTGTCTGTGGATGATATTCGAAGCATGTGTGATGAGCTGATCGAAGCGCATGGAGCATATATGGAGATGTATAAATAATTTTTTAGAGGGGTGAAGAAGAGTGCATATGTACTTTCTTTCGCCCCGTCTTTTATATTTCAAAATAAAGATCATGCTGAGCGGACAGGAGAATGGACAAACCCGTGGTAAACGGCTATACTGATAACTGGAAATTTCAGAGATGACCGGAGGAATCAGATGGCTTATCATATCGCAGTCTGCGACGACAGCAGGACGGACACGGAATATACGCGGCAGCTTTTGGAAAAATGGGCAGAACAGAGGAAGACGGAAATAAGGCTGGAGACGTTTGTATCTGCGGAAAGCTTTCTGTTTGAATATGAAGAGGACAAAACGTGGGATATTCTGCTTCTTGATATTGAGATGGGACAGATGGACGGCGTGGAGATGGCGCGCAGGGTACGCCGCAGAAACGGGACGGTGCAGATTATTTTTATCACGGGATATTCGGATTATATTGCGGAGGGCTATGATGTTGAGGCGCTGCATTATCTGATGAAGCCCGTTCATGAAGAGCGTCTGTTCGCGGTGCTCGACAGGGCGGTAAAAAAGTTAAAACAGGAGGAACGCTGCCTGAATCTGGAGCTTTCCGGAGAGATGCTACGCCTTCCCTTTTATGAGATACGCTATCTGGATGTGCATCAGAATTATGTGACGGTTCATGCCGGAGAGGATTACCGGGTCAAGCGGACGCTGAGCGAGTTTGAAAAGGAGCTGGACGGCAGATTCGTGCGTGCGGGCCGTGCGCTCATTCTGAATCTGAAATATATCAAACGGGTGACAAAGACGGAGGTATGGCTTTCCGACGGTACGGTGCTTCCGCTGCCGAGAGGGGCGTATGAGCCGCTGAACAGGGCGATTATCGAGGCGGAATGACGGTTGCTGTGAACAGCAGCGATGACCGGTCAATGAGTAAAGAAATATTTTGACATTATGGTGCGGAATGGGTATAATATGCTTAACAAGAGAGCCGTTGGTCAGTGTACACTTGACCGTCGGTATGTAGAGACTTAAAAAGTAGCGCCTTACTTTACCAGAGCAGGGGCGCTACTTTTTGCGTGTCGTGTAGATGACAAGAGTTATAACAGCGCAAAGCATTGTTACAAAGGTAAATAATCCCTCATAAGTAACCATAAGCACCAACCTCCTTTCGCATAGCGTCCGGCGGCTGACATAGCACCCCAACGGCTCCCTGGATAAGCATATTATGTGTTTGTAAAGAAAGATATCATATTTGGGGCGAAACAACAAGGAAATACAAAATATTATTTCATGAAAAAACAACAAAACGATAATCGTACAGGAAGGATAAGATGAAGCTTTTTACAAAACAGATAAACCGCCAGCTGGACGAATACCAGCGGGAGCTTATCGATACCCATTATCAGGAAGTGGAAAATATGTATCGGCAGATGCGAGGCTGGCGGCACGATTACCGCAATCACATCCAGACCATCAAGGCGCTGGCAGAAAACGGCGATATGGAAGCTGTCATGCAGTATCTGGACGGTCTGGAATTGGATCTGAATACGGTGGACACGGTGATAAAGACGGGAAACGCCATGGCAGATGCGATATTAAACAGCAAGATTTCGCTGGCGCGTTCAAAAAATATCGAAGTGCATGTGGACGCGCATATTCCGGTAAAGTTAAAAATGTCGGAGCTGGATTTATGCGTTATTCTGGGCAACCTGTTCGATAATGCGATAGAGGCGAGCATGAAGCTGCCTGAAGGCGGCAGGATGATACGCATCTATATGGATATGAAAAATACGCAGCTCTATATTTCCTTTACTAACTTTACCGCGACCGGCAAGCTGGAAAAGGTGGGCAGGTTGTTCCGTACGAGCAAGGGCAAGGGACACGGATTCGGGCTGATACGTATCGACGCCATTGTTGAGCGGCTGGGCGGATATTTAAGCCGCAATTCGGAAGAAGGGGCGTTTACGACGGAAATCCTGATTCCCCAGACCTGACAAAAGCAGGAAGATTTTTAATGCGTGCAGTTCGTCCCCAAAATCAAACGATTCATCCCCCGGAACGTGCCGGGGGATTTTTTTGTGGTATGGTAAGGATGCTTCCGCAGGGGCAGGGCTTCCGGACGGAGGAGAGGAGAAAAAAGGAGCGAAAAACAATGAAAAAGAAGTCAGCTTCAGGAAAGTACAGCATATGGCAGAATACCGCTTTTATGCTGAAGATAGCGTGGAAGGAAAAGCGGAGCGTCATTTGGCTGTGCGTTGTCTTGGCGTGTGTGATGGCGGTAAGGTCTGTGACGGAGATTCTTTTGTCTCCGGCGATTTTGGATAAGGTGGAGCAGGCAGCGTCCTTTGGCGGATTGGCGGGAACGATTGCGGCATTTTCCGGGGCGTTGGTCGTGCTGGCCGGGCTGCAGTCCTATGTGGAGGAAAATGCATCTTATGCGCGGCTCGCTATGCGGTTTCAGGCTTTTTCAAACAGAGCTACAAAAAAATGGACGGAGACCTCGTATCCGAATCTGATGGACGCAAATTTCGGGGACAAGAAGGCGCGGGTCATCGGCGCTTATTGCGGTCCCGGCTCGGCGGCGGAAACGATATGGGAAACATGGACGCAAATCATTGCGGATGTTTTGCGCCTTGTCATTTATCTTGGCCTTATGGTAACGGCGGGACCGGAGCTGATATTGATATGCGCGGCGACAGCGGTCGTTTCTTATCTTGCGGGAAAGCACGCTTCGGAGCGGGGGCGGGAACCGCTGGAGAAGATGGACGGACCGACCGGAAGGATGCAGTATGCGATAGACAGCGCCGGAAACAGGCAATATGCAAAGGATATCCGTATCTTTGGCCTTCAGGGCTGGATGAGGTCGATATGGGACAGCGGCATGGAGCGGTTAAAGGAGCTGAACCGGAAAAGAAGCGCGATACTTCTGAAAGGGGACGCGGCGGGAGCGGCGATGAATCTGCTCAGAAACGGTTTGGTGTATCTGTATCTGATAGGTATGGTCGCAGGCGGAAATCTGACTGCAGCGCAGTTTCTTTTGTATTTCGGGACGGCGAGCGGCATCAGCACGATGATAGACGGGATTCTGGGAGCATTTTACGGACTGCATCAGCAGAGCGAGGAGCTCAATGTGATGCGGGAATTTCTGGAATGGGAGGAGCCGTTTTTATTTGAAGAAGGAAAATCGCTCCCGAAGGAGCTCTCTTCCTGTGAAATCCGTCTGGAGGACGTTTCTTATCGTTATCCGGGGGCACAGAAGGATACGATCAGCCATATGAACCTTACCCTGCATCCGGGGGAAAAGCTGGCGATGGTGGGCTTGAACGGCGCCGGAAAGACGACGCTCGTTAAGCTGATATGCGGATTTTTTGACCCGACGCAGGGGCGCGTACTGCTGAACGGACAGGATATCCGACAGTATAACAGAAAAGAATATTATGGGCTGTTTGCGGCGGTATTTCAGAGCTTTTCGGTCGTGGACTGCACTGTTGCCCAGAATGTGGCGCAGGAGGCAAAGGAAATCGACCGGGAGCGGGTGGCACGATGTCTGGAGCAGGCGGGGCTTTTGGAAAAGGTCGGAGAACTTCCGCAGGGAATGAATACGTACCTTGGCAGGGAATTGTATGAGGAGGGCGTGGAGCTGTCCGGCGGGCAGAACCAGCGGCTCATGCTGGCAAGGGCGCTTTATAAAAATGCGGACATCCTTCTTTTGGACGAGCCGACGGCGGCGCTGGACCCCATCGCGGAAAATGATATTTACATGAGGTACAGCCGCATGACGGAAGGAAAGACTGCGTTGTTTATTTCCCACCGGCTGGCTTCCACGCAGTTTTGCGACAGGATACTGTTTTTAAAGGACGGGCTTATCGCAGAGGAAGGGACGCACAGAAGCCTTCTGGAGCAGGGCGGAGAATATGCGAAGCTGTTTGAGATACAGAGCCGCTATTACAGGGAGGAAAAAAACGATGGAAAATGAGAAAATGTCCATAAAGGAGGCATGGGATTATAACCGGAGAGGCTGGAAGCTGTACGCGAAATATGACCCGGCTCTTTTGATTTCCATTTTATGCGATGGGTTTCTGGAGGCGGCGATGCCCTATGCGGGGATATGGCTGTCCGCCCGGTTTGTGGATGCGCTGGCGGCGGGGGCTGAAGGAACCGTGCTCCTGAAACTGGCGGCAGCTATCGTTATCGTGGAATTTGTGCTGGCGCTTTTGAAAAGCGGGGTAGCGCAGTGGATGGGGATTCATGGAAATTGCCTGTTCTGGACGGATAACCAGCCTTACATGGAGAAATTTCTGGAGCTGGACTATCCGAATATGAACGACCAGCATACTCATGACCTGCACAGTCAGATATGGCAGAACCGGAACCTGGATAACCACGGGACGATAAAAACGATAGACATCCTGCAAAAGCTTGTGGGGGCTGCATTCCAGATAGCGGGCGGCATCGGGCTGACAGTTTCGCTGTTTACTTTAAAAGTCCCTCGGGAAAGCGGATTTGTATTTCTGAACAGCCCGCTGTGCGCGGCGGTTTTGCTGGCGGTGATGTTTGGCGTAACGGCGCTTTCAAACCGGTGCGGCATAAAGAAAAACGGTATTATGCTGAATTGCTTTGAAAGGCTGAAGCGTTCCAACCAGATTGCGCTTTATTTCGGATTAGAGATGCCGTTTGAAAGAGAGCGCGCGGAGGATATGCGGATTTACCGGCAGCAGGAGCGGCTCGGAAGCTATTTTATCAACGAAGCTCCCCAGAGTATGGGAGCGTTTTCGGAGATGGGAGGCTGGGCAAAGGGACCGATGGGACTGTGGGCGGCGCTTTCAGGGGGGCTTTCCATGGTGCTGACCGGGGTGATATATCTGTTTGTCTGTGTGAAAGCCTGGGCAGGAGCGTTCGGCGTCGGTGCGGTAACGCAGTATGTGGGGGCTATCACAAAGCTGTTTTCTGGGATTTACACGTTGATGGGCAGCATCGCGCAGATGCAGGCAAACGGCGTATTTTTAAAAACGACCTTTGAACTACTGGATATGGAAAACAGGATGTATCAGGGCAGCCTGACGACGGAAAAGCGTTCCGACAGACAGTATGAGGTGGAATTTCGGGACGTTTCCTTTCAGTATCCGGGAAGCTCCGACTGGGCTCTGCGTCATGTGAACTTAAAGTTCCGCGTCGGGGAAAGACTGGCAGTGGTGGGAGAGAACGGCTCCGGGAAAACCACGTTTATCAAGCTTTTGTGCCGTCTGTACGACCCGCAGGAGGGAGAAATCCTGTTAAACGGCATCAATATCCGTAAATATCGTTACGATGATTATATGGCGCTGTTTTCCGTCGTATTTCAGGATTTCTGGCTCCCAGCGCAGCCGCTTGGCGAAACGGTGGCAGGAAGCGCCTCTTACGACAGGGAAAGGGTAACAGAATGGCTGAAGCAGGCGGGCTTTGAGGAGCGTCTGAAAAAACTTCCGGAAGGGCTGAATACATATTTGTATAAAACACTTTCTCCCGATGGAATTGAATTTTCCGGCGGTGAGGAACAGAAAATAGCTATTGCCCGCGCACTGTACCGGAACGCGCCTTTCATCGTCTTAGACGAGCCCACGGCGGCGCTCGACCCGGTGGCGGAGGCGGAGATTTACAGTAAATTTAACGAGATAGCCGGAGACAAGACGGCGGTGTACATCAGCCACAGGCTTTCCTCCTGCAAGTTCTGCGATGAGATAGCGGTGTTCGATAAGGGGCAGGTGGTGCAGAAGGGAAGCCACGAAGCGCTTTTAAAGGACGAGGAGGGAAAATATCACGCGCTCTGGAACGCGCAGGCGCAGTATTATGTGGAGAAGGAAGCATAGGAGAAGCGTAGGAAACGTAGGAAGCGGCGGCAGACGGGAGGCGGCA
>UQDA01000040.1 GCA_900539715.1 uncultured Lachnospiraceae bacterium | reverse complement strand
AGCGGGTGATGGGAATCGAACCCACGTATCCAGCTTGGAAGGCTGGTGTTCTACCATTGAACTACACCTGCATGTCATATCGGGGTGACAGGATTCGAACCTGCGACATCCTGGTCCCAAACCAGGCGCTCTAGCCAAGCTGAGCCACACCCCGTCGCTTAACTAAATGCCTTATCCGTGACGCAAGAGTTATTATATATAAAACTCCTGAATATGTCAACGCTTTTTTTTAAATTTTTTAAAAAACTTTTTTCAGATATAATTTATATGATAATGCGTCTGTCCCTTCGCATCCAGCTCCATCAGAATATAGGACGGTCTTCTCCCTTCCTGCCTGGGATAAGAAAGGCTTCCGGGGTTTAATACAGTCACTTTTCCCTGCTCCAGATACGGTCTGTGCGTGTGCCCGAACATCACAATATCCACTCCCCTGCTCTTTGCCTCCTCACGGATAAACTCCGTCCCCATCGAAACATAATAATTATGTCCGTGCGTAAGCCATACCTTATAATCTCCGATATAAAATTCCTCTTCTTTTTTCAGATCCGTAAAAAAATCATTGTTTCCCGCAACCATATGCACCGGGCATCCGGCAATGCTTCTGATAAAGTCCTCGCTGCCTTCCACATCGCCGCAATGAATGAGCATATCAGGAGTCCCCACCATATCAAGGACCCCCGTCAGATTTCCGTCTCTTCTGTGCGTATCGCTGACAATCAGTATTTTCATCGGTATTCCCCGTCATCTTCCTTCCAGAATCTCTTTCATCCGGTTAAGTGCTCTGCCCCTGTGACTGACAGCATTTTTCTCCTCCGGCGAAAGCTCCGCCGTAGAGCGGTCGTTTTCATACAGGTAAAAAATAGGGTCATAGCCAAACCCATTTTCTCCCCGTTCTTCCCAGCCGATATAGCCCTCTATCGTTCCCAGCGCCGTTTCACTCTTCCCCTCCGGGAAAGCCGCCGCGATCGCGCACACAAACCGCGCCGTCCGCTCCTCTTTGGAAACGCCGTCCAGCCGCCCAATGATGTTGGCATTTTTCTCCCGATAGGAAGTATCGTACCCCAGATAACGCGCAGAATAAATCCCCGGCTCTTTATTCAGGGCATCCACTTCCAGACCGGAATCATCCGCCAGAACGATCACCTTGTCCGCTGAAAGCTCAGGACGGGCAGGAACTCCGTTTTTCCTGCACCAATCCCTGATGCCCTCAGCCTTTAACAGCGCATTTTCTTCAAATGTCCTGCCGTTTTCTTCTATTTCGATATTTATCCCCGCTTCCTTTAAAGAGATGGCTTCAAAATCCGTCCCCTCCAAAATCTCGCGGATTTCCTTCATTTTACCTTCATTCCCTGTTGCAAAAATAATCTGTCTCATCCCTGCCTCTTCTCCTCCTGAGCCGTTTTTTTCGGGGGCTTTGGTCCTGCAAACTGATAAAAATACGTCTTCATCATGCCATTGTATATCTTGCGGTTTTTATCCGCCTTGCGCCCGATATCCTGCTGTGCGTTCTCATAAGAGGTTATCATGTACATTGACCAGCTGTCCAACGCTGCGAAACGCTCGCCCAATGTCCTGTAAAGCTGCGGAAGATCTTTTTTATCCTCCAGCCGCTCGCCGTAAGGCGGGTTCGTGATAAGAAAACCGTACTTTTTCGGATGTGACAGCTCCGACACGGGTCTTCTCTGGAAATGGATCAGATGATCCACGCCCGCAAGCTTTGCGTTCTCCCGTGCGATGCTCACCATATGCTCGTCGATATCGTAGCCCTGGATATCTGTCTCCACATCGTTGACGATAAGATCCAATGCCTCCTCAGACGCACGATACCAGCTTTTTCTGCCTATCAGATGCGCCCAGTCCTCCGCCGTAAATTCCCGGTTCATGCCGGGAGCCATATTCGCCGCCATCATCGCCGCCTCTATCGGAAACGTGCCGCTGCCGCAAAAAGGATCTACCAGAATGCGGTCAGCGCGCCACGGTGTCAGCATAATAAGCGCAGCCGCCAGATTTTCCGCGATGGGCGCCTTTGCCGTCAGCTTGCGATATCCCCTTTTATGTAAAGATTCCCCGGTGGTATCAAGACCGACTGTTACCTCGTCCTTTTTCAAAAAAACGCGGATGGGAAAGGGCGCCCCATTCTCCTGAAACCAGCCCGTCTTATAAACGCTTTTCAAACGCTCTACCATCGCCTTTTTCATGATAGACTGAATATCCGAAGGACTGAACAGCTTGCTTTTTACGCTGGCAGCCTTTGCCACCCAGAATTTCCCGTCTTCCGGAATATATTCTTCCCACGCGATTGCCTTTGTCCCCTGAAACAGTTCTTCAAACGTCTCCGCATGAAAACTTCCGACCTTTATCAGGACACGCTCTGCCGACCGTAAAAAAATATTTGCGCGGCAGACCGCCTCTTCATCACCCGAAAAGGTAACCCTTCCGTCCTCTACCTCACTTACTTCATATCCTAAATCTATGATTTCGCGTTTCAGCACCGCCTCCAGCCCGAAATGGCAGGGCGCGATCAATTCCATTTTTCTCATATATCTCCTTATCGCCATACTTCTTTGCACTGCAATGCAAATGTTAAACAGTTAAGAATCTCCTTTCATTTTACGGATAAGCCTCTGCTGTGTCAAGGAGAACAGATGCTTTATACAGCTGTTGCGCCGTATAGCAAAAAAGGCCCGGCGCGCTGCCGGGTCTTTCCTGCCATATCCTTTACTGCTTATTGCGATCCTTGCAGTTTCCTGTTTCGGAATCCTTCACACTGTTTTTGGACTGGTTCTTCTGAGCGCTGTCCGCATTGTTTTTGGACTGATTCTGAGTACGTTCATTTTTTGCCATTGTTTTGTTCCTCCTGTCATGTTTTGGTTACACGACTAGTATTGCCTCCGGCATGAAAAATATACGGCTCTTTTTTATTTTTTAATCCCTGCACGCCGTTTCCTAAAACTCCCTCAGCCGCGACAATATCCCGGTCATGACCGCATTTAAAAAGTTCAGCACTCCCACGATACCGATCACCGCACAGAGCGTGCCGCCCATCACTGCGAACATGCCCTGGAACTGTCTGAAATCCGCCCGTACCTTCGCCTTGCTCTCATACATCATTATTCCGTAACGCTCACGCGCACCGAGCCGCTCTCCGTATATTTTATAGCGTTGTCCACCAGATTCCCCAATGCATCCAGCATCCTCTCCATCCGCTCCATCAACTCTTTTCTGCGCCGTCTTTCTGCGGCATCCGTCACGCCCCCAAATACCGCCGCACAAAAACTGTTCCCGCGCCGGACATACAGTTGTGTTTTATTATACGATATGAAATCAAATTTCCCATCAAGCAAAAAAGAGCCTGTGATACTTCACAGACTCTCAACTTAGCGTGCGCGAGAAGATTCGAACTCCCGACCTTCTGATCCGTAGTCAGACGCTCTATCCAGCTGAGCTACGCGCACATCCTTGCTTTGGAACATCTCGTGTCCCTTGCAACGTAGATTATTCTATCGCGTTTCATCTAAAAAGTCAAGCACTATTTTAAAATTTTTTTACAGGTTTTTTCGACACTTGTAACACCCCCTGAAAAGTGCTAGAATGTCTTACGATATCATATCATCTTTACCCCATACAGGAGGGCTTTTTTATGTATCCTAAAACCAAACCGCCCGGCAGCGGTTTTGCGGCTGCCTCGCTGGTTCTTGCGATTGTTGCTATCGCCAGCACACTGACCATGACTGTTGTGATTCCCGTTTTTTTCGGCATCCTTTCTATCTTTCTCGGTCTCTTATCCCGTGGGAGCCAGAAGCTGTCAAACAATGCGCTTGCGGGACTTATCGTCTCCTCCAGCGCTATTGTCATCAATCTGGCTGTCGGAGTATTTGCCTTTTATGTTGTTTTTTCCTCTCCCGAAACGCTGCAGCAATACTGGGATATGATGAACCAGACCTACGAACAGATGACAGGGCTGACTGCCGATGAGATACTTGAAAGCTACGGCATCGACCCCGACAGCCTGTTTCCCGAAACGGCATCTCCCCAATAAACTTTAGAAACAAGAGGTAACTGTCATATGAAACGATTCGCTTCCCGCGCTTCCCTAAAGGCGAGCGCACGGCAGGCCCTTCTGGGGCATTATCTGCCCCTTGCCAGCGCATTTTTATCGCTGTCGCTGCTGGAATACATGATCGTCGCCCCCTCGGCGCTGATTCAGATATCCCCGCCCTTCGGCACGTTCCTGTATTATGGAATCAACTTTGCCATCGGCGTTTTCTTCGCCGTATTCAAGGTTGGCATCGCATGGCTGTTTTTGAGCAACGCCTGCGGGCAACAGGTGTATGCCGGCGGCATTTTTACCGGTTTCTGGCATGAACCCTGGAAAGCGATACAGATACAGCTTTTCCCTTCCCTGCTCATGCTCCTTCCCGAGCTTATCCCGCAGCTCTTATTAAACCGCTATGTTTCGACACTTAAGCTGTCATGGCTGTACGGCTCGCTGGCAGCGCTGCTTTTGCTCTTTCCGATAGCCCTGTTTGTCAGGATTTTATATTCTCAGGTATTTTTTATCATGCTGGACTTCCCGGAGCTGACCGCAAGGGAGTGTCTCGCCCGCTCCAGACGGATGATGAAAGGGCACAAATGGCGCTATTTTGTCTTACTGCTCAGCTTCCTGCCCTGGACATTCGCCGCATTTTTTACCTGCGGCATCGGAATGCTCTATGTTTATCCGTACCGTCAGCAGACACTCGCCTGCTTCTATCTGGATCTTGTGGGAGGCGGTCAGTCAGATTGATCCGTCTTTCCAGACAAAAAAATATACGCTCCATCAAATAAAAAGGTCTGACCGGACAGCCTCTTATAATAAAAGAGAGCAACCGGCCAGACCTTTTTTTCGACAGGAAAATTCCTTTTCTATTGAATAAAAAACACAATCATGCACACTGTTTTATTAACAGCTTATTCTTCCTGCGCCTTATCCTTTGTATTGATCCATTTCAGATACGCGTTGATGAAAGGGTCGAGCCCGCCGTCCAGCACTCCGTCGGCATTCGCCACTTCCTGATTCGTACGCAGATCCTTAACAAGCTTGTACGGCTGCAGCACATAGGAACGTATCTGGTTGCCCCATGCAATATCCTTGACTTCGCCGCGGATATCGGAAAGCTTCTCCGCATTCTCCTCCTGCTTCATCAGATACAGCTTTGCTTTCAGCATCTGCATCGCCTTATCCTTGTTCTGGAACTGGGAACGCTCATTCTGACACTGTACGACAATACCTGTCGGCAGGTGCGTGATACGGATAGCAGACGACGTCTTATTGATGTGCTGACCGCCTGCGCCGCTGCTTCGATAGGTATCGATGCGCAGGTCGTCGGGGTTTATCTCAACGTCCACATCTTCTTCGATATCCGGCATAACATCCAGAGATACGAAAGAGGTCTGGCGCTTGCCCTGCGCGTTGAACGGCGAAATACGCACGAGACGGTGAACGCCCTTCTCAGATTTTAAGTATCCGTAAGCGTTTTCACCGTTTATCTGGAAAGTAACGGATTTGATGCCCGCTTCTTCACCGTCCAGATAATCCAGTACCTCCACAGAAAATCCTTTTTTCTCCGCCCAGCGCGTATACATGCGATACAGCATGCCGCACCAGTCGCAGCTTTCTGTGCCGCCTGCTCCTGCATTTAATTTTAAAATTGCATTATCTCTGTCATATTCACCGGAAAGCAGCGTGCTCACGCGCAGCTCATCCAGCTCCTCAATAAACTCATCCAGTTCCGCCCGGATTTCTCCTACCATCTCGGGGTCCTCTTCTTCATGTCCCATCTCGATGAGCATCAGGATGTCGGAATACTGCATTTCCAGCTTATCACACAGTTCAGCCGTATCCTTTAAATTTTTGAGTTCCTTCATCTTGCGGTTAGAGCTGTCCGGGTCGTCCCAAAATCCCGGTGCCTCCATTTCCATCTCCAACTCTTCTATCCGCTTTTTCTTACTGTCTAAATCCAGAGAATCCTTCACTTCATGAAGGGTATTTTCATAGCCTGTCAGCTCGAACTTCATCTGGTCTAATTCTACAATCGCCATACTAACCTTCCATTCTTTATCAGTTATTACGTCCGCAGCAGTTTTTGTACTTCTTGCCGCTGCCACACGGACAAGGATCATTAGGATAAACCTTCATGTGTTCACGTTTTACGGGTTTTCTCGGGCCGGTCTCATCTTTGTTTGTTCCGGTCACCTTTGCAACCTGCTCGCGCTCTACTTTCTGCTCAATACGGATATGGCAGAGCACACGGACGGTATCCTCCTTGATGCCCTCCGTCATATTTTCAAACATCTCGTAACCGCTCATCTTGTACTCAACCAGCGGATCTCTCTGACCGTACGCCTGAAGACCGATACCCTGGCGAAGCTGGTCCATATCATCGATATGCGTCATCCACTTGCGGTCAATGACCTTTAACAGTATCACACGCTCTGCTTCACGTATCATCTCCGCTTCAGGGAACTCCGCCTCTTTTGTCTCATAGAACTTCACAGCCTCTTCTTTAAGCTGCTGCTTTAAGCTGTCTTTTTTCGGCTTTGTGATACGCTCTTTTGTAATCGGTGCAAGCGGGATAACAGGAAGCAGAAGGGAATTTAATTCATTCAGATTCCATTCATCCGGATCATTCTCTTCCCCGATTACCATATCCACGGTATTTTCTACGATATCGGTTATCATCTTATATATCACGTCGCGCATGCTCTCGCCGTCCAGCACTCTGCGGCGCTCCGCATAGATGATCTCCCTCTGCTCGTTCATAACCTCGTCATACTCCAGCAGATTCTTACGGATGCCGAAGTTATTGCCCTCGATCTTCTTCTGGGCATTCTCTATCGCCTTGGTCAGCATCTTGTGCTCTATCTCCTGACCTTCCGGGATACCCAGCGCATTGAACATGGTTATCATCTTCTCAGAACCAAACAGACGCATCAGGTCGTCTTCCAGCGAAATATAAAAACGGGATTCACCGGGATCTCCCTGACGTCCTGCACGTCCGCGCAGCTGATTATCAATACGGCGGGATTCATGTCTCTCCGTACCGATTATCTTTAAACCGCCCGCCGCTCTGGAAGCCTCGTCCAGCTTGATATCCGTACCGCGACCAGCCATATTCGTTGCTATCGTAACCGCTCCATGGATACCGGCATCCGCAACTATCTCCGCTTCCAGCTCATGGAATTTCGCATTCAGCACCTTGTGCTGGATTCCTTCGCGGCGCAGCATCCCGGAAATCTCCTCTGAAGATTCTATTGTTATCGTGCCGACAAGTACCGGCTGCCCCTTTGCATGAGCTTCCTTTACAGCCTCCACGATTGCATGGAGCTTTTCCTTCTTCGTCTTATAAACCGCATCATGCAGATCCTTACGGATGACAGGACGGTTCGTTGGAATTTCGATAACGTCCATTCCGTAAATATCACGGAATTCCTTTTCCTCTGTCAGTGCAGTACCGGTCATACCGGATTTCTTCTCAAATTTATTAAAGAAGTTCTGGAAGGTGATGGTTGCAAGCGTCTTGCTCTCACGTTTTACCTTCACATGCTCCTTTGCCTCTATCGCCTGATGCAGACCGTCTGAATAACGCCGTCCGGGCATGATACGCCCTGTAAACTCATCTACGATAAGCACCTGATCATCTTTTACGACATAATCCTTATCGCGGTGCATCAGATTATGCGCGCGCAGTGCCAGGATGATGTTGTTCTGTATCTCCAGATTATCCGGATCCGCCAGATTTTCGATATGGAAAAACTTCTCTACCTTGGCGATACCTTCCGCAGTCAGGTTAAGCACCTTGTCCTTCTCATTTACAACAAAGTCGCCGTTCTCCTCCTGCTCGATGCCCATGATAGCATCCATTTTGGAAAACTCTCCTACATCGTCGCCGCGCTTCAACTGTCTTGCCAGAATGTCGCACGCCTCATACAGGCTTGTGGACTTGCCGCTCTGACCGGAAATGATCAGCGGGGTACGCGCCTCATCAATTAAAACGGAATCGACTTCGTCAATGATGGCATAATGCAGGTCGCGCAGCACAAGCTGTTCTTTATAAATAGCCATGTTATCACGCAGATAGTCAAATCCCAGCTCGTTGTTCGTCACATAGGTGATATCGCAGGCATATGCCGCCTTTCTTTCCTCCGGCTTCATGCTGTTCAATACAATGCCGACCTTGAGGCCTAAAAATTCATGAATCGCTCCCATCCACTCCGCATCACGGGCAGCCAGGTAATCGTTGACCGTAACGACATGGACGCCTTTGCCTTCCAGAGCATTTAAGTATGCGGGAAGGGTAGATACGAGCGTCTTTCCTTCGCCCGTTCTCATCTCCGCAATACGTCCCTGATGCAGAATGATACCGCCTATCAGCTGGACGCGGAAATGCTCCATATTCAGCACGCGGCGGCCAGCCTCCCTTACTGTCGCAAAAGCTTCCGGCAAAAGGTCGTCGAGCGTCTCGCCGTTTGCCAGCCTGTTTTTATATTCTTTCGTCTTATCCCGCAGCTGCTCATCGCTGAGCGCCATCATGCCGTCTCTCAAAGACTCTATCTTATCCACGATAGGCATGATGCGTTTCAGTTCTCTTTCACTATGCGTTCCAAAAACTTTCTCAATGACATTCATCTGTTTTTTCTCCATTCAATTGCGCAGATGCGCTCAAAATAAAACCTATCGTTTATTCTATCAGATGGGTGCTAAAATTGCAAGGCAGACGCGGCTTTGGAATGGCGCTTGTTACAATTTTTTTCATACTTTCTTCATATTTGGAGAAAAATCTGAAATAGTATGAAACGAGGCGCGCCTTCTGTGCAAATATGCGCAAGCCAAAAAGGAACCGCCGAAGCGATTCCTTTCTTATAGTCTGAGTCCTGCGGACAGCCATTAATATTCTTTTGCAGCCTCTTCGCCGTTCATCACACGCAGAGCGCCCTGCGCCAGAGCCAGCAGCTCGTCCTCGCCGGGATATACGGTGAAAGGAGCTATCCAGCCAAGCTTCTCTTCCAGCATCTGCTTTGTCACGGGAGCATATGCGATACCGCCCGTCAGAACGATCTGGTCTACCTTGCCGTTCAATACAGCCGCCATAGCGCCTGCATCCTTCGCGATCTGATAGAAGAATGCATCTCTTACGAGAGCAGCATTCTCATCGCCTGCCTCTGCCGCATTCTGCATATCGCGGAAATCATTGGTATGCAGATAAGCATTCAGACCGCCGTTACCGCAGATCTTCTTATAAACTTCCTTCTCGGTATACTTACCGGAGTAGCACATTTTGACGAGGTCGCCAACCGGTACAGTGCCCGCTCTCTCGGGAGAGAATGCGCCTTCACCGTCTAAGATGTTGTTGACATCAACTACTCTGCCGTTGCTGTGTGCGCCTACGGAAACGCCGCCGCCCAGATGTATCACGATGAGGTTTAAGTCTTCGTATTTTACGCCGTGCTCTTTGGCATATCTTCTTGCTACAGCCTTCTGGTTGAGCGCATGGAAGATGCTCCTTCTGGGAAGCTCGGGCATACCGGACAGACGTGCCACAGGCTCCAGCTCATCTACAACTACAGGGTCAACGATATAGGAAGGAACGCCGATTTCATCGCCGATCTCGCGTGCCAGAATGCCGCCCAGATTAGAAGCGTGCTGTCCCTGAACACCTGCTTTTAAGTCAGCCAGCAACTCATCGCTGACCGTATATGTGCCGCCCGGAATGGGTTTTAACAGACCACCTCTGCCTACGATCACATCAAAGCTCTTCACATCAAAGCCCTTATCCTGAAGGAAGTTCAAAATGATGTTCTTTCTGAAATCCTTCTGGTCGATGATGGAAGCATAGCTTGCAATCTCCTCTGTGGAGTGGCGCAGTGTTTCGTCAAATAACAGTGTTTCGTCCTCAAACACACCTATCTTGGTAGATGTGGAGCCGGGATTGATAATCAAGCTTTTGATAGCCATGTCAGTTTATCTCCTCTTTCTATATGATACTGTCTGTTACTGCTGATTCTTTAAGCCTTCTGCTACAACAGCCGCCAGGGCAATGGAATTTACCTTTGTCTGGAAGTTATCGGAACGGCTCGTCAGGATAGCGGGTACCTTTGTGCCTGTCAGGATACAGCCGTTCTTCACATCTGCCGTATGTACGAGTGTTTTGTAAACAAGGTTGCCCGCATGGATATCAGGGAACAGAAGGATATCCGCATCACCCTGAATCTTTCTGTCAGTTGCTCCCTTATGATGAGCAGCTTCGGGGTCGATAGCCAGGTCCATGGAAAGAGGACCGTCCACGATACAGCCTGTTATCTTTCCTTCTTCATTCATCTTTGTCAGCTCTGCCGCCTCAACGGTAGCGGGCATCTTGGGATTAACAACCTCAACCGCAGCAAGAGGAGCCACCTTCGGGCACTCCACGCCGCAGGCATGAGCCACTTCTACTGTATTCTCAATGATATGTACCTTATCCTCCAGAGTAGGATAGGTCATGAATGCAACGTCGGTTAAAAACAGCAGCTGCTCTATACCTTTTACTTCAAAGCAGCATACATGGGACAGGGGCTTTCCGGTACGCAGACCTACCTCCTTGTCCAGAAGGCTCTTTAAGAAAGATTTTGTATCGATAAGACCTTTCATGTACATATCAGCCTCACCGTCATGAGCCAGCTTAACAGCCTTTAAAGCAGCCTGCCAGTTATCAGGCTCATTAATGATTTCGTAAGGAGTCATATCGATGTTTAAATCTGCTGCGATAGCGCGTATCTTTTCCTCATCGCCTACAAGGATAGCATCAGCAAACCCCTGCTTTCTTGCTTCCTCTACCGCTTCAAGGATAGGGGCATCCTGTGCCACTGCGACGGAAACCTTCTTCTTTCCGCATGTCTTTACCTTTGAGATCAGTTCCTCAAAATTTGCACTCATTTCTCTGTACCTCGTACCTTTCATTCTCTCATTCGTATCCCGAATAACGTACTGCGTCCTCCGGAAAACCTTGCGGGATTTTCCGAAAATCCCACAGTCTGTTAAAATAATAACACTTCCCTATTTACGGGTCAAGCCCCGCCGCGTATTTTACAGCGTGCCTTGTTTTTTCTCCCCTCCTGTGATATCTTCAAATAGATTACGACAAAAAGGAGATTTTACACATGGATAAAAAGGAACTTGCAGTTTCCCTTCATAATCGGAAATTTAACTGCTGTCAGTCCGTGATCTGCGCCTTTGCTCAGGAGACAGGCGTAGATGCTCTCACTCTTTTTAAAATGTCCGAAGGCTTCGGACTCGGTATGGGCGGCATGGAATGCACCTGCGGCGCCCTCTCCGGAGCAGTCATGGCCGCCGGTCTGATCAACAGCGACGGAAACCTGGACTCCCCCGCCACCAAAGCGGACACCTATCGCCTCTCCCGGGAGCTCACCACCAGTTTCCGTGAAAAGTGCGGTTCTACCGTCTGCCGCGAATTAAAAGGCATCGATACCGGAAAGGTACTCTGCTCCTGCCAGGACTGCATTCGCAATGCTGTCGAGGCAGCTCAGGAGGTTCTGGGGCTGTAAATACAGCCCCGGCCACCGGCATCCTCACCGCATTCCTGTCATTTTTTATTTCTGTTGGCTTCTTCTTTTTTCTTAAAGATTTCCTGCAATGATTCCGTATACGGCTCTCTCGCAATACCGTATTCCGTTACAATACCCGCTATCAGATCATGGTCTGTCACGTCAAATGCCGGATTGAATACCTTTACCCCTTCAGGAGCCATACGCTCTTTATACCACATTTCTGTCACTTCCTCCGCAGGTCGCTGCTCGATATGAATATCCGCTCCTGTCTTAGTATTCAGATCGATCGTGGAAGTCGGTGCGCAGATATAAACCGGCACATTATAACGCTTTGCAACTGTCGCCACAACAGACGTTCCTATTTTATTTGCCGTATCACCGTTTGCCGCCACGCGGTCACAGCCGACAAATACCGCATTGACCCAGCCGTTTTTCATAACCGTCGCAGACATATTGTCGCATATCAGCGTTACGTCTACACCTGCGGAATGCAGCTCATAGGAGGTCAGGCGCGCCCCCTGCAAAAGCGGTCTTGTCTCGTCTGCAAAAACATGGAAGTTATATCCTTTTTCCTGTCCCAGATAAATGGGCGCAGTCGCAGTACCATACTTACTCGTCGCAAGCTGTCCCGCATTGCAGTGGGTGAGGATACCGTCTCCGGGTTTTACAAGTGTCAGTCCGTATTCGCCTATCGTCTTGCACACCCATACATCCTCTTCCTTTATCTCCTTCGCTTCCTTTTTCAGAAGTGCTTTTATCTCTGCAACAGACGCTTCCCTGTTTTCCAGTACGACTTTCTCCATCCGGTTTAATGCCCACGAAAGGTTAACGGCCGTCGGACGCGCTGAATCCAGATATTCCTTCTGCTTTTTAAACTCCGCCAAAAAGCTTTCATAATCCTGCGCTTCCATTTTTTCTGCCAGCACATAAATACCGAATGCCGCGGCTACGCCGATAGCCGGAGCACCACGCACCTGTAAAAGGTATATCGCATCCCATATTTCCTGCGCTGTCTTTAAGGAAATAATTTCAGTTCGCCCCGGGAGCTTCGTCTGGTCGATGATAACGACCGCAAGATTTTCCTCATCCAGAGTCACTGTTTCATATTCCATGATATTTTTCTTTTCGCTCATACGTGTCTCCTTTCTATATGATAAACATACCTAACTTTCTTATCCGATATGCTTCTCCGCTTCCTGTATTGTCACCGGCGCAAACAAAGCCTGTGCGGCCTTTGCCAGGTCTTCCGGTGAAAGCTCCAGCTGAGAGCCTATCCTGCCTCCGCTGACCACTATCTTTTCCAGCTTTTGAGCAGTCTGATCAATGATCGTCACAAACTGCTTTTTCATGCCGACCGCCGTACAGCCGCCCCGGACATATCCCGTAACCTGGGTAATATCCTTTACATGTATCATCGACACAGACTTCTGTCCTACCGCCCTTGCAGCCTTTTTCATGTCAAGTTCCGCCGCCACAGGTATCACAAACACAAAATATTCCTTCGTATTTCCCTGTGTCACGAGCGTCTTATAAACTTTATCCGGATCGATCCCCAGCTTTTCCACTATCTGCATGCCGTCAATAAATTCATCACATTCATACGTGTAATGTTCATAAGAAATTTTCATACGATCCAAAATGCGCATTGCATTTGTTTTTATTTCTTTACTTTTTGCCATAGCCGCTCCTGTTGTATGAAAAAATGTGCGCCGAGCGCATAATCGTGTTTTTTATCCGGCCGGAAAGAAACTTTCCTATCGGATAAAAAACCGGCAGTGCCTTCCATTTTGGAAAAACACTGCCGGTCTTTCATCTCAAACCGCCGCATGATGCAGTAAACACCATGCGGGACATAATGACGGAAATTTTTATGTCAATCAGTTTTTGGAAGCGCGAGCCTCTTTTATCTTCTCTGTCAGAGCAGGCAGAATCTTGTTCAGATCGCCAACAATACCGTAATCCGCTACATCGAAGATAGGAGCTGTCTCATCTTTGTTGATAGCAACGATGATATCAGACTCTTCCATACCTGCCAGATGCTGGATAGCACCGGAGATACCGATTGCAAAGTATACCTGAGGACGAACAGTTTTACCTGTCTGACCAACCTGCAGGTCCTTAGACTTCCAGCCGGAATCTACAACTGCACGGGAGCAGCTTACTGTTCCGCCGAGAGCATCTGCCAGATCCTCGAGCAGCTTGAAGTTCTCTGCACTGCCTACGCCACGGCCGCCGGATACCAGAATTTTTGCATCCATGATATCTTCAACATCGGATACAGCCTTTACAACCTCAAGAATCTCAACATACTTGTCATTGGGAACAAAACCGGGGTTGAACTCCTCGATCACTGCCTGTGCGCCAACAACACGTTCTGCCTTCTGCATAACGCCGGGACGAACGGTAGCCATCTGAGGACGGAAGTTCGGGCATGCGATTGTTGCGATTGTATTGCCGCCGAATGCAGGACGGGTCATCAGCAGCTGATTGTGAAGCTGCTCTCTGCCGGGAATCGGGTTGATCGGGAAATCGCCGATCTCAAGCAGTGTACAGTCTGCAGTCAGACCTGTGTGTACTCTTGCAGATACGCGGGGACCTAAGTCACGGCCGATAGCGGTTGCACCAACCAGCATTATCTCGGGTTTATATTTGTTGATAACTTCAGACAGAGCATGAGCGTAAGGCTCAGTTCTGTACTCTTTCAGCTCAGGATCATCTACAACGATAACTCTGTCAGCGCCGTACTCAGCCAGCTCTGTGCAGAGCTCTTTCACGTTGCTGCCGACCAGAACAGCTGTTACTTCTGTGTTTAAGTCTTTTGCAAGATCTTTTCCTTTGCCCACCAGCTCCAGTGCGATACTGTTTAATTTGTTGTCTACCTGCTGCGCAAAGACAAATACGCCTTTATATTCTTCTAAGTTCATCTCATTCACCACGCTTTTCTATAATTTATCAGATTACATGCTTTTCTGTTAACTTGTCCATGATGTAGTCTACAGCCTCTGTAGGATCAAGAACAACCTTCTCGCCTGCACCCTTACGAACTTTGTCAGATGCCTTTGCGATCTGAGTCGGTGAACCCTTAAGACCTAAGTTGGAATCCTCTACATCCTTCAGATCAGCTCTGCCCCAAACGGTAATCTCTGCATCATATGCATCGAAGATGCCGCCGGGAGTCATGTAGCGGGGCTCGTTTAACTCTGCCAGAGCGGTAACCAGGCAGGGCATTTTTGCTTTCAGAACGTGATATCTGTCATCATACTGACGCTCAACGATAACGGAATCGCCTTCAACCTTTAAGTTCTGAGCGTAGCTGATAACCGGGATATCCAGATGCTCGGAAATCTGAGGACCAACCTGTGCGGTATCGCCATCGATAGCCTGACGGCCGGTGATGATCAGGTCATACTCCAGATTGCGCAGTGCGCCTGCGATAGTCTGGGAAGTAGCCCATGTATCAGCGCCGCCCAGCACTCTGTCGGTTACAAGGATACCCTTGTCCGCGCCCATAGCGATAGCCTCACGCAGAACCTCTTCTGCCTTGGGAAGACCCATGGTCAGAACGGTAACTTCTGCGCCGTACTGATCTTTTAAGCGGAGAGCAGCCTCCAGACCAGCCTTGTCATCAGGATTCATAATTGCCAGCATGGCACTTCTGTCCAGAGTGCCGTCGGGATTAAACTTAACGCCACCCTTGGTATCGGGTACCTGTTTGATACAAACAACGATTTTCATTGCATGATTCTCCTTATTTTATTATCTTCATTCCGTATATTCCCCGCAAAATCCGGGGTTCACCGCTTGTCGCGATTATTTCAGCAGAGCGCCGGAGATAACCATTCTCTGAACTTCGCTGGTACCTTCGTAGATCTCTGTGATCTTCGCATCGCGCATCATGCGTTCTACTTCGTACTCTCTTGTATAGCCGTAACCGCCGTGAAGCTGAACAGCCTTTGTAGTAACTTCCATAGCAACCTCTGCTGCATACAGTTTTGCCTTTGCAGCTTCTACAGAATAGTTCTTCTGAGTTGCTTTTGCCATTGCAGCCTTGTATACCAGAAGCTGTGCAGCCTCTACCTTGGTTGCCATGTCAGCCAGCTGGAACTGGGTGTTCTGGAATGCACCGATAGCGCGTCCGAACTGCTTTCTCTCTTTTACATACTCAACTGTTCTCTCCAGAGCGCCTTCTGCAATACCCAGAGCCTGAGAAGCGATACCGATACGGCCGCCATCCAGAGTATGCATAGCGATATTGAAGCCCTTACCCTGCTGACCCAGCAGATTCTCCTTCGGGATACGGCAATCCTGGAAGATAAGCTCATATGTGGAAGAACCGCGGATACCCATCTTCTTCTCCTTTGTACCAAAGGTAAAGCCGGGTGTGCCCTTCTCAACGATGAATGCGGAAATCTCTTTCATCTTGCGGCCGCGCTTCTCAACAACGCCTGTTACAGCAAAAATTACATAGATGTCAGCTTCCTTACCGTTTGTGATAAAGCACTTGGAACCGTTTAAGATCCACTCGTCACCGTCTAAAACAGCCTTTGTCTGCTGACCCTGAGCGTCAGTACCTGCACCGGGCTCTGTTAAGCCGAATGCGCCCAGCTTCTCACCTTTTGCAAGGGGAACCAGGAATTTCTGCTTCTGCTCTTCCGTACCGTATGTCATGATAGGATCGCAGCAAAGAGATGTATGTGCGGAAACGATAACGCCTGTTGTACCGCAAACCTTGGACAGCTCTTCTACGCACATAGCGTATGTCAGAGGATCACAGCCCTGTCCGCCGTACTCCTTCGGAACAGGAATACCCATGAAACCTGCCTTGATCATCTTATCAACAGTCACTCTGGGGAACTCTTCGGTCTCGTCAACCTCGATTGCCAGAGGCTTTACTTCTTTCTCAGCGAACTCTCTGAAGAGCTGTCTCGCCATCTCATGCTTTTTGTCCAACGTAAAATCCATGATTTATAATTCCTCCTAGTGAAGAATGCGGCAGCCGCACTTTTGCGGCCGCCCCCCCCTTCTTAGTTTATTATTTTGTGTAATCGTGCTGCAGGCT
>UQDA01000039.1 GCA_900539715.1 uncultured Lachnospiraceae bacterium | reverse complement strand
AAAACCTTTGGGCCGGCCTGCCGCAGAGCTTGCGAGAGACGCAGCCAAGACTGTCGCAGCCAAAATGCAGCAGACAGCAGAGGATGTTTCCGAAGCAGTTTGGGAAGCCAAAGAAGAGGCTTCCGAGGCAATGCAGAATGCCCGCGAGGAAATGAAAGCCGACAAAGCCCCCTCTGCTAAAGAACCGGAATCAGACAATGCTCCTGTCTCTGAGGACGAAAATAACGATACCGAATCATAAGCATACGTTAAATATGCGCCATCAGCCGCGCCTCTTTTTGCGGAGCGGCTCATAATTAAAAATCCGGCATATCGCTCTCACGATACGCCGGATTTTTATATTACTATTACTGTCATTCACTTTTTATTTTTCAGCAAAACCGTTCAATCTTCCAACAGTTCCAGCTTGCTTACGGACACCTCATACGCAGTCCTCTTTTCCAGCTGGTCTTCCGAAAGTTTTTTCATGTACTCCCTGCTCTGTATTCTGCCCCACACCGCACAATGGGCGCCAACCTCAAAACTTCCTGCATAACGGGCATTTCTGCCCCAGCAGATACAAGGAATATAGTCCGATTTTCCATAAGGTCTGTTCACAGCCAGAAGGACGTCTGCTATCTCCCTTCCCAGCGGCGTTTTTCTGTACACAGGCTCCTTACAGATATAACCGTCCAGATATATCTGATTGGTACGGGAGCTTTCCTCCAGCTCATCCACAAATGATATCTCCCGCGCGAACACTGACAGTATCAGCCTGTTCTTTCGCTCCTCGTGACGGTTATAGGAACGGAACTGTCCGGAAATGCTTACATACTCTCCCTCATAGTTTCCGTCAACATCGATCAGCCGCTCGGAAACCATCACGGGAATAATATCGTAAGATTCGCTCAGCCGCGCCACTTCCACATCCACCATATAGAAACCCTCTCCGAAAATCTCATGGCTGAATGTAAAGTCACTGATGATCTTTCCCATCACTGTCACCTGATTGTTTTCGATTACCTTATCTGTCATTTTTGAAGTTCTCCCTTCTTGATATAAGAATTTTTTCGTGACCAGTATTGTTTCCCCCATATAAGGGATTTCCTGTCATGTAATACCATTTTATGGGATTTTCCTCAAAATAGACCGGCACGGCAGCGCAGCATCCGCCAAAATCCTCCATCCAGCCTCCCAAAAGCCTTAACTATCGGCTTTTTCCTGTCGAAAAGCGGGATTTTTCGCGGATTTTAGGTTGCATCCCCAAAACAGGGGTGCTATACTTGTAGCGTTTGAAACCCGATAATGAAATGTATATGCGGCGCGAAGGCCGCAGAAAGAGGTCATGACAATATGAATCAGAAAAGAGAAGATGTGAGAAACGTTGCCATCATCGCCCATGTAGACCACGGCAAAACGACGCTCGTGGACGAGCTGTTAAAGCAAAGCGGCGTATTCCGCACCAATCAGGAGGTTGCGGAGCGCGTGATGGACTCCAACGCTATCGAGCGTGAACGCGGCATCACCATCCTTTCCAAAAATACAGCCGTCACATACAACGGCACCAAGATCAATATCATCGACACCCCCGGACATGCTGATTTCGGAGGCGAAGTAGAACGCGTCCTTAAAATGGTAAACGGCGTTATCCTCGTAGTAGACGCTTTTGAAGGTCCAATGCCCCAGACACGCTTTGTACTCGGAAAAGCTCTGGAGCTGCAGCTTCCCGTCATCGTCTGCGTCAACAAGTGCGACCGTCCCGAGGCACGTCCTCTTGCAGTTCAGGATGAAGTTTTAGAGCTGTTTTTAGAGCTCGATGCGACTGATGAGCAGCTTGACTGTCCCTTCGTATTCGCCTCTGCCAAAAACGGCAGCGCTACGACCAATATCACTGTAAAAAATAAGGACATGAAGCCCCTGTTCGATACGATTTTGGACTATATCCCCGCACCTGAAGGCGACCCGGACGCAGGTCTGCAGCTGCTTATCAGCACCATCGACTATAATGAATATGTCGGACGCATCGGCGTCGGCAAGGTAGACAATGGTAAAATAAGCGTCAATCAGGATGTTGTTATCGTCAACCATCACAATCCCGATTCCGTTAAACGCGTAAAAGTCAGCAAGCTCTATGAATTTGACGGTCTGAATAAAGTAGAAGTCCGCGAAGCAGGTATCGGCTCCATCGTTGCCATCTCCGGTATCACGGATATCCATATAGGAGATACGCTGTGCGCACCGGAGCGGCCGGAAGCGATTCCGTTCCAGAAAATTTCCGAACCCACCATTGCCATGCACTTTATGGTCAATGATTCTCCTCTTGCCGGACGAGAGGGCAAATTTATCACGAGCCGCCATTTAAGAGAGAGACTGTTTAAAGAACTCAATACCGACGTTTCCCTGCGCGTGGAAGAGACCGACTCTACAGACAGCTTTAAAGTATCCGGACGCGGCGAACTGCATCTGTCTGTCCTCATCGAAAATATGCGCCGCGAAGGCTATGAATTTGCAGTCAGCAAGGCAGAAGTCCTTTATCATTATGACGAAAAAGGACACAAGCTCGAGCCGATGGAACAGGTTTATATCGATGTTCCTGAAGAATTTGCCGGAAATGTCATTGAAAAGCTCGGACAGAGAAAGGGCGAGCTTGTAAACATGACGCCCGGCAACGGCGGCACGACCCGTCTGGAATTTTCCATCCCGTCCCGCGGTCTCATCGGCTACCGCGGCGAATTCATGACCGATACAAAAGGAAACGGCGTCATGAATACCATTTTTGACTGCTACGCTCCCTATAAAGGCGATATTCAGTACCGCAAGCAGGGCTCCCTCATTGCTTTCGAAGCAGGCGATGCCATTACCTACGGACTGTACAACGCACAGGAACGCGGCACGCTCTTCATTGGAGCCGGTGAAAAAGTATACGCTGGCATGGTCATCGGACAGACCGGCCGCAGCGAGGATATCGAAGTCAACGTCTGCAAGACAAAGAAGCTGACCAATACCCGTTCCTCCAGCGCTGATGAAGCGCTCCGCCTGTCCCCTCCGAGAATTTTAAGTCTGGAGCAGGCGCTTGATTTCATCGATACGGACGAGCTTTTGGAAGTAACTCCCCAAAACCTTCGTATCCGCAAAAAAATTCTGGACCACACGATGCGGAAACGTGCCGCTATCCAGAACAAACAATAATTTTCCATCGTATCAAACGCTGCTGCGCTTCGCGCACCGGCTCATTAAATTCAAAAACGGAGCATCGGCAGTTGCCTTTGCTCCGTTTTTTATACCATACTTTTTTATTTCCGATATCATCCGACCGTCTTTGCTTCCACAGGTCCTTCGATAGAACGGATAGAAAACCCCCGGTCATTATCTTCATCCGGCTCAAATATCACCCTGCATCCACCCTCAGACTGCCCCATCACGCAGCTGCCATCCCCGGAGGCCTTCAGCTCATACAAATTTGTGGAACGGATCGCATCGCCCAATTCCTTTGTAAAAATCCTCTCCGCCCCTATTTCCTCCATAGCTTCCGCATCCTCTGCCTCATATACCATATCTCCCTCCAGCACTACCGAAGCCGGATACTTCATAAGCGTAGTCAGCGCCTTCATATCCTCATAGTGGAACGCATCCATCACGCTGATCGCAAAGTTCAATGTTTCCTGCCCGGATGCAGGCTGTTTTTCCCCATCCGTCAGTTCCTCTGCTTTCCCGTCTTTTATCGTCACCTTCACGGAAATCCCCAGAAGCAGTCCGTCCTTTAAGCTTTCGCCGTTTTCAGGCCGCTCCATAAAATAGGTAACTCCTTCCTCCGTGCGAATCGCAAAATTATTCATCGATGCATCCACCACGATGCCTTCGTAAACGCCGTCTTCTACAGCCCCCTCTTCCAGCAGGACTGCATTATCCGCATCATCTCCCTGCGTTTCCTCCAGACTGTCGGTCTCTTCTGCGCTCCCGGTCTCCTCCGTACTGCCTTCCATTTCCTCGATGTTTGTCTGAGATACCACAGTACTTTCAACCTCAGCCGCCGTACTGCTCTGCTTTTCTACACTCACGCTGTCTGCACCGCATGCCGAAAGCATCATCCCAAGCACCAGCCCTGCCGCTGCCATCCACACCTGAATCTCTCTTTTTTTCATAAATTTCCGCCTCCTTTTCATCGTCTTACACAAGGCTTCATTTCCCCTCCGCCATGCTCAGTCTTTTAAGATAAGCTCTACAGGACAATGGTCCGAGCCGAGGACCTGAGTATCTATCACCGCATCGGAGAGCTTTTCTTTCAGACTTTCCGATACCATAAAATAATCTATCCGCCAGCCCGCATTTTTGCTGCGCGCCTGAAAACGGTACGACCACCAGGAATATATCCCCTCCCGGTCCGGATAAAAATAGCGGAATGTATCCACGAAACCGTTTTCCTGCAAAACCGTCATCTTCTGGCGCTCTTCGTCCGTAAATCCCGCATTTTTGCGGTTGGTTTTCGGATTTTTCAAATCTATCTCCTTATGAGCGACATTTAAATCCCCACAGAAGATGACCGGCTTTTTGGTTTCCAGCTTTTTCAGATATGCCAAAAAATCATCTTCCCACCGCATCCTGTAAGAAAGACGCGCAAGACCGTCCTGAGAGTTTGGAGTATATACGGTAACCACAAAAAACTCCGGGTATTCCAGCGTTATCACACGCCCTTCATGGTCATGCTCCTCGATGCCGATACCGTAAACAACGCTTATGGGTTCTTTTTTTGAAAAAACCGCCGTCCCCGAATATCCTTTTTTTTCCGCATAATTCCAATATTGATGATATCCCGGCAATTCCAGCTCTATCTGCCCCTCCTGCAGCTTTGTTTCCTGAAGGCAGAAAATATCCGCATCTGCCTCCTTAAAAAAGTCTATAAACCCTTTTGTCATACATGCCCTCAGACCGTTTACATTCCATGATATCAGCTTCATCCGATTTTTCTCCTCATCTTTTCCTTAATCAGCGCTTCCGTAATAGACCCGTTCCAGCTCTTCCAGCTCTGCCCTGCCTCCGGTCGCTTCTGTTATTTCCTTTTTGACCGCTTCCGAAAGTTCCGCCGGCATCAGTACTGTCAGCTCCACCTTCTCCGTGTACGCTGTGTCCTCGGCCTCCAGCCCTCTTTGCCGCAGCAGATACTGTATCTTACCGATACCATTATAATCCGTTCCGACCTTTAACCGGACGCCATAGCGCATCGTCCCCGTCTTTGATGCCGCAAGCCCCGCCTTTACCGCTCCGGAATAGGCTCTCACCAGACCGCCCGTTCCCAAAAGCACTCCGCCAAAATACCGTGTCACCACGACCGCGGTATTTCTCATGCCCTCGCCCAAAAGTACCTCAAGCATCGGACGTCCTGCCGTCCCCGCCGGCTCTCCGTCATCGCTGCAGCGTGTCAGCTCCGCTTTCGTCCCTATCACGAACGCAGAGCAGTTATGACGCGCATCCCAATACTTTTTCTTCATTTCTTCAATAAAAGCGACCGCCTCTTCCTCAGTCTCTACCGGCCGGACCGTTGCAATAAACCGCGATTTTTTTTCTACCAGCTCTGCCTCTCCCCCGGCAAATACCACCCGGTAAGGCTCTTTTATCTGTTCTTTATCCATATCAGTATTCCCTTTTCACAGCATTATCTTTCCGGAAATATCATAACATTTTCCCCGCCCTGCCTGCAAGCCCTTCCGCTTTTGAATCATAACGCTCTGCCATGAATACTTTCGGCATTTTTTTGAATAATATCTTAACATAGAAGAAAAACCTTTATTTACCCATTTAAGTTTGCTATAATCATAGAGGTAATGTCCAAAATCAAGGAGGTTTCTTTGCATGAATTATGGCAAAAAAAGTGTGAAACGCAAAAAAAGAAAACTCCAGTCCACCTCCCGCAAGATGGGGCGCAAATGTATGCTTACCTTTACAAAGGTTCTGCTCCTGTTTGTGCTCGCCGGCGGTATCATCGGTCTGTGCGGCGGACTTGGCGTTTTCAAGGGTATCATAGATTCGGCTCCCACCATCACTCTGGAGGATGCTTCACCGACCCGGTACTCTTCCTTTATCTATGACTCGGATGGCAACCAGATAGCAAAGCTTATTGCAGCTGACTCAAACCGCGTGCCCGTTACGATGGAACAGATTCCGCAGGACCTTGCGGACGCTTTCGTTGCGATAGAGGACGAGCGTTTCTATCAGCACAACGGTATTGACATCATGGGTATCCTGCGCGCGGGAATGACCGCGATAAAGACCGGATTTAAACGTCAGGAGGGCGCGAGCACCATTACTCAGCAGCTCATCAAAAATACCGTCCTGACTACATGGACCCAGGAAAAAACTTTGGGAGAACGTATCAAGCGTAAGATCCAGGAACAATATCTTGCGATCCAGCTGGAAAAAGATACGCAGGACAAATCCAAAATACTCGAACAATATATGAACACCATCAACCTGGGGCAGAATACTCTCGGTGTACAGGCGGCTTCCAAACGATATTTCAACAAAAACGTATGGGACTTAAGCCTCTCCGAATGTGCGACTATCGCCGGTATCACCCAGAATCCATCCAAATATAACCCTCTGACACATCCCGATAAAAATCAGGGACGCCGTGACAAGGTTCTCAATAACATGCTGGAGCAGGGTTATATCACACAGGCAGAATATGATGAAGCCCAGGCGGATACATCAGCTCTTTATGACCGTATCCAGACAGCCAATCTGGAGGTCGGCGGCGATTCCGCTGTAGACTCCTACTATGCAGATGCTGTCAAAGAAGCTGTAACCGAAGATCTCATCGCCGCAGGCTACTCTGAAACACAGGCATATGTCATGGTCTATTCGGGCGGTCTGAGCATTTTTTCCGCAATGGACCCGACTATCCAGGCTATTTGCGATCAGGCAGTATCCAATGAAGAGCTCTATCCTGACGGAACCCGCTGGCTGCTCAGCTACCAGCTCACATACCGCGATCCCAATTCCGAAGAGGAAGGCGGTATCGTCAACATCAGTTCAGAAATGTACAAAAAATACTATCAGGACAATGGAAACAAAGGCTTTAACCTGCTTTACGACTCCCAGGAGGAAGCACACAGCGCCATTGAAGCATATAAATCCGCCACCCTCCCCGAAGGTGCGGAGGTCATCGGCGAATCCATTTCCCTGACGCCGCAGCCTCAGATTTCCCTCGTCGTGGAAGACCAGACAACCGGCTATGTAGTCGCAATGGTCGGCGGGCGCGGAACGAAGGAAGGGAATCTGACATTAAACCGCGCGACCGATACAGTTCGTCAGCCCGGCTCTACCTTCAAGATAGTTTCCACCTATGCTCCTGCCCTCGACACCGCGGGTATGACGCTGGCGGATGTGCAGGTGGACGGTCCCTTCAATTATGACAGCGGAAGGCCTGTATCCAACTGGTATTCCAGCGGTTATAGAGGCATCTGCTCCATGCGCGACGGTATCCGTGATTCCTTAAATATTGTCACGGTCAAGTTCCTGACGCAGATAACCCCTCGGCTTGGCTATGAATATCTACAGAAATTCGGCTTTACCACGCTTGTTGACGGTCTGGAAAAAAACGGCAAGATATTTTCTGACGTTACCCAGTCCCTTGCCCTCGGCGGCATTACAAACGGCGTCAAAAATATCGAACTGAATGCTTCCTACGCTACCATCGCAAACGGCGGACAGTATATCAAGCCAAAGCTCTACACCGTTGTCAAGGATCATGACGGTAATGTTATCCTCGACAATACCAGCACGGAAGGGACGCAGGTCATCAAACCCTCTACCGCTTTTCTTCTGACGAGTGCGATGCAGGACGTCGTAACATCCGGCACAGGTGCGTCCGTCAATTTCGGCGGCATGACCATTGCCGGAAAGACCGGAACAACTTCCGATTACAATGACATATGGTTTTCCGGCTACACGCCCTACTACACCTGCAGCACCTGGACCGGATATGATAACAACACAAAGCTGCGGCAGGGTGCGGAACGAAGCCTTGCAAAAAAACTCTGGAAGGAAGTCATGGCCCAGATACACGAGGGTCTGGAAAACAAATCCTTCCCTCAGCCTGCGGACATTGTTGCACAGACAGTCTGCTCTAAATCCGGGAAACTGCCCACCGCTCTCTGTCAGGGCACTCTCAAAACCGAATACTTTGCGGCTGACACTGTTCCGACAGAAAACTGCGACGTACACTATCAGGGCAATATCTGTGCATACAGCAGCCTTCCTGCGGCTGACGCCTGCCCCTTTGTTACAAACGGTATTCTTGAGATGCTTCCTGAAAACGAGCGTATCCTGACCGGCCAGACCAATCCTACTGCCGGGCCGGAAACAAATATGTGCCAGCATACTGTGGAATTTATGACAACTCCGGGAGCAGATGCTGTGATACAACAGCAGCGTCTTGAGCTCGAGCTGCGCGCAAATGCCGCCCAATATGAGACGCTTCTTGCCTCACTCCAGCAGCAGCTTCAGGCTGCCATGCAGGATAAGGCAAATGCAGATGCACAGCTTGCCTCCGCCTCCGATGACTCTGCGAGAGCCTCCGCACAGGCGGCGTCCGATGCTGCACAGGCCAAGATAGATTCCATTAACGCGCAGATAGCGCAGCTCAACGCTGCAAAAACATCTGCCAATACCGCCTCTGTCGATCCAGGCCACCCTGAGGCAGCAAGAAGCCTGCCGGTGGATGACAGCAATGGCGATGATGATGACGATGATGATTGATCTCTCCGGATAACATTTCCGGTATCAAAAAATTCCGTGTCTTTTCCTCCATAGAAAAGACACGGAATTTTTTATGCACACTTATCTAAAAGATATCTATTGCCGACTCTTTTTCCATCCATGATCCAGAACTTTACGAAGCGGCTTATAAAGAATGAGCATCAGGATAAAATTGCTGATCCCATGAATAATATCAAATGGGATTCCCGCCACCCACCACGCAAAAGCAGTACGGATACCTCCCACAAACAGATACGGGATCGCGCACATCGCGCCGAATCCCAGACCGAATGCTCCTGACAACAGTGCAAACGTCAGAACATCCTTCTGCCGGCGCAAAATCCATGTGATCCATGCCAGAAGCGGCCACATATAGACATACATGACCCACCAGATACCGAAACCGTAAAGAAGCCCCTCCAGCACGACAAATACCGCAACTGCATAATAGACCCTTTTCCCGACCGTCAGCGTAAACAGAATGATAAGGAGCGTCACCAGCTCCACGTTCGGTAGAAAAGAGAGCGCCAGTTTGGCGCTCTCCAGAGCCGCTACCATCATACCGATGATAACAATATCATAGACAGATATTTTTGCTTTCCGCATTGCTTACTCCGCTTTTGTATAAACGATTTCAAACGCATCGCCGTCATGTACGGGTTCTGTGGAAACTCCGTTCATACATGCCTCTCCATTGACATAAAAATACCAGTATGCGCCATCAGCCTCATAATCCGCCCGCAGACCATTCACCGTATCTATCATCAGACCATAGGAAGATTCCGTACCGGAAAAGCTCAACCCGTCCCCGATAAGTTCCGTCATCAGATTCTGAAGATATTCCGCATCCGTTTTGCAGGAATATTCTGTCCTTCCTCCCTGATCGTCCACGACCGCAAGTGTCACGTTTTTAGACCCGGACTCTGTGCGCGCAGAAAACAACGCATAGACGATGCCCATTACAGCCAGCACTGCGATGACTATCACGAGCGCAAGATTTCTTTTGTTCTCGAAAAATTTTTTCATGTTCTCCTCCTGTACATCTGTTATTCTTGTGAACAGCTCTATTTTAACGAAACTCCTTCCGTTTATCAAGAACCTTTTCCGGCTCTCAGAGAATACATGAAGCTACAGCTTCAGATCTTCCCGAAATTTTTCCCGTAATCCTCATAATTGCCGTATTTTCTCCACAGGTCTATCATCATCTCGTAACGTTCCAGCGACAGCCCCGTATACGCACAGTTGGATGTTGAAAAAATATAACCTCTGCCGTTTTCCATTCCCTCCTTTAAGGAACGCATCACATCCGCACGGCATTCCTCATCCGTTCCGGTCTGTAAAAGACCGCAGTTTACGTTACCCACAAGCGCAATGTCGCTGCCGATGATTTTTCTGACCTCCGGAATTGAAACGCCGCCCTGAGGATTGAGAGAATGTATCGCATCCGGTTTACAATCCGCCATCTGCTTTAGAATAGGCATGATATTTCCATCCGTATGTTTTATCGTATAGTATCCCATTTTCCGGTACTCTGCGATGACCTCTTTTAAATAAGGCACAATGAACTCGTCAAACTGCTCGGGGAAAAAAACGGATTTACGTTAAAGCAGTAGTCGGAACACAGAGTAAAACCATCATGCAGATGTCCTTTTTCATCAAGCGCAACTGCGAATTTCAAATGTCGGAACCCGGACTCCGATGGGCTCACACTTTAATGTTTTGATAAATCGTTCCCTGTGTGTCACTTTTTCTCCATTCCGCCTTTTGCAATGTCTGATGTATATTTTATTCGAACATCATGTATTCCATATAAAAATCCTGAAATTCCGGATTTCCTCCCAGATTAGCCGTTTCCACCCGCTCTGCCAGCGCGGTCGCTTCCTTTTCGCATTCTCTGTCATTCAAAATCCGCTCCGCTCCTGCCAGCGCCGCATTTCCGCAGATTTTTATCTTTTGCTCCTCTATCTCGGGAAAGAGACCGATGTACTTTGCATTTTCCACAGACATATAGGCTCCGAAACCGCCCGCCACATATAAAAAATCCAACTCTGCACTGTTTATTTTCTCCTGAAGGAGCATAGTCTCCATCCCTGACCGGATAGCGCTTTTGGCAAGCTGTACCTGACGGATATCCCGTGGGGAAAGCCCTGCTTTTCCGGCAAAAAGCACATCCTCCTCCAAATATCCCGTTTCATCCAAAAACCCGTTTTTGAACAATTCCGCAACGCCGTCTATCACGCCGCTCCCGCATATTCCTCTGGGACTTTCTGCTCCGATGACATGGATATTCCATTCTCCGTTCTCCCATTTCACATGGTCTATCGCACCGTTTATTCCACGCATACCGCAGGAAAGCCCGGCGCCTTCAAAAGCCGGTCCGGCAGCCGTAGAACAGCAAATCGTCCGGTCTTTTCCGACCAGAACGATTTCCCCGTTCGTTCCCACATCCACCAGCATGCTGCCGTGTTCCGTTCTGCTGATACCGCACCCAAGCATCGCCGTTGTAATATCTGCCCCCACAAAGGCTGAAATGCAGCGGGGAAGATATACCCTTGCAGCCTTACAGCATAGGCCTAATTCTTCTCCGGACATCCAGACTCCAAACAGTTCGTCCGCTTCAAAAGGTGCGCGTGACAGCGAATATGGATTTTTCCCGGTCAGGAAATAAAGCATTGCAGTATTTCCCGTAATCACGACCGTCTCAATCTCTTCCGCCCGTTCTCCCGCACGCTCCGCTGCACAGTCCAGAAGCCGTGAAATTTCACTCTGCACCAGTTTTGCCAGCCTCTGTGCCTGACCTTCCAGAGACGCTTCTATCCTGCTGACCACATCCGCGCCCAGCGATGCCTGCGGATTCCATGCTCCGATACTCCCCGCTGGAATCCCGTCCCGATGCAGAGAGACCGCTATCGTTGTTGTACCGATATCCACTGCCGCTCCGAGACGGCTGTAAAGGCGGCGGGATGTTTCCTGTGCGGCCGTTTCTGCATTCAGACATATTGTTTCGTCGCCGTCCGGCTTTTGGTGAAGAGAGCATATTTTCCCGTCCGGCACCGTTTCCAGAAAACAGGCAAGGCGGATTCCATGCTCCAGCCGCTCTTTTCCAAGCAGCTCTATTTCTGTTTCCGACGGCTCCTGAAAATCACCTTCCGCATACACCATACACTTTCCGCAGGCATGTCTGCCTCCGCATGGCATATCAACGCCATGGGAGCTGTCCAGCAGTCCGCTCACCCGATCGCCCGGTCTGACCATTTTTTCTTCCCCGTTTATGAAAAAACGAATCTGTATTTCATTTTCTTTCATTTCTGACCTCTATCCCGGAGCGGCGCTGCTTTTTTCTTTCCGGCGTTTATGCCTCCCGTCCTGCTCCGTAAAATTCTGCTGCCGCGTCAAAGAACGCATCGATATTTTCCCACTTTGACATCGGCGGGATATCACATCCCGATGATATCACAAAATTATCATATTTACAGCATCTTTCCATAAGCGCAAGCGTCTCCTCACGGATGGACTCCGGCGTCTCGTTCCTGAACTGTCCCGCCGGATCGATATTTCCCATCACTATCCTGTCTTTTGGCATCTTTTCCAGCATTTCTTCCATATCGACCGCATTTCCAAAATGGAATGCTGCCGCGCCTGTGGATGCTATGGAAGACGCCATCATCGACACACCGCCTCCGCAGTTGTGGTAAATGACTGCAAAGGAATCGTCCTAAACGGCTTCTACAAGCTCACGCACATAGGGTTCCGAAAACTCCTCCAGTGCAGGAGAAAGTACGCCTGCCAGCGAGTAAGGCCCTATCACGCCGGCAAATACCGGACGGTCTGTAATCTCCTCTGCCGCCTGCCTTATGGCATCGATATACAGTCCTGTACGTCCACTTCCGATTGGCGGGATTTCCAGCGCCTCCGCCTCTTCTTCCGTAGATACCACACTTCCGACTACGGTAGGAACCTCATCCTCTGATACGCGTATCTCTGCTCCAAAGCATTCTGCCTCTACAGACAGATCCATCAGGCTTACGGATGCTGCGCTGTCCGTGCGCTGTGCCACAATCTTCATGCCTCTTGCCTGCGCGGACGCATCGGAGATCAACTCCTTTACGCTGATTCCCATTAGCTGCACTGCCGGAAAGGAAAGCACCGGAAATGCCTTTTTGACAGGCGAAGCCTTCCATTCCTCCAGCCATTGTTTCATATCTCTTTTCATGTTTTCAGCCTTTCTGAATTTTGCCTAAAAAGTGTATGCCTAAAAAAATACCGCTCCGAAATAAGTCACCGTATTTTCCCCGTTGATATAACGCATCCCGCACTGTACCACAAGCTCCGATACGTTTACACCATAAGCCTCCAGAGATGACATCGCCCGGTCGGGGAAACGGCACGGTTCTCCCGTTTTTTTGCCGCATACCGGACAGAGACGGCATCCGCCGGCGCCCAGATGGAGAGCCTTTTGACCGCACTCTTCTTCAAACAGCCTTCTCACCCTCTGGGCAAGGTCGTTATGATGCCGCCCCGCTTCCATCATCCCCTCAAAGTCATAGCTGTCCTCCAAAAGCCCGACCGTCTGATAAACAAGCGCATAAGAATAACTCTTCGCCTCCCGTATCAGTGTCTCGATCTCTCCGATATCCGGAGGACACATATAGCTTCTTCCATAATTGCCGCATGCATTGGAGGCACACATACTGCGAAAGGCGGCATCAAAGGAAATATCCTTTACCGCAATCACCGCAGCCGCCTTTGCTCCCAGAGCAATGATTTTTTCCTTAAAGCTCTCAGAAACCTGCACTACATTTCCACCACTCTCCGGCATTTTATCTGCTGCCATCTTATGCCATCGCACGACAGAATTCTACTGCGGCATCCGCAGCGCTTGCAGCATCTGTCGTATATTTATCCGCGCCTATCTGCTCACAGAAAGCCTCTGTCACAGGTGCGCCGCCGACCATGATCTTCACTTTATCGCGGGCAGCCACCAGAACCTCCGGCACAAATACCTCGTTCTTTTTGAATTTTTCACCCACTACATCCATACCGCTCATCAGACCCTGCTCCAGAATATCACGTGCGGCGATTCCCTGATCGATCGTCTGCTGAACAAGCTCCTTTACGAGCTTTGCTTTTCCCTTTTGAAGATTTTCAGAAATCTCGTTTAAAATACTCATTTTTTCCTCCCGGCACTCCTGCCAGATCGTCTGATAACCGATTCCTCCGCCCTGTCGATTTGTGTTGTATTTCCATACGAATTCATTATAATAAATATAAATTTATCCCGCATTCAAAAAAATATCTGATACAAATTTATATGTTTTACACGTATCTGCCTGTTTTATGTGCAAAGGAGACGCTATGAACACTTTGATCGACGAGCCCTGCTGGACGCCCCATCGTAAAATACTGACTTCCGCACAGACACAGCTTCCATGGCTGGCATCCTTTGGAATCCAGACATCCGGCAAGGCCGAAGCGCCCCGGCATCCCATATCCATCCCGAATGCATGGAGATCATCTTTCTGCTCAAGGGCTTTCAGCTTTACGAAACCGCCGGCCATCTGTTCCGGCTCACCGGCTATGATATTTTTGTAACGCGTACGGACGAACCCCACAGCTCCGGCGATTTCCCGGAACATATCAGTGACCTCATGTGGTTTCAGTTCAAGCTCTCTGCCCTTCCGCAAACCTTCCGGGAACCAAAGACAATGCAACTTTCCCGCTCCCTCCGTGAGCTTCCCCGTATCTTCCGCGGGAATGCAGCTCTGGAGGGACAACTAAGGGAAGCCTTTTTCTGCCTCGCATCCTCTGACCCACTCACGCTGTCGCTTGGCCAGGAGCTTTTTACCGCCTGCCTCTACCGCCTCATACTCCTCTCCCGAGATTTAAAACCGCTTCAGGCAGATCAAATAAGCGAAGCTATCGTCTATATCCACGAACATATTGACGAGTCCATCCCCTTAGAGGATGCGGCTGCAAGCTGCGGTCTTTCTTTATCGCGCTTTAAATCGAAGTTTAAAGAAGAAACCGGCATTACGCCGCGCGCCTTTATCAACTATATCAAGATGGCGCGCTCCAAACAGCTTCTTCGGGAAGGACTTTCCGTTACGGAGGTCTCAGACATCCTTTCCTTCGATACGCCCAACTACTTTGCCACACTTTTTAAAAAATACACCGGGAAAACGCCAAGCCAGTACCGCGCCGGGGTCTCTCCGACACAATTCCGGAAAATGAATTACTAAATAACAGGAGAAAAAGCATGGATACGATATTCCTTCTCGAAGATGATATGAGTCTTATCAACGGGCTTTCCTTCGCCCTCCGGAAACAGGGGTTTGAATTAACCGTCGCCAGGACCCTCAAAGAAGCTGACGCTTTGTGGGCGGACGGAAAATACGACCTGCTGATACTTGATGTATCGCTGCCGGACGGCACCGGATTTGAATTTTGCAAAAAAGTGCGGCAGGTTTCCAAAGTCCCCATCATTTTTTTGACGGCGGCAGATGAAGAAATGAACATTATCATGGGATTGGACATTGGCGGAGACGATTATATTACAAAACCGTTTAAGCTTGGAGTGCTAATATCCAGAGTAAATGCGCTGCTTCGCCGGACAAAAGCTTTTTGCACTACAGATACGCAGCTGGAATCCAACGGAATAAAGGTTCTTTTGCTGCAGGGGCAGGCGTTTAAGAATGGAAAACTATTGGAGCTGACTGCCGCAGAATATAAGCTGCTGTGTCTGTTTATGAGAAACCCGAACATGATACTTACCAAAGAACAGATTTTAGATAAGCTATGGGACTGCGATGGAAATTATATTGACAGCAGTACCCTTACCGTCTATATGAGGCGGCTTCGTATAAAAATCGAGGATAATCCGAGCGAACCGCAAATGCTCCTGACCGTCCGGGGAATGGGGTACAAATGGAATGTGATTGGGTGAGGTGGTCTATGAAAATATTTGCAAACAAAGAAATCAAAAAATTGTTTCTTGCAGTATCCGTTATCTGGGCAGCCTCCCTTCTGTTGACACAGGGGTTCTTATGGTTGTGCTATCAGCGGTTTTCTTTGTTCCTATTGCTTGTTTTCGTATTGGCAGGAGGAGCGATATCGGCGGTGGGTTGTTCTTATTTCAAAAAGCAAAATCAGGTCATGGAACAGGCTGTATCACAACTGCATGCGTATCTTGACGGAGATTGCAATGCCCGTGTTGAATGTGATGAGGAAGGCGAGCTATATCGGTTGTTCCATACTGTCAATTCTATGGCCGCTGTCTTAAATGCTCACGCAGATAATGAGCTCCGGGAAAAGGAATTTTTGAAAAATACAATCTCTGATATTTCCCACCAGCTGAAAACACCGCTGGCTGCTTTGAATATTTATAATGGTCTGCTTCAGAACGGAGATATGGAACCTTGTGCGGTAAAAGAATTTGCTGATTTATCCGAACAGGAGCTTGACCGCATTGAAGCGCTGGTGCAAAACCTGCTCAAGATTACAAAACTGGATGCCGGCGCCATCGTGTTGGAAAAGACCACAGAGAATGTGGCGGATATGATGCGGGATATCAAACTGCATTTTGCATATAGAGCCGAACAGGAAAAGAAAAAAATCATCCTGTCCGGTCCGGAACATCTTTCTCTTTTCTGCGACCGTGACTGGCTGTCTGAGGCAATCGACAATATTGTGAAAAATGCGTTTGACCATACGGAAAGCAGCGCTGTCATTGGCATTACATGGAGGGCGCTGCCATCAGGCGTTCAAATTGTGATAAAGGACAATGGATGCGGCATCCACCCGGAAGATATACACTATATTTTCAAGCGTTTTTATCGCAGCCGTTTTTCAAAAGATACACAGGGTATCGGTCTGGGCCTTCCGCTTGCGAAAGCAATCATTGAAGCACATGGAGGAGCAATCGAGGCTGACAGCGAATTGGGCAGAGGGACAAGTTTCACGATAAATTTTCTGATTCCTACAAAATTGTAGGATGATTGTAGGGTTACAGTAATATTTCAGTGCTATTCTTTCAATCACAGACAGGAAATGAAGTCTGTCTGCATCGCAAGAACATAAGAAAGAGGTGTCTGCAGTATGAATTTATTAGAGGTCAGGAATATTTGTAAGACCTATGGCAGCGGTGAAACTGCTGTAAAAGCGCTTAAGAATGTCAGCTTTTCTGTTCCTAAGGGAGAATATGTGGCAATCGTCGGAGAATCCGGTTCTGGCAAAAGCACACTGCTGAATATGATTGGTGCGTTGGATGTGCCAACGACCGGCAAGGTGTTGATCGACGGCAAGGACATTTTTTCCATGAATGACCGAAAACTGACGGTATTTCGACGCAGAAATATCGGCTTTATCTTTCAGGCGTTTAACCTTATCCCGGAGCTGACGGTGGAACAAAATATGATTTTTCCGCTGCTGCTGGATTATCAAAAGCCGGATAAGAGATATTTGGAGGAACTGCTGACGGTTTTGAA
>UQDA01000038.1 GCA_900539715.1 uncultured Lachnospiraceae bacterium | reverse complement strand
ACAGGTCATCTACTGAGGCCAGCTCTATTTTTTTCGCGCTGCTTTTCAAGTTTCATCACCTCCTGGGTCAGATTCTTGTAACCCTCGGCCACTTTGCCCTTGGGGTCATGGGCAAAAATACTCTTGCCCTCGGCACTGATTTCCTTTGCTCGGACAGAATGGGGAATCTCAGTTCCGAACACTTTGATTTTGCTGCCGTAGGTTTCTCGCAGCAGAGCCGCAATCTCCTTGGCAAAGTTGGTGCGGTTGTCCACCATCGTCAGCAGGATACCGTCGATCTGGAGCTTGGGGTTGATCTGCCGTTTCACCTTATTGACCGTCTGGAGCAGCTGTTCCAGGCCCTTGGCGGGCAGATACTCCGCCTGGACGGGGATTATGACCCTGTTGGCAGCCGCCAACGCATTGACCGTAAGCATCCCCAGGGAGGGCTGACAGTCAATCAGGATATGGGAATACTGTCCCTTGAGCGTGTCCAGGTATTGCCGCAAGATGGTCTCACGGCTCATGGCGTTCACCAGGGAGACCTCCATGCCGGAGAGCTGGATGTCGGCAGGCATCAGGTCAACGCCTTCCGGGTGGTGCAGGATGCCCTCGTCGGGGCGCATCGGCTCGTCCATCAGGATACGGCCCATCGCGTCGGACAGAGTAAAGGGCAGCTTGTCCGGCTGGGGATGGCCCAGGCTGATGGTCAGGCTGCCCTGCGGGTCTCCGTCGATCAGCAGAACTTTCTTCCCCGTCTGCGCCAGCCCGATACCCAGATTTGCGCAGGTGGTTGTCTTGCCAACGCCGCCTTTCTGGTTGGCGATGGCGATAATTTGTGTGTTCATTTCAGTTTCCTCCTGTGTCTTGAACAGAAGATGGAATGTAAAGAGGGTAAACTACCCCCTTGGGTTTTCTTAAAATCAAGAACATTTCGGCATCCTTTTGATTTAGGATTCATTTATCACGGTTCTGTACCGGACACTCCCATTGCCTGCGACGCTTTTAACGCTCGGACTGTGGCTGAGTGTAAGTTTTCCCCCTGTCCCTGGATCGTGGCCTCAAGTTATCAAGCTCTTTACCGGCGATAGGGAAGTCGCTCGACCCGTAGGCGTCATGGCGTATCACCGGAGTGGCTCTCCGAGGGACGGTTGTACCTGATGTTCTTCTGAATTTTCAAGGTCCACGAGATGTAACTCTCACTTGTAGGCCACGGCAGAGGCCGTTTGTTGCGCAAAAAATAAAAAAAGGAGCAGAAAATTTTTCTGCTCCCTGTTGTGACAAGGTATAATGACCTTTTATTGTGTGTAGCCACGCTTTTTACTCCAATTTCTAATCAACAGTAAAATCGTGTTGTGCATCTGTTCACTATTGTAATGCGAGGGGAAATACTGCTTGATTTCTTCTTCTTCAACAATCATCGGCTCTCTCTGGTTTGGTTTCTTTTCCGATAAGATACAAACCAAGTAATCTTCTGTAAAGTCTGATTCACTGGCCTTTTCTCGGATGGCTTTTGCCTGAGAAATAGATGGGGTTGCTTTTAGTGCTACCATTACCTTATATAGTAGCTTCTGTTGCTTCTTGTCCAAGTAGGAAATAGATACTGCTGGATTCAATGCCATTTTTCGATTATCAACCATTTCAAGGATTTCTGGTATCAATTCAGTAAGACGGATATAGCGAGAAATTTGGTTGCGACTTTGACCGACTTGTTCAGCAATTAACTCTCTGGATTCTTTTCCGACACACTTCCGCCCAAGTTGGGCGGAAGTAAATCCTTTACGCCCCTGATGGCTCATAGCTACCAACTTCATTTTGTATGCAAAGGCTCTTTCACTTGGGAGAATCGTTTCACGCTGAAGGTTTGCATCTACCATGTTTACAACTGCCTCATCATCCGTCATAGACCGGACTAAAACAGGCATCTCAGAGTAACCCAATACTTCACAAGCCGCTTTGCGTCGATGACCAGAAATTAGTTCATAACAATCCTCACCAATCTGGCGAGCCACCGCTGGATGAATTACACCGTGAATTTCAATGCTCTCAACAAGACGCCGAAATTCCTCATCGTCTCGTACCTGAAAGGGATGATTCTTAAATGGCTTCAGTTGTTCCAAGGGAATGTTTTTTACTGCTTGCCTTTGATCGTCTCGTCTCATAATGGCCTCCTTTACTGAAAGCTGAATTCGTCCAAAATTACGGAATTGGCTGCTGTGAAAATAGCAGCGAGCATGGACAAAATGTATTTTTGAAATCAGAATACATTTTTGCGTTCCCGTTTAGATTTGTACAAACAGCCCAAAATAACAACAAAAAACCCCCGCACATTGCCCAATTGGGAATGTACGGGGGTTTTGGTGATTAGATATAAACCTCCACGGTCAAATCATGCCATTTTGACGGTTTTATGCCGTATCCATGGGATTTATAGAAGGTTTGCGCTTCATCAAATCCAATGGTGAATGACAGAACTCTTACTTGCGGGGGTTCTTGATAGCAGCCTGAGCTGCCGCCAACCTTGCGATTGGCACCCTGAACGGCGAGCAGGAAACATAGTCCAGACCCACCTTATGACAAAATTCTACAGACGAAGGGTCGCCGCCATGCTCTCCGCAAATGCCGAGCTTTAATCCGGGTTTTACACAACGTCCCTTATTCGCTGCCATTTCCACCAGCTGCCCTACGCCGTTCTGGTCAAGACGTGCAAAGGGATCAGATTCATAAATTTTGCTCTTATAATAATCTACAAGGAACTTGCCTGCATCATCACGCGAGAAACCAAAAGTCATCTGCGTCAGGTCGTTTGTTCCAAAAGAGAAAAACTCCGCTTCTTCCGCAATCTCATTTGCGAGCAATGCCGCTCTCGGAATCTCTATCATCGTCCCGACACAGTATTGCAAATCAGACTCTTTTTCAGCTTTTACCTGCTCTGCGGTCTCTACAATGACATCCTTGACAAATTTGAGTTCCTTCTTATCTCCCACAAGAGGGACCATGATTTCCGGAACAATATCAAAGCCCTTCTCCTGTTTTACCTCGATAGCCGCTTCTATCACCGCTCTCGTCTGCATCCGTGCGATTTCCGGATAAGTTACGGAAAGACGACAGCCGCGATGTCCCATCATCGGATTAAACTCATGCAGCTCATCGCATGTAGCACGGACTTCTGCTGCACTCAAACCCATATCCTTCGCCAGCTCTTCTATATCCTTTTCCTCTGTCGGAACAAACTCATGCAGCGGAGGATCGAGGAAACGTATCGTAACCGGGCGTCCCTCCATCACTTCATAAATCCCTTTAAAATCGCCTTTTTGGAACGGGATAAGTTCTTCCAGAGCCTTTTCTCTTTCCTCAACGGTTTTCGATAATATCATCTTGCGGATCTTCGGAATCCTGTCCGGTTCAAAGAACATGTGCTCTGTCCGGCACAGACCGATACCTTCCGCCCCCAGACGGATCGCATTCGCCGTATCCGCGGGAGTATCTGCATTCGTCCGTACTTTCAGACTGCGGAAAGAATCTGCCCATTCCATGATCCTTCCGAAATTACCGCTGATGGAAGCTTCCTGTGTCCGGATGTCCCCGTCATAAATCTTACCGGTCGAACCATCCAGAGAAATATAGTCTCCCTCATGATAGGTTTTTCCGCCCAAACTGAAAAATTTTGCCGCTTCATTGATGACGATATCCCCGCAGCCTGAAATACATGCAGTTCCCATTCCTCTTGCAACTACCGCTGCATGGGATGTCATTCCGCCGCGCACGGTCAGGATGCCCTCCGCTGCATGCATACCTTCAATATCTTCCGGGGATGTCTCGAGGCGCACAAGCACTACGCGCTCCCCTCTTTCATGTGCTTCTTTTGCTTCTTCCGCCGTAAAATAGACTTTTCCGGCAGCCGCACCTGGAGATGCAGGAAGAGCCTGCCCTATCACAGTCCCGTTCTTTAACGCATCCGGATCAAAGGTCGGATGCAAGAGCTGGTCAAGAGATTTTGCTTCAATCCTTGATACAGCCTCTTCGGAAGTTATCATACCTTCATCTACAAGATCGCAGGCTATCTGCAGAGCTGCCGGAGCAGTGCGTTTCCCGTTTCTCGTCTGTAAAAAGAACAGCCTTCCGTTCTCAATCGTAAACTCCATATCCTGCATATCGCGGTAATGCTGCTCCAGACGGTTTGCGATATTTAAAAATTCCTCATAGCACTCGGGAAGATCCTGTTCCAGACGTGTGATCGGCTGAGGCGTACGGATACCTGCAACGACGTCCTCGCCTTGCGCATTGATAAGATATTCCCCGTAAATCCCCTTTGCACCTGTAGAGGGGTTTCTGGTAAACGCAACGCCTGTGCCCGATGTATCGCCCATATTTCCGAATACCATTGACTGAACGTTAACCGCTGTTCCCCAGTCTCCCGGAATATCATTCATGCGACGGTAAACGATAGCTCTTTCATTATCCCATGAACGAAATACGGCCTTTACTGCCTCCATCAGCTGAACCTTCGGCTCCTGCGGGAAATCTTCCCCCATTCTATCGCGATATATTTTCTTAAAGCGGACTATCACTTCCTTTAAGTCATCCGCTGTCAGCTCCGTATCAAAATGAACTCCTTTTCCTTCCTTTATCTCATCCAGCACTCGCTCAAAAAATGCTTTGGGTATCTCCATTACCACATCCGAAAACATCTGGATAAAGCGGCGATAAGAATCATATGCAAATCTGGGATTACCTGTGCGCTTTGCAAAGCCTTCCACCGAAATGTCCGTCAGACCAAGATTCAGGATCGTGTCCATCATTCCCGGCATCGAAGCTCTTGCTCCGCTGCGGACTGAAACAAGCAAAGGGTTCTCTACATCTCCGAACTTCTTTCCCTGCTGCTCTTCCAAAATCGCCAGTGCGTCAAAAATCTGTTTCCGAATCTCTTCGGAAATCGTCTTCCCATTATTATAATAATCAGTGCAAGCTTCTGTCGTCACGGTGAAGCCGGGCGGGATTGGAAGTCCAAGATTTGTCATCTCTGCCAGATTAGCTCCCTTGCCTCCCAGAAGGTTGCGCATGTCCGCGTTTCCCTCTTTAAATAAGTAAACCCATTTTGTCATGATAGGTTTCCCCCTTTGAATTTATTTCGTACTTCCCCGTTGTCCTGCGCTCCTGTCTTGTACCTTAATATTATAGCACAATCAATTGCACAATTCTTCCTAAAATTTGCTCGATTCATTTGTGCGTTTTCACTATAAATTATCCATTTGAACCTTAAGAGTCCCCTCTCAATGCGAATCCGATTGCAGGCTCCATTTCTTAACACTTCTTCAAAATGCTGTATCTGCCCGCTCTGCATATATCTGCGCCAGCGTGAAATCGAAACAGGGCAGAATGTCTCCACTCTGCCCTGTTTTCAAACTTTAAAATTCAAATTTATCTGCAAAATAAGCATCCAGATCTGCGATTGCCACACGCTCCTGCTCCATCGAATCACGGAAACGCACTGTTACGCAGCCATCTGTCTCGGAATCAAAATCATATGTAACGCAGAACGGCGTTCCAATCTCATCCTGACGGCGATAACGCTTACCGATATTTCCTCTGTCGTCAAACTCACAGTTATACTTTTTGCAAAGCTGCGCGTAAATCTTTTCCGCACCCTCATTGAGCTTCTTAGACAGCGGAAGCACTCCTATCTTCACCGGAGCCAGCGCGGGATGGAAACGCAGCACAGTACGCATATCTCCGCCTTCCAGCTCTTCCTCATCATAAGCCGCACACAGGAAGGCAAGAACAACACGGTCCGCCCCCAGAGAAGGCTCTACAACATAAGGAACATACTTCGTATTCTTCGTATCATCAAAATAAGTCAGGTCCTGACCGGATACTTCAGCATGACGGGACAGGTCGTAATCGGTACGGTCCGCAATGCCCCACAGCTCGCCCCAGCCAAACGGGAATAAAAACTCGATGTCGGTCGTCGCCTTGGAATAGAAAGAAAGCTCTTCTTTCTCATGGTCTCTCACGCGCATCTCTTCCGGCTTGATGCCAAGCGTCTGCAGCCAATCGATACAGAACTGCTTCCAGTATGCAAACCACTCCAGATCTGTGTCAGGCTCACAGAAAAACTCCAGCTCCATCTGCTCAAATTCCCTTGTACGGAATGTAAAGTTACCGGGTGTTATCTCATTTCTGAACGACTTGCCTATCTGACCGATACCGAACGGAATCTTCTTTCTGGAAGTACGCTGTACGTTTTTGAAATTCACAAAGATACCCTGTGCGGTCTCCGGACGCAGATAAACAGTGTTTTTTGCATCCTCGGTCACGCCCTGGAACGTCTTGAACATCAGGTTAAACTGACGGATATCGGTAAAATTATGCTTGCCGCAGGTCGGACAGGGAACCTGATGATCCTTGATAAAATTCATCATCTCTTCCTGACTCCATGCATCCACGGAACCACCCAGATCAATGTTGTTCTCCGCTGCAAAATCCTCAATTATCTTATCCGCGCGGAAACGCTCGTGACATTCCTTACAGTCCATCAACGGGTCAGAAAACCCACCCAGATGGCCGGAAGCGACCCATGTCTGAGGATTCATCAGAATAGCGCAATCCACGCCCACATTATAGGGATTCTCCTGGATGAATTTGCGCCACCATGCGCGTTTTACGTTGTTCTTTAACTCAACGCCTAAATTGCCGTAATCCCATGTGTTCGCCAGACCTCCATAAATTTCGGAGCCGGGATATACGAATCCCCTCGCCTTTGCAAGCGATACGATTTTCTCCATTGACTTTTCCATTTTTTATCTCCTTTGATTTAAAATATGCACCTGCAGACTGTTCAATCAAACAGAATGTAGGTAAGCGAATTCTCATCTGTCACAGAAGCGGTATCTGCATCATCGCCCAATACCGCATCTTCTGAAAGATAGCGTATCTTTCCCCATACCTTGACATCCACTGCCTCACGCACGATTGCAATCTTCTTCTCGCCCATGCCAAGCAGCTCGTCCTTTTTTATCGCAGTCTCCCCTTCCCTGACCGGAAAGAGCGTCACGTTCAGGTCGTATCCCGCCTTGAACGCATCCTTTACCGTACCGGCAAATAAGGCCTGCCTGTTAAAATCCGAATAAGACTGCGCACTGTCATATGTCATTACGACTGTCGCAGTACCGTCGGCAGCTTCCGCGCTTTCCATTTTCACAGCCTCTTTGCCTGCTGTGTCATTGTAAGTATCGCACGCCTGCACGATCGTGTTTTTCAGTTCTTCGATATCATAATAGCTTTCCGCAAAATCCTCCACGATCGTATGCACGACACTGCCGTTTTTTTTCAGCTCGATCGCAGTCCGGCTTACCGTGCCTACTTCGCCTCCGCAGCCTGCCAGAAACACTGCAAAGCACAGTACCGTGAGGATACGCATCATAAATTTAGGCATGTATCCTATTCCCCTTTATCGGTTATTACTCCGCTTATTATATATAATCCGTCCCGCTTTTTCAACTATTATTATAAAGTTTGCAGTATCTCCAGTGTTTTGAACTGTCCCGGGAGGCATTGCGTCCGGTATTTTTTCGCAATGTGCGTCAATTCTTCCAGCGCCTCAGGGACGAGCGTAAATGTATAGAGCTTCTCCACCGGCGTACGTACGATAAAATCCACCGCATAAACAGCTGCCGGAAGCCATTCCTTCCCCGGCAGTCCCGGGAATTCGCCGCACAGTACGACGAGCTTTATCTCAAAAATTGCGCGCACCAGCTTGCGGGGTAATCCTTTTGCCGTCAGCGCCCGCAGCGACTGATACAGAAGCTTCAAAATCTCCTTCTCGTCGTTATTCTCCCTTGTACAATAATCACACAGCTCCAGAAAATATATCCCGTAATAGGCCCCTTCAAAATCCTGTCTCAGTTCCTCAAAATAACTGTCCGCCGCTATTTCACATATGCTGTAGGAGCTTCTTCCCTCATACAGCTCGAACGTTCCAAATGTAAAGGGATTGGTCGGAGCCAGAAACGCGCTGGTCGGTTTTCTGGCTCCCCGTGCAAATGCGGATATCTTTCCGCGTTCCCTTGTCAGAAGCACCACTCTTCTGTCATATTCCCCGATGGGTTCCGCCTTCAGAACGATTCCCAGCACCCGAAGCCGTTCCATTTCTCCTCCCGTCCTTCTGCCTCTTTTCCCGCCATGAGGCTGAAAAAGAAGCGCTCTCATGCTGCCGCACGTTACCTGCCACAGTCGTCTCTTCTTTTGCGTCCGCCCGGTAATGCAGATAATCCTCTATCTTACCGGTCTTTAAAAAACGGTCCCAGTGATCTGTCTGTTTCATACCAAAGCCTCCCAACACTTACAGACGCTCCCGCTTTTACAGAAGCGCCTGTTCTTAGGGTTGGCTTTCAGAGGCCGTCTTATTCGGTCAAAACTCAGTTTCCCATTTTAGTGTCGGCAGGATTATATCCAAAGTTTTTCAGAAGAAAATCGCTGTCCCGCCAGTCTTTTTTTACCTTTACCCAGAGCTGCAGATTTACCTTGCTCTCCAGCATATCTTCAATATCCCGGCGTGCCTGGGAGCCTATCTTTTTTAACATGCTCCCCTGCTTTCCGATGATGATACCTTTATGGGAATCTCTTTCGCAGATGATAGTCGCATCAACATTTACGATATGGTCTTTAAATTCCATCCGCTCGATTGCAACCGCAACACCGTGCGGGATTTCCTCCTCAAGGCACCTTAATGCCTTTTCCCGTATCATTTCCGCCACTATCTGACGCTGCGGCTGGTCCGTTACCGTATCCTCGTCATAAAAAGGATCTCCGTACGGCAGATATTTGTAGATAAAATCAAGCAGTGTATCCGTATTATTGCTGCGAAGCGCCGACACCGGCACTATCTGGGCAAAATCCATCTCCCTGCGGTATGTCTCCATTGCGTCCGCAACTGCCTGCTTCGGCACAGTATCTATTTTGTTGACTACAAGTATCACCGGAAGCTTACAGCGCTTCAATAACTCCAGGATATGCCGTTCGCCCGCCCCGATATAAGTTGTGGGCTCTACCAGCCACAAAATCACATCCACATCCCGGAATGTATTTTCTGCCACCTTTACCATATAATCGCCCAGCTTGCTCTTTGCCTTATGGATGCCGGGAGTATCCAGAAATACAACCTGTCCCCTGCCGTCTGTATAGACCGTTTGTATCCGGTTTCTTGTCGTCTGCGGCTTATTGGATGTGATTGCGATCTTCTGCCCGATCAGATGGTTCATCAGCGTGGATTTCCCCACATTCGGACGTCCCACAAGAGCGGCAAATCCCGCCTTTTTCTGTTTATTCTGCGTCATGTGTCTTTCTCTTTTCCTTCCTGCTCTTTTTCTTTTGAAATATCGGCGCTTCCCCTGTATCTTTCATTCAGACTCTGCGCCCCGGCAGCTTCCGCTGCTGCCTGTCCTGATGCGTTTTGACTCTGCGCCCGCATGAACTCCCGCCTTTTTTTCTGCTTTTTTTCCGACCTGACGAGCATCCATCTGACCAACAGGATTACCGCCGCTGTCACGAGTGCAACGGGCACTATGATCGGCAGCGCTATCACAAATTCAATTCCAAAATTTTTAAAAAATCTGCCGACCCGATGCACGTTTTCTGAAAATCCGCTCGAGATGCGTTCCCAGGTTCCCTTCTCTTCATATGGCTCATAATAAGCTGTTTCCGAAACAGAAATCCACACCGTGCTGTAATCTATCTGGTTATCATAAGTGCGGAGCTGACTTTCCATACTTTCTATCTGATAACGGACATCTGTAAGCTGCTGGTTGATGGCGATGATATCCTCTATCGTTTCCGCTTTCTCCAGCATCAACAGCAGGCTTTTCTGTTCTGCCAGCAGCGCTTTTTTGTGGCTCTCCAGATCCACATACTCCAATGTCACATCCCGCACGCTCTCGCTCTTCGACATCACATTCGCCTGCGCAGAAATGCCGTCTATAAATTCATCCAATCGCCTCGATGGAATTCTCGCCGTGATATCCGCACTTCGCGAACGATAGTCCGAAGTATAGCTGCCGTTATAAACGTTACTTCCTTCTATGTATCCTCCATATGTCTTTGTCCGCTCCGTGACTGTTTTCAGGAAATCGTCAAACTCTGCCGTTTCCACGCTCATATCAACATCCCGTATCAGTTTTCTTTCCTGATATTCTGCCGTTTTATCAGCCACCGCAGAGGCGCCTGTCCCGGAAACGCCGTCAGACACAACGGCGCCAACCTCATAAAATCCGCCTCCGGAATCCGCCGCAGCCTCTTCCATTGCCACCGCATTCTCATACTTTTCCACTGAACCGGAAGAAGAACCGCAACCCGCCAAAAGCAGCACAGCTGCTGTCAGATACATCAGCGCCCGTTTTTTCTTTTTCATATGAAAACCTCCCTCGTCCTTTACAGGCATGGCTGCCCTTTAAAAAGCTGCGCCGTTATGCCCCGTCAGGGACGGCAGGCATGCTCATCCCTGATAGAGCTGTTCCAGTGTGAAAAATTTCTCCTTTTCTTCTTCTATCTTTTTCTCATTGCCGACTACGCACAGACAATCATCCTCCAGAAATGCCCGGATATATGCCGCCAGTGCGCGGATGTCCTGTGCTGTCGCATCCAACACCTCGTCCCTCTCTCTCTGAAGCTGTTCCTCTGTCTGATTCGTCAGATAAATGCTCAGAGAACGGAGCCCCTTTGCAGCAGGATTCATCGGCGTATCCATCTCACTTATCGTACCTATCACAGCCTGCGTCATGGCGCGCTCATCATCTGCAAACTGCTCCACCCATCCGGGAGCCGCCTCAAATGCTTCTATCGTCTTTGCCAGATTCGGGTCACGGTAAGATACGAACCATGCGTCGCCGTTTTTGCCGAAGCTGCACATACACCCGTAAGCACCGCCTTTGACACGCACCTGATTCCAGAGATAATCATTGCCCAGTATCCCCTTCAATATCCGAAGCGCCCCTGTATAAGGCAGTCCGTGCTTTAAAAAGTTCCCGGCACGGCATACATACTGCACCTGAGAGGAAGACAAAAATCCTTCATTCCTGCGGACGGTCTCAACACGATACGGCTGCCCCGCCGCATTTTTTACAGGAAGCTTCTCTTTCAGACCTCCTGCCAGCTCCCTGAACTGTTCATACACCGCCTCATCCTGTGAAATGAAATCCAGCATCAGATTTTCACGACAGAAAATCTGTTTTGCAAGTTCAGACAGCTTCTCCGCCGTCTTTTTGCCTTCCTGTTCCCAGTCACCGCAGATTTTTTCAAGCAGCCGGTAAAAATCCATGCCGCTCAGCACTTCCTGTATTGCCGCATTCTCCGAGAAATAAGATACCGCCCTGCCTCCGGCGACTACATGTCCTGCTGACATCATAGAAGACTGCAGACGGGATTTTAACTCTGCGAGAATTTCATAAAGACGTTTTGTGTCCGAATAATCAGAACGAATCAGCATTTCCTCTATCAGTGCCATCGCATCCTGCAGATTTTTGTCAAAGGCTTTTCCCTTGACTTCAAAGGTAATGCGCCTCTGTGTTAAATCCTTCGCATTCGGATATAGATTTGTCACAGGTACAATGCCCCCCGTCAAAAGGTCTGTCTGGGTAAACAACTCCTGATAGCTGTAGTTTTCCGTATCCACCAGGCCAATGGCCGCTTTCAGAATGCCGATATAAGGGAACAGTTCTGACGAAATATCTGTCACATCAAACAGCAGCCGAAAATAGCTGATTCCGTTTGTAGGGATCGAATGATAAATAAGCTTCGTATCCCCTACACAACGTTCCTCCAAAATGACCGGCTCCACCTTCCTGCGGATATCCTCCCTTGCCAACAGCGGAATCTTCGCCAAATCCTCGGGACGGTCCGGCTCTTCCTGAAACGCCCGCAGCTGTCTTGTCTGCTCTACAATCTTTTCCAGTTCTGTTTCAGAAAGCGATTCTTTGTACAATGCCAGACGTTTCGCCAGCTCCTCATCCTTTCTGGCGGTAAGACCACGCTCAGGTGCAAGAACGAGCACGCTTCTATGCGGATTGTTTAACAGTTTTTCGGATATCAGTTCTTCAAAATAACAGCTGTCCACCTTTTTGCGAAGAGCGGCATACGTATCTCCCGCCTCAATATGGATAAAAGGCTTTTCATCATCATAAAGCCAGCTGTCCATCATCTGCAGACCGTACATCAAACCGGCCGGATAGATACCAAAATCCGCTTCCCTGTACTTAAACTCATAATAATTCAAGCCTGCCAGCAACCGTTTTTTATCCAGCCCGCCTTTGGAAAGCTTTTCAAGTGTCTCTTCGATCACACGAAGGAACTCTTCCTTCTGAGACTCCTCTGCGCCCTTTGCCACAATGGAAAAATAAGGCTGACGCGTCCCGCTGTCATAGTCGCTGTATACGTCCTCGCCAATCCCCGCGTCCAGCAGCGCCTGCTTCAAAGGAGCTCCCTGGGAAGAACAGAGTGCATAATCCAGTATCTGGAATGCGATATATTCCTCCCTGTCGAGCACGTCTCCCGCAGCGATGCTGCATGTAAGATATGTGCTATGCTCCATCGGCTCGCTCTCCGTTATGGAATATGTCTTTCTCGTCTCCCTTGGCTCTGCAAAAGGCTCCTGCAGACCTATCTGTGCGTCCACGTCAATTTTATCAAAGTGCGAAAGATAATGCTCATCCATCCATATCAGGCGTTCCGCCATGTCCATGTTGCCATAAAGATAAATATAACTGTTCGCAGGATGATAATATCTGCTGTGAAATGCAAGAAACTGCTCATAAGTCAAATCCGGTATCGCATCCGGGTCACCGCCCGATTCGTTGGCATATACGGTATCGGGAAATAATCCTCTTACAATCTCACGGTCTAAAACATCATCCGAAGAAGAAAAGGCTCCTTTCATTTCATTATATACGACGCCATTCAGCTTCAGTTCGTCGCGCACATCCTCCATTTCATAGTGCCAGCCTTCCTGATAAAAGATGCGCGGCTCTTTGTAAATAGCAGGATAAAATACAGCGTCCAGATACACATGCATCAGGTTCGCAAAATCCTTATCGTTGCAGCTCGCTACCGGATACAGCGTTTTATCCGGATAAGTCATCGCATTTAAAAAGGTGTTCATCGAACCCTTTACCAGCTCTATAAAGGGATCTTTTACCGGAAATTCCTTCGATCCTTCCAAAACAGAATGCTCCAGAATGTGCGCCACTCCGGTGCTGTCTGCCGGAGGTGTCTTAAATCCGATGGTAAACACCTTGTTTTCATCATCATTTGAAAGCAGCGCTATCCGTGCGCCGCTCTTTTTATGGCGCAATATCCACCCTTCTGAGCCAAGATCTTTAATACTGTCTTTTTTTATCACCTCATAAGCGGATAAATCTTCAATCCTCATAGTTTCCTCTCAATCTGCCGCATGATCGGCATTTTCATACTGCAAAGGACAGCAGGGAAAGCTTTCCCAGATGCATCTCCTCTACTACGATATGATCCATTCTTTCATGCAGCTCTTTATTGTTGATAATATCTGTTATTTTATATTCACGGCTTTCATAATGCTTTTTTGCCTCAGACCACACGCTCATCTTAAAGGACGCCTTCAGCTCCTTTAGCGTCTGATAAGACAGGTCCTCCTCTTTCATAAAAAAGATATGGTCTTCCAGCGTAGTCTCAGGAGCGACCTCTTTTAAAAAGTAGTGGCGCACGATTGCTTTCCATTTAAACGGCATCTCATCTCCGGACACCATTTCTCCGTAAGTATAGCGCGCCCCGATATAAATATTCCCAAAATCCTGAATCACATATTTAAAATCATTGCTTTGCGCCATCATCGTCTCCCCGTACGTTTTAATTCCCCTGCTCCAGATATTCAATATTATCTGCCGTGATACGTATCGCCTCGCGTATCTCCTCTTCCGGCATCCCGGTTTCTTCTGAAAGCTCCGCTACAGTCACCTTGCGCCCCAGACCTTCTGCCAGCTCTTTTGCCTTCTCCATCACGTCGTTGGCTTCTTCCGCAAGCTTTTCGCCTGTCTTCTTTTCCTCTGTGTTATCTGCGATGCAGTTTTCCATCGCCTCCATTATCATACTGGCGATGGAACCTTCCGCGCCGCTTATCCCGTTCTCACAGTCCAGCATCTCTACAGCCATCATCAGCGCCACATTGCCTTCCCCTATCAGGTCCTCCAGATAAATTCCCTGTCCCGCGTAAAGCTTCGCGATTTCTGCCACCTGAGGAAGAAAAATCTCCACAAGGCGCTGCTTCGCATCAGGGTCGCCCGCCATCGCAGACAGGATGACCGCTTCCTTCACGCCATCCGTTACGTCCGCGCGCTCCTGTACCTCCTTCAGATACGCGTCCAGATAATCTATCTCTTCCCGCGTCATATAGTCAAACGGATCTGCAGGCTCTCCGATGCCTATCTTTTTCTTTTTAAAATATTCAAATACAAGGGCAAGCTGCTCTGCCCCAAAATCCAGTCCGCTCTTTCCGAACGCTTCCCGGATCTGCTCCTCGGACAGCACATTACCCTGTTCTTTTGCCAGCGCCGTCAATTCTTCCAGCGCGGCAGCAAATTTCTGTTCTTCCCTCATACAAATCTCCATTCTTTAAACTAAGTTGCGTTTATTTCACATGCTCATGAGTAAACAGGTGATACTGACAATATTCGTAATTGCCGTTGCACTTGGAACAGAATCGGAATTCCAGGTCGTCCCCGTCCAGCTCCGTCCTGCCGCAGATAGCGCACTTATGCTTCGTAACGCCTCTGGACGCATTGTCCGCAGCGCGCATCTTCTGGCGGAATTCCCTTTGCCGCTTCATCTGCTTCGGCGACATCTGCATCTTTCCCTTTGTACTGATAAAATATACGAGGAAATTAAGAAGAGAAAATCCTACCACTATCCATGTTGCAATTCCTCCCTGGATACAGTTCACAAGAAGAATGACGCCATATACGATGCCCAGCCATTTTACCTTGATAGGGAAAATGAACATCAACAGCACCTGCACGTCCGGGATTGCAGCCGCACATGCCAAAAAGATGGACATATTAATATAATAGGTGGAAAACTGTCCGAAATAAATAATGCTTCCACTCTCCACCAGTCCGTACATACCGGCATAGCCGACCGGAACTGCCCCCTTTATCATGCAATATCCCCACAGGACAAAAGCACCCAGTATCGTAAATAAAATACCCGAAAAGATATACACATTATACCGGTACGTCCCCCATATCCGCTCCAGCAGATTTCCCAGTGAGTAATACAGATACAGTGTTATCAGCACAAAAAACAGGTTCGAACTGTCCGGCGGTATCAATACCCACGTCACCAGACGCCAGATCTGCCCTTTCATTATCAGAAAAGGATCAAGCATCAGATACTGATAGATAGCCGGCATTGTAAACTCCAACAGGTAGCCTATCCCGTAACAGATAATCAGATACAACGTAAGATTCGGGATTGCATATCTCTCAAGCTTTCCCCTCCAGCGATTACGTTTGTCCATAGTACAAATTTCCTTCCTTCTGCAATTTTAACGCCGCCTCAAACGGCTGTTCTCTTTTCCGCAGCTGACTGTGCGTTTGTATTTTATGATAACATTCCCGCCGCAAAAAGGCAACGACAGCGCCGGATTTTATATTAGTTTAAGATTTTGGATAAATACAAATGAAAAACTGTCGGCGATGTATCCGCCTTTACTTCTGCCATCGCTTCTGCTTCATCAGGAAACAGCTCTATACCCGATACAAATCTAATCAGATCCCTGTTAATTGTGTCTATACCACTTTATTCAGTTCACACGGAACTACACACAGACTTCAAAACAGGGGGCTGCTGTTAACGGTGACTGGCTCGACGGAATCTATTTATCTCGTTTTATTCTTTCTTTGCTACAAGCTTTTTAAATACAGCAGATTCCGCTATTCTCCAGAAAAATTCGACGTATTCTTTATTTTATCGTATTTGTATACTTTACGGAATCTTGTATGCCGTTTAATTATAAATCAGCAAAATTATTGACATGTGATAGCGAATAATCTAAAATATGAATTGTTCAGAAACATATTGTAGAAGTTATTCTCATAGATTTTCATCTAATTTACAAGGCCATTATATATGAATCTCTGATTTATCAGGCTATTTTTAGACCTTTCTCTATTTTTTAGGAGGCGCTCGATGAACATGTCGATAGAGTAAAAATATATGCAAAGAACGAAAAATACCTATATCACGATTAGAACGTGACCTCGGATTTTCTAATGGGTATATTGGTCAATTTAAAAAAAGGAACATTCCCGGCCGACCGCCTAAACTCTATTGCAAACTATCTTAATCTTTCGCCACAATATATTATGACCGGACAAGAAAATGAAATTGAACAATACTACCATGACGAAGAAACCGTACAGATGGCCCAGGAAATTTTTGAAAATAAAGAATTGCGACTGCTCTTCTCTGCCGCCAGAGATGCAAGCCCTGAAGATTTAAAGACAACACACGATATGCTGATGGCTCTCAAATGTAAGGAGCGTGGATACAATGATGATACCGGAGCATGAAATATTCGTACATTATATAGACCATTTGGGAAATAACGAAGCTGTTACGAAAAATGAAGATGGTTCATATTCTATATTTCTTGATCCGGCTCTTTCTTATGAGATGCAGCACGAGAAATACGAACATGCCCTGCGGCACATCCAAAACCATGACTTTGAAAAAGAAAACGTACAGGAAATAGAAGCTCAGGCGCACAATATAGTTGCCCCCGCTGTCGTTCCAATCGCACAGAACTCAACTCAAGCTCCCCGCCCGGCACGCAAGCGCAGGCAGCGAACCAGCACATCAGCCCGGCAGTGGAAAGAATGTGAGGAACGGGTTACGTTCATGTCAAAGTACGACCGGGACTATGCATTTAAACAGGGCGAAAACAGATGGTTATATGGGGGATTATGATATGAGAAAGAAAATGATTGTTTTTAGCATTATTGCACTGATGTTATTTTCAATCGTTCCCATGCACGCCATGGCATCTGCGTCAGCATCAACAATCGTTTATATCATGCCGCATGGGACAAAATATCACAGCAAAGGATGCTATCACCTTGCAGATGGGTACTCTGCGGTTACACTCGGCACTGCCTATCGAAAAGGATACGAGCAATGCAAGAACTGCCATGCGCCACTTTTAAACTATGATGACCGCATGAAAATAGCTGAAGAAATGGCCAATAGCAACAGCACAGAAGATAATTATTCCTCTGCACTACTCATGCAATCGCAAAATACACATTCAGAAAACACTTACTACGAACTTCCGTCAGTGACAATGATTTTCCTATGTATAGTTATCTGTGTATTGTTATCTGTTTATATTTCACGATTAAAAAATACCGTACACAAAAAAGAGCAGGAATTAACAGAGTTAAAGGCAGATTTGAAAATCGCCCAAGCAAGAATAGAAATGATGAAAGAGTTCCAAAACCAAAGCAACCATACAAAGGAGGAAAACTCATGAAACTCAAAAAACAGCTTCTCACACTACTGCTCGTAGTCGGTATGGTATTCTCCCTTCCGCTTACTACTTTTGCGGCATCTGGTAACACGACCGTATATGTAACCAGAACCGGGGAGAAGTACCACAGCAACGGATGTCAGTATCTACGGAAATCCAAAATCGCCATATCTTTGCAAGATGCAGTAAATTCCGGATACGATGCTTGTTCCAGATGCGATCCACCAATCCTAACAGCTTCTGCGCCTGCTCCCGCCCCGCAGCCTGCAACACCTTCTCCTACACAACAAACACAACCCACTGCCCCGGCTATACAGTCACAGGAAACTACAGCCGAACCAGTAGACCCGTTGATGCAGGCACAGTTTGAAATGTTTGGGACAATTCATAATGCATATATAGTTCAATTCAATACCTTAATGCAAACAAATCCCTCTGCTATTGATCCTTTATTAACCCAGCGCGTTGCTTTAATCATGCAGCTCAACCAAATGGAAACACATCAGTTTGTCGAACATGTATGTATGGTATATCTGGTTCAGCTTGGACTTAATAATGCTGGATGCTTTATCGGAGACTTGAATGGTCTTATGGATGCGCCTACAGTCCAGTCTGTAGCAAACTTTCAGCAAGCAATCGGTCTCCCTGCTACTGGAAATTTTGACCAGACCACTATTGACCTTCTCTTAAATAGTGCTCAGTTACCTGCGGCTGGCTGATAAATAAAAAATCGCCCCCTGCGCCAACAGGAGACGATTATGGACTGCATACCAAAAGGTGATACAGTACGTTCACACAAACATATCGTACCACCTTTTGGCAGCTCAATCAACAGAAACGTATGTTCATTTTTCGATGAGCTGTTATTTTTATACCCAAAATTAAAAGGAGGTACACTTATGGCACTCATACAATGCCCCGAATGCGGCTCACAGGTCAGCGACAAGGCGCTTTCCTGCCCTCGGTGCGGTTATCCTATGTCTTCCGCAGAAAAGCCCCGCAAATCGCCCAAAACAAGTGTAAAAAGGCATCCCAAATTACCGAACGGTTTCGGCAGCATCAAAAAGCTTTCCGGGAACCGCACAAACCCATATGCTGTTTACCCACCCGTCACAGAATTTGACCTGAACGGCAACCCTGTACAGCCCAAAGCCCTGGCATATGTCGATAACTGGTATAAGGCTTTCGGCGTGCTGTCTGCATGGAAAGGCGGCAACTTCAAGCCCGGCGATGCAATTGAAATAAGGCTACCGCAATCCCACTGGCTTTAGACGGTGGGTTAAGGTAGCT
>UQDA01000037.1 GCA_900539715.1 uncultured Lachnospiraceae bacterium | reverse complement strand
CAGGTCGCGGCCCAAAAAGCGGCCACACCCATTCCCTGTTTCCCCGCCATAATCCACGGCAACCCAGCCGTCCGGAATTTCTTTTCCTCCGGCAAATTCCACCTGTTCGTCGTTTATCACCTCATATTTTGATCCCTCTTCCAAAAGATCATAAACACCCGCATCCTTCGATGGCTCTTTTCTTATCCTCAAGGCTCCCGTCGTTGTGGTGGCTATCTCGCGCCCGGCATCCCTTGCAGCCTCCCTTGCCTCTTCTCCAAACAAAAGATAATCGTCCTTTGCCCAGCCCTCCAGTTCCCCGGATTCCAGCCTTGTCCAGCCATCCCGCCGTTCCAGGATAACTCCTCCGCAGTCTGCATACAGATAGCCCTCCAGCTCTGCCTCGCTGTCCGGAGCTGTACGCACGTTCAAAATATTGTTCACGTCCGCCATCACAAGCATTTCCAGACTCTTTTCCTCTTCCTCCTGCGTCTGTTTCAGTCTGCTTTTCTCCTTTTCATCCTCCAATGCAGATTTCGGTTCGACCTCTCCCTTTGCATCTTCCGGCCTTTGCTCTGCTTCCGCTTCCTCTTCTTCAGCTGCCAGCCATGCGCCAACTCCCGCCCCCTTCTTCCAGTCTGTCTTCCCTGCAGCCTCTACAGAAACACCTGCTGCTAATGCTCCTGCTATCACGCCGGCTCCAATCATACCAAAAATCCCCGATAATCTCATTTTAATCCCCATTCCGGAGCGTAGGCGATTTCTCTTCTGCCTTAAAAACTATCTGTGACGCTCCGGCACAAACAGCTATGTAAAATATAAACCATCCGGCTTATTTCCCACATGAAATTCTCCTGTTATCAGACCAAATGCCGCTTCATTTCCTGTGTCGGTCTATCAGTCTAAAATGTTACGTTTTTGTTACAACATCATATCAAATTGCAGTTTTTATGTCAAGAATCCCACTCCGTCTGTGTCAGCCCGGCATTCCATCCGGAAATATCCTTCTTTCTCGCAAGTGCACGCAATTGTATTTTTTGTGCGATAAGAAAGGAGCTTTCCTGGCATACAAAAAAGTGCGCGAAAAACGCGCACTTCACAAATTTTAAATTCTATTTTCAAACTTATACTCCGGGAAATTCATCAATAGAATACATGATGCCCGATAACCTGCCCCGGCCGACCGTTGACGCGTCTGAAAAACAGCTTATCTCCAACGGGCTTTGCCCCTGAAAGTGCTTCCAGTGCCGCCTGATAGCAGGATTCGTCCGCGCTGCTTCTGCGGAGTGCACGTTCCAGAGAACCGTTCCTCACAGGGGAAAACTGTCCTTTTGCATACACCACGCCCTGAATGGTATTCGGCTGTCTGTTGCTCTTTACCCGGTTCATCACCACATTTCCGACTGCTACTTTTCCGATATAAGGCTCGCAGCCCGCTTCACAATAAATGATATTCGCCAATAAATACAAATCTTCTTCCGTAATGCCGTTGGCACTCAAAATTGCCTGTCTGCGCGCTGCCTCAGCTGCTTTTTCCGCTCCGGCCTGTGCCGCCGCTGCGGCTGCCCGCGCCGCTTCTTCCTGCTGTGCCCTCAACTGCGCCTCTGCCTGTGCTGCCGCCTCTGCTGCCGCACGTGCTGCTGCTTCCTGCTGCGCCTTTATGATCGCTGCAGCTTCTTTCTGTGCCCTTTCAGCAGCCTCTGCCTGCGCCTTTATAAGCTCTTCTGCTTCTCTTGCAGCTCTCTTAGCAGCTTCTTCCTGCGCCTTATCCAGATCTGCCTTCTGCACGCTTACTGCGACTTCCCTTGCAAATGCTTCCGCATCCGCCACATCCTCTGCCGCCGTCATATCCTGTACGCTCTCCAAAGTCTCTGTCTGAACTTCTGTCTGTTCTTCCTGAGCCTCTGCCTGTTCCTCCTGCGTTTCAGCCTCTATATTGTCCTGTTCTAATTCTTTTGCCTGTCTTCCGATTACCTCTTCGTTGGCTGCGACCGCCTCTTCATTAGAAATCTCCTTCTCAATCAGATTATCGGCAGGAACCCAGCCTATGATATTGCCCGCCTGAATCTGAACCCATCCGTCGCCTTTTGTAAGGATAGCAACATGTCCTTCGTCCATTACCTGCCCTACCACCTCGGATCCGGCATCCGCCTCCGCATGGATATCCAACAGGTCTGCTGTATCAATCATTCCGATGCTACTCGCCATAACGGTTGTCGTGTATGCCACGCCCATCAGCACAACGGCTGCCAGCGCACCCAACATTCCACGAAACAACTTTCTGCCTTTAGTCTTCATCTTAACCTCCATTTTTTGCTCTGTACAAAAGCTCGTGGGAAGCCTTTGCTGTTACAGAGTCGTTTCAAATGTTACAAACTTATTAACATTTGTTACGCCCAGTATAATAGCAATATTACAGAGTTATGTCAAGGCTTTCGGGATAAATGTGACATTTCTGTGAAATTCCTCCCTTTTAGGATTACATAATATTTCTGTTTTTCATGATTTTCATGAAATGCTCATGCAATTTCTCCTTTTTTTGCTGCTATTATACAATTTTTGCTTTATCGCTTTAATTTGACGGACCATTTTTCACAGCATAAAAACGGCATAAAAAAAGGACCGATAAGGCTATTTTTGCCTTCGGACCTCTTTTTATACCATATATTGATGTTGTGGGCAAAGCCCCCAACTGCGATATCTTTGTAACATTTTACAGGCTGCGGGACTTCTCGATACAGGCTATTACCGCATCCGTTACCGCTCCCCGGAACCCTTTTTCCTCCAGAACGCGAACCGCCTGGATCGTCGAACCTGCCGGAGAACACACCATATCCTTTAACTCTCCCGGATGCTTTCCGGTTTCCAGAAGGAGCTTTGCGCTTCCCAAAATGCCCTGTGCTGCAAATTCATATGCCTGCGCCCTCGGCATCCCTTCTGCAACCGCTCCGTCCGCCATCGCTTCTATCATCATAAATACCCATGCCGGAGCGCATCCGCTGACACCCGGCACGACATCCATCAAACGCTCCGGCACTTCAAACGCTTTTCCAAAGCTGCCAAGCATCTGCATTACCGCATCCTTTGCAGTCTCGCTCACTCGACTCCCAAAGCATGCCGCCGTACAGCCTTCTCCGACAAGCGCCGGCGTATTCGGCATCGCCCGTACAAACGCCAGCTCAGCGCCGAATGCTTTTTCCAGCCATGCAAGGCTCTTGCCGGGCGCGATGCTCACAATCGTCTTTTTTCCGAAATCAATCCCTCTGAGCTGATTTATCACATCTTCAAAAAACTGAGGCTTTACCGCAAGTACCACAATATCCGCTTCTTCGGCAGTTTTCCGGTTATCTCCCGTCACACAGATACCGTAACGTTCTTTTATCCTCTTTTCAGTTTCTGCCGTCCTTGCAGAGCCGTAAATCTCCTCCGGCGCTGCAAGGCCGTTTTTCAGAATACCGCCTATCATTGCCTGCGCCATATTTCCAAGCCCGATAAAACCTATCTTCATTAAAATTCCTCCCTCAGTCCTCTCTCTGTCTGTGCGCCTCATACATGAGGACCGAAGCCGCAACCGCTGCATTAAGCGATTCTACCTGTCCTTCCATCGGAATCCTGATATAGACATCAGCCAGTTCTGCTGTCTCTTCCTTCAAGCCGTTTCCTTCGTTGCCTATCAAAAACGCCGTGCTCTTCCGATAATCCTGTCTAATATAGGAAGTCTTTCCTTTCAGATGGGCTGCATATACTGATACGCCGGCCCTCTGTACCTTCTTTATCGCTCCCGCAAAATCCTCTGCATATAAAAACGGCATCCGGTAAATACTCCCCATCGTAGAGCGGATAACTTTCGGATTATACAGATCCACCGTATCCCGGCTCATTATCACGCCCGAAATCCCCGCGCCCTCCCCGGTCCGCAGCATCGTCCCGAGATTGCCCGGATCCTGGATATTTTCCAAAAGAAGAAAAACCGGATTTTCTTTCCGGAGCATCTGCTCTATATCATAATGAAACTGCTCCACAATACACAGTATCCCCTGTGGCGTGCACGTATCGGATATCTTCGCAAAAACCTGATCGGAAACAACTTCATATCCTGTTTTCTCCAGCTGCTCCCGGCAGCTGCATTTTTCCAGAAAAGATTCTGATACATATACTTCGCGCAGCTTTTTTTTTGGCGCTTCCAGAAACATCTTCACGCCTTCAACCACAAAAATGTCCTCTTCCCGACGCGCTTTTGCTTTCTGATTCAACTGCACGAGCCGCTTGACCCTGCTGTTGGATACCGCTGTGATCATTTCACTTCTCCTTTTGTCTTTTTCCATCAGGTCGATAAAAGCTTGCTTACCAGATATTCATATTCCGGAATCTCCTTCTGCATCGCAAGCGCTTCTTCGATATCATAATCCACAAATTCACCGTGTTTGTATGCAACCACACGATTCGTGCTGCCTGCGCACAGAATATCCGCTGCATATGCGCCCATGATCGACGCATAATAACGGTCTTTACAGGTCGGACTGCCGCCTCGCTGCATGTATCCTAATATCGTCGCCCTCGTTTCCATACCTGTCGCCGCCTCAATACGCTTTGCCATGGATGTGGAATGACCTATCCCTTCTGCATTGATGATAAGATGATGGGTCTTTCCTTTCTTACGGTTATCGATGATATTATTGATAAGCGCCTGCTCGTTGTAGTCATATTTTTCCGGGAGGAGGATATCCTCCGCGCCGCTACCCACACCGCACCACAGGGCAATATAGCCGGCATTGCGTCCCATTACCTCGATAATACTGCATCTTTCATGGGAGGATGAGGTATCACGTACCTTATCTATCGCCTCCATTGCCGTATTCACTGCGGTGTCAAATCCTATCGTGTAATCCGTACAGGAAATATCCAGGTCTATCGTACCCGGAATACCGATCGTATTGATACCCATTCTGGAAAGCGCCTGCGCCCCCTTGTAAGAGCCGTCGCCGCCTATCACTACCATACCGTCGATACCGTGCTTGCGACAGATATCCGCACCCTTCTTCTGTCCGGCCTCCGTCTTAAATTCCAGGCAGCGCGCCGTACCGAGTATCGTACCGCCCCTCTGTATCGTGTCCGAAACGCTGCGCGCGTCCATATCCTCTATCTCTTCATTTAATAGACCCTGATATCCTCTCTTTATGCCTTTTACCTTTACCCCGTTGCAGATTGCCTTACGCACAACTGCGCGGATAGCCGCATTCATACCCGGCGCGTCACCGCCGCTGGTGAGGATTCCGATTGTCTTTATCTTAGATGCCATAGCTCCTCCTGTCCTGCGCCATATGGCGCTGTTAGGTCTTCCCCTACGCTTTTATCAGTATTTTTACCATTAGTTATATTCTAATCTAATCAACACTCATTTTCAATGCTTTTCCCTAAAAATACTTGTCACATCACTTTCACATTTTCTTCCCCGAAAAACTTCTCGAGACGTTCCAGCAGCACTCTGTCTGCGCACACACTCTGATTGGGCGGAAGCTGCTTCATGGAACGGGGATTTTCTATATATATCACGACGCTGTCTTTTCCATCGGAATCGGAAATCGCCGAAAGCAGCTCCCCGCAGCGGTTCCTGTACTCTTCCATCGTCGGGAACTTGACCCATACTTTTTTCGGTATCTCGTCAAACTCCTGAATGGACTCGCACACCAGTTTGCCGTCCTTATCTTCCTCCGCTGACACCCTGCCCTTTATAAAAACCTTGTTATCCTCGATGATTTTTGTTCCGTACTGCTCATATGTCTTCGGGAACACAATGACTTCCACGGTACCGACCAGATCCTCCACCTGCAAAAATGCCATTACCTTGTCATTTTTGGTGTATTTTATCTTCTTTTCTGCTATCAACCCGCCTATTACCGCTTTTTCTCCGTCTTTTGCATGGATATCGTTCGTCTCTTCATCCAGAACAAAGTCAGCTGTCGTATTCGTGATGTGCTTGCGCCAAAGCTGCTCGTACTCCTCCAGCGGATGCCCGCTGACATAGACACCAAGCACCTCTTTTTCAAAAGTCAGCACGACTTCCTTCGGGTACTCACCCACATCCGGCAGGCGCACCTCATAATTTTCCTTTTCCGATTCGTCCACCAGATCAAATAACGACATCTGACCGACCAGATTATTTTTGCGATTCTGCTGGTTCTGATCCATCAGCTGGGCAAAAATGCTCATATACTGCTTACGCGTCCCGCCAAGACTATCAAATGCACCCGCTTTGATGAAATTCTCAACATTCCGCTTGTTCACATCCGAATCTGTCATCCTCGCCAGAAAGTCCTGGATATTTTTAAATGCTCCGCGCTGCCCCCGCTCTGCGAGCACTGCATCCGCTACCGGATGACCCACTCCCTTGATCGCCGTCAGCCCGTAGCGTATCGCATTCCCCGATACCGAAAATCCCGGCTCTCCCTCGTTGATATCAGGAGGCAGTATCGAAATCCCCATTTGCCGGCATGTCAGGATATATTCCGCCACCTTGCCGGGGTTATCTATGACGGAAGTCATCAGCGCCGCCATAAACTCCACCGGATAATAATATTTCAGGTATGCCGTCTGATACGCAACTACCGCATAGCACGCGGCGTGGGATTTATTAAAGGCATATTTTGCAAAATCCATCATTTCGGCATATATCTGCAGTCCGACCTGCTCCGGGATTCCATTGGAGATGCAGCCCGGTACGCCCTCCTCCTTATTCCCGTAAACAAAATTCGCCCGCTCTTTTTCCATCACAGACTGTTTTTTCTTACTCATGGCGCGGCGGACCAGATCACTGCGTCCCATCGTATAGCCGCCAAGGTCACGCACGATCTGCATGACCTGCTCCTGATAAACGATACAGCCGTAGGTCGGAGACAGTATCGGCTCAAGCTGAGGGCAGGAATACGTGATCGCATCGTGATTGTTTTTACCCCGTATATATTTGGGGATAAAATCCATCGGTCCCGGACGGTACAGGGAAATTCCGGCAATGATGTCCTCAAGGCTCTGTGGCTTTAGCTCCTTCATAAAGTTTTTCATGCCGCCGCTTTCCAGCTGGAACACACCGTCCGTCCTGCCCGTACACAAAGAATCCAGAACCTTTTTGTCATCGTAATCAAGATGATCCACATCAATATGGATTCCCGTGTCCTTTTCTATCATCTTTACCGCATGGTCAATGACCGTCAGCGTCCGCAGCCCCAGAAAGTCCATCTTTAAAAGCCCCAGCTCCTCCAGCGTCGTCATCGTAAACTGTGTCGTGACCGAACCGTCAGACCCTCTTGAGAGCGGCACGAAATTGTCCGCAGCCTCCGGGCATATTACCACGCCCGCCGCATGCATCGACGTATGACGCGGCAGCCCTTCCAGGCGCTTACTCATATCTATCAGCTCATGCACCTGTCCGTCCCCTTCATAAAGCTTTCTAAGCTCAGGATTGACAGACAGCGCCCTGTCTATCGTCATATTCAGCTCGTTGGGAATCATTTTGGCAATAGAATCCACAAAGGCATACGGCAAATCCATCACGCGTCCCACGTCGCGGATCACGCCCTTCGCCGCCAGCGTACCAAAGGTAACAATCTGAACCACCTTTTCTCTGCCATACTTTCGTCCCACATAATCGATGACTTCCTGTCTTCGTTCAAAACAGAAGTCAATATCGATATCCGGCATGGACACTCGCTCGGGATTCAAAAAACGCTCAAACAGAAGACTGTAGCGGATAGGATCGATATTTGTGATATGCAGACAGTAGGAAACAATGCTCCCCGCCGCGCTGCCTCGTCCCGGCCCCACAGGGATGCCGTTTTCCCTCGCATAATTGATAAAATCCCACACAATAAGGAAATAATCCACATATCCCATCCGTTTTATGATGTCCAGCTCGTACTTCAGGCGCTCCTGCAGCGTGCCGTCGTCTTCGGGATAACGCTCCCTCATTCCGTCCTGACAGAGCCTATTCAGATATGTCCACGAATCATACCCCTCAGGCACTTCAAAATGAGGCAGTTTTGTCTTGCCAAACTCTATCTCCACATGACATCTGTCCGCGATACGCTGAGTATTTTCCACAGCCTCCCACGCATAGGGAAACAGCCCTTTCATTTCCTCCTCGCTCTTGACAAAATACTGTCCGCCCTCATAGCGCATACGGTTTTCATCCGCCAGCTTTTTGCCCGTCTGGATACACAGCAGGATATCATGCGGCTTTGCATCCTCCGCATAGGTATAATGCACATCGTTCGTACATACCAGCGGAATGTCCATCTCCTTTGAAATCTGCAGGAGCGCAGCGTTCACTGTCTGCTGCTGTGGAATACCATGGTCCTGAAGTTCAAGGAAAAAATTATCCTTTCCGAAAATCTCCTGATATTTCAGAGCGCATTTTTTTGCCTCATCCACAAGCCCTTTCTGAATGTAGCGCGGAACCTCGCCCGCCAGACATGCCGAAAGGGCGATGATACCTTCATGATATTCCCGAAGAACCTCCATGTCCACGCGAGGCTTGTAATAATAGCCCTCCGTAAAGCCGCGGCTCACTATTTTCGTCAGATTTTCATAACCCTTATTGTTTTCTGCAAGGAGCACCAGATGATAATAACGGTCGTCACCGCCCGTCAGCTCCCTGTCAAAGCGGGAATTTGGCGCAACGTACACTTCGCAGCCGAGTATCGGATTGATCCCTTCCTCCCGGGCCGCACGGTAAAAATCTATCACACCGTACATCGCCCCGTGATCCGTGATAGCTGCCGCCGTCATTCCCAGCTCTTTGACACGCTTTACATATTCTTTAATTTTATTGGAACCGTCCAGCAGGCTGTATTCCGTGTGAACGTGTAAATGTGCAAATGCCATATCAACCTATTCCTTTTCCGCAGCTTGCGTATAACCGCCTTCGCCGCTGTCTGTCAGCACAAGCTTTCCGCCCTGAACTTCATATGTTTCATAAAAACGCCGCTCCCCCTCCGAAAATGTCACGTGGATGAGCCCGTTTTCCCGCTGCAGGCAGGCAACCTTTCCGGTATCGCCCCCCGCCTGCCTCATAATACTCGCATATACCGCTTTTCCATTTTCATAATCAAAAATATCATCCAGCGGCATCCCACTCAACTCATACGGTATCGCCGTTCCTTTTTCTATGTGGAAATACTCCGGAGCAGACGCTTCTTTTCCTGCCGCCCACGCAAGCAGTACGCCTGTCCCATCCGCCGCAAAACTTCCCATATCTTCAAGACATCTTACGGGCACACCTTCCTTTACTGTAAATAAAAGGTCGTTCCCGCCGCCGATTCCATATCCTTTAAAAAGCTGTGCCGCCGTATTTCCCGTTCCGGCTTTTTCCATCCCCTTTAACGAGATGTTTTCCTCAAGGAGCTGCGGCGTATCACCCGCATACCAAAGGTCGCATACCGGAGCGCCAAATGCCCCGTCATAACTTCCGACTGCCACAAATGCCTCTTTTGTCCCACTGCGGTCAAAATCTGCCGCCGAGACAAAACAAACCGCATCTCCCGGATACTCCTGCGCCATAAGCACACTTTCCAAAGCCTTTTTCTCTGCTGTACGCATCGTGTGCAATGCCTCGCTGACCCGATTCGCCTGCAACTCTGCCGGAATTTCATTTAAGCTTTCCAGCTCCTGTTCCCGCTCTTCCCGATTCTCAAAATAGTATCCTTCCCCGCCGAATGAAAGGCCGTCTTTTTTCAGTTTTCCATCCTCCAGCATAGAAATCTGCCACGTATATTCCGCTACCGCATGCCCTATTTCTTCTCCATTTTCAGATGCTTCCCCGATGCAGCGCTTCCTGTATCCGACCATCCCGTCGCCGATTAAAAAAAACTCATAAGCATATTCTGTTCCGCCGTCTATGCTCGTATAAAACTGCGCCTCCAGCTCCCTTTGATATTGCTTTGCCGCTTCATCTGCTTCCTCTGCCCGGGCGTATGCCAGATATTCCTGCACGGACAGTTCCTTCCATATAAAAGGTGTAAATCCCTCAGCCGTCCGCCTGTAAAAATACGGCACAGTATTTTCTCCGTCCGTCCATTCGCCCACAAGAGGATCATACCGGAATGCCTCCGCCGGATAATCTACCCGGATTCCTCTTTCTGTCACATGGACGGAAACCGAATCTGTAAAAAGGGGCTGCACCTGATCTTCTATTACAGTATAAACCGCCGCCTTTTCCTGTTTCTCCTCCTGCATCCTCACGACCAGATAAGGCTCTGCCTCTCCCGTCACAAGCTGCATTCCCGTAAAAACCGTATCATCCAAAAGTTTTTTCGCCGTTTCGCCGTCAAAATACCACAGATCACCCTGCACCCTCTGCCGCGCCGCTAACGGAGTTTCCTCAAAAATAAGAAGGAAGCTCCCCTTATCTTTTCCGTTATAACGCTCCATATTCTGTATACACAGCATTTTGTCATCATAGCTTTCCTGCGACAGTACTGTTTTCAGAGCCGTTTCCTCTGTCCAGAGCAGTTCGTCCTTTCCTGTCATTTTTCCGGTAAAATCCGCGCCCTTTTCTTCCATCAGGGAAGAAATCTCCTCTGGGACTTCTGCCATGAGTGCCGGGAACACAATCTGGCGGAGCGCTTCCCTTACCTCTGCTGTTTCCGAAATACTTTCCGGCTCTGCTCCAGCAGCGCTCTCCACATCGCTTTCGGTCTCTGCCATACTTTCTCTTTCCGCACCGTCTTCTGTCTCCACATCACTTTCCGTCTCTGCCGTACTCCCCGTTTCTGATTCCTGCGCGCCTGCTGTCTCTGCACCGCTTTCCATTGCTGTCTCTGTGGAATCCGCCGGCTCTGCCACGACCTCCTCCGTCTTTCCTTCAAACATCGCTTCGCCTGCATGCTGAGCCTTCTGCGCATATTCTCTGACATACCCCGGCGCACAGCCAGCCGCCAGCGTCAACACCAAAATCAGTGCCATTGTCGCCTGTTTCTTTCTCATATGTATCCGTTCCTTTCCGCATTCTGCGAAAAACAAGCCATGCCCAAAAAACACTCCGGACACAGCGATCATAGTTCTCGATTCCCCTCAGGGTGTGTGTTTTATTTTACTATGCGGGTATAAAAATAACAAGGTCAGAGATTTGAAAGAAATAAGCATACAGATAAAACTATAAATAAAAGAGTGTGCGCCATGGCACACACTCTACGTCAAGCGCGGTCGCGTCAGCGACACTTTCGCCGCGCGCGAGTACACATAAAAAAAGCGCCCTTCTGCCTAAAAAAGGGGGGGAGGGTGGCAGAAGGGCTCTAAAGGGGGGTATAGTATATAAAAAAGAGGGGGTACGCTTAATATAAAATATTAAGCATTTGTCAAAAGGCTTTTTTCGCTCTCGCCTCTTGATGATTCCATTTTATCCGATTTGTGAAATTTGTCAACCGCTGTCAAAAAGCCTTTAAAACACGCGGTTTTGTCATCTTTTTCAATCTGTACCCGCTAATTTTGGCGGCATTTTATAAATTTTACCGACGCTCTCCGTTTCATCTTTTTTATATAAAATCGTTCTCATAATCTTTTGCACAAAAAATCTGTTTTACTGATTTGAAAATTTGTGTTAAATTATTTTTGATTTTTTATACAAGTTCCAAAAGACCTGCGCGGCATCAAAGTGTATACATACAAGTATCCCCGGAATGAATGCTGAAAACCAAAATCCCCCTCTGCATTTCCTGAAAATGCAAAAGGGGGACATCCCTTGCGGCTAAACCAAAAAATATTTTCAGCCTTTCCTTATATTCAATTTGTGGCCGTTTACAGACTTATACAGCTACGGCAAATTTCTGGATCTTATTCATAAAATCCGGATTTTCACCGTGACAGTATACCGTCAGAACCTTTGCCATCCCAAGGCTGATGATGCCCAGAATAGATTTGGCATCCACGACTGTAGATTCATACTGGATATCCACGTCAAAATCACATTTTTCCGCTTCATATACAAATTCTCTCACATCTGCAGTCCCGTTCAGTCTTATCTTCATGCGGTTCATCTTGTCACATCCTTTCAATAACCCGTTTAATACTTATATTTGCAGGCTTTTTATCCTGTCGATGCTACATTTTATTCATTTTCTTCATTTTGTCAACATCCTTGATTTTATACGAAAATCGTCGTTTTTTGTCTGAAATACCGCATCAGCGCTCAAAAATCATCTGTTTTATACACTATTTTACCGAAACCTTTAAAATTTCTGTGAATATCTGGAATCGTTCTCTTACGTTTTTTTCTAAAAATCTATTTTCTCATTTTTATTTTCAGTAAATTTTAAGTGCCGATAATCTTCAGTAATAACGGCATTCCCGCTTTTTCACTTCTTCTTGCCATATATCCGCCGTTGTAAATTTTCTTATATGTATGCTATGATATATATCAAAAAACAATACTTTCAGGAGGATATCACGATGATCATCAACGGACTGGAATGGACATTTGATACCGTGGCTTCTGTCTATGAAAAATTTCGCCCAGGGTATCCTGAAGAACTTTATAAAACAATATTCGACCATATCGCTCTTAATGAATCCTGCCATGCCGTAGAAGTAGGCATCGGCGGCGGTCAGGCACCCCTGCCGTTTTTAAAAACAGGATGCAAGCTGACCGCAGTGGAATACGGTATACAATTTTCTGAACTGTGCAGGGAAAAATTTAAAGACTATTCTGAGTTTTCCGTTATAACGAACAAATTTGAAGATGTGTCTTTTTCAAAGAATGCCTATGACCTGGTCTATTCCGCATCGGCATTCCACTGGATCCCGGAGAGCATCGGATATACCAAGGTGTTCTCCATGCTCAAAAGCGGCGGTATATTCGCAAGATTCGCCAACCATCCTTATCGCGCCAAGAACGATACAGCCCTCGCTGTGGAAATGGACAGGATATACGCTGAATATTATTATCCTTTCCATCATAAAAAGCCTGCAGTGCCGACCGAATACAGCGAAAAGCAGGCAATGCAACGGGCAACGACTGCAGAAAAATATGGCTTCACAAATATCGATTATGCCCTGTTCCACAGGACCCGTACCTTTTCCGCAAGTGAATACAGTATACTGCTCGGAACCTATTCCGACCACATTGCGATAGAACAAAACATAAGGGAAAAATTTTTCTCAGAAATCGAGGATGCAATACGCAGACATGGCGGCTCCATCACACTGTACGATACCATCGACCTGCAGCTTGCAAAAAAACCATAAATCCCGCAGAGGCGTTTTGCCCCTGCGGGATTTATGTATTTCCTGCCCTTTTATTCTTTATATCCCATCAGATCAGCGCGGCGGCCGCTACTACAAACAGCACCTGTATGATCACATAGCGGGCCACCACCTGAGCATCCGACCATCCTTTATTTTTACGGATATGGTCGTGAAGCGGCGTCCTCGTATTTTTCAATATGGAAATCTTCAAAAAGCGTTTTAAAAAAATCTTTACCAGCCCGATGCCGCCATCCACTATCATCACCGCTGCCAGAAGCAGATAAACGAACGGATGTCCTGACTTCATCGTGAGCACCGCAATAAAAAATCCTAACGCTCTGGAACCAGCGTCCCCCATCAGCATGCTGCTCGGAGAACTGTTAAAATACAGGTAGGCAAACAGTACCGAAACGAATAAAAAGCCTGCCATAGCATATTTTCCAAGCGTTTCCGAAAACAAAAGCGCAAATGCCAGAACAGTCACACTTCCCGTGCTGGCGCACAGCCCGTCCACTCCGTCCGTACAGTTCGTCACATTGACCGATACCCATATAAGGACAACGCCCAGTAACAGATACAGTGCTGAAGGGATTTCGGCCTCCACAGAGCCTATCATGACCGTCGTGGAATTAAAATTGATAAAAGTAGCCACCGCCGCTATCGAAATGACAAGGTCAATGAGCCCCTTCTTATATTCGTTCCACGGCTTGTCCGACGCATCATCCAGATACCCGCTCATCATCATTGCAAACAGCAGTATCGCATAAATAAGATATTCCGTATCCACGGGCAAAAATAAAAAGCCGCCGACCAGAAAGCTGATCACAAAAGTCAGTCCGACTCCCCGGAGCTTTCCTCTCGACAATTCTCCGTTTACCGCAAATGCCCGCCCCTGGTCGCTGGGCAAAAATGAAAACGGATGCTTCAGCATCAAAAACGTCAGACCAAACGTGACAAGCATCCCCAGCATTAAAATCTGGTTATCGTTCAGATAACCCGCCAAAATCTTATACATTTTCCTTCTTCCTTCTGTCATGGATTTGCCCGGGCGCAAACCTTCCTGCGCCGCATATCATGCATATATAAATATTATACCCCATAAAACAATCCTGCGCAAAGCAAATTTCATATTTCAAACATAAAGCAGCTGACATCAAAAAGACCGTGGAAACGATTTCCACGGCCCTTTTTGTATATCAGCTTTCTGTTATTCAGTTCGCTTTTCCAAGTTCAAGGAAGTTCTCGTAAATCTCACGCACTGTCTTTGCTTCTTCCGCAGTCGGCATTTCGCAGAAAATACGGATCAGAGGCTCTGTGCCGGAGAAACGCGCTACTACCCAGCCGCCGTTCTTGAAGTAAACCTTGCAGCCGTCCAGATAGGAAACATGATCCACCTCGAAAGGCAGCTCCGGAACCTTCTTCTCTTCCATAAGGATGTGATGAACTTCCACTTTCTTTTCCTGTGTGAAACGGTAATCGCACTCTTCCATGAAGATAGAACCGCATTCCTTCTCAACATCCGCATAAATCTCAGACAGCTTACGTCCTGTCACAGCCAGCATCTCTACGAGCAGGCTCGCTGCATAAACGCCGTCTTTACCCTTGATATGACCGCGAACAGTCAGACCGCCGGAGGACTCGCCGCCGATAACGGCATCTGTCTCTTCCATCTTTGCAGAAATATGCTTAAATCCAACCGGTACCTCATAGCACTTCTCGCCGAATTTCTCTGCGATACGGTCAAGCAGGTGAGTTGTACAGATATTGCGGACAACCGGTCCTCTCCAGCCTTTATATTTCACAAGGTAGTAATACAGAAGCACCAGAATGTCATTGGGATGCAGGAAACGTCCCGTATCGTCGATAACGCCCAGACGGTCTGCATCGCCGTCTGTCGCAATACCGATATCACAGTGAGCATCCAGAACAAAGTTCTGCAGAGGACGCAGGGTGGAAGCGTTCGGTGCAGGCAGCTTACCGCCAAACAGCGTGTCATGACGATCATGGATCGTCTCCACTTCACAGCGTGCTGTCAGAAGAATCGTCTTTAAGGAAGTCTCGCTCACGCCATACATCGGATCGAGCGCAATCTTTAAGTTTGCGTCACGGATTGCCTTCATATCTACCGCGTCGATAATATTGTCAAGATACTCATTAAGAGGATAAATCTCTTCTATAAGCCCTGCCGCTTTTGCATCTTCATATTCCATATCCTGGATATCTTCCGGCTTCAGCTCTGCGATGATTTCCTCGATCTGACCCGTCTGCTCCTCGTTTGCATCGCGTCCGCCCTCGGTGAACACTTTAATACCGTTGTAAAGAGCAGGGTTATGGCTCGCCGTTACCATCATACCGTAAGGAAGCTCATGTCTCATCACATAAAACATTACGAGGGGGGTCGGTGCGGACTTGTTGATAAGGCTTGCCTTAATTCCTTCTGCCGCAAATACCTGAGCTGCCCAACGCATCGCCTCTTTTGCAAGGAAACGTCTGTCATAGCCGATAACGATACCCTTATCTGCTACGCCCTCCCGTTTCATTTTTACACACATCGCTTTTGCAAGGATGCAAATATTCTCCCTTGTAAAATCGTCTCCGATCACGGCTCTCCAGCCGCCGGTTCCAAACTTAACCATATGTTCCTCCTTTTTATCTGTAAAAACGTTTTTCAGACAGCGCTGTCAAGCGCCGCCTGAAAAAACGTTCTTTACCTGCTCTGTTTTCAGCCCATTACAACCTTTACATGATGAGTCGTACCTTCAGGCTGCGCTGCGACAGCATCTACACGCTCGCCGTCTACATACAGCTCCTTGACACCCTTCATCACGCCGTTCGGATTCTCTACTTCGATCTCATACTTCGCGCCGCGCCATACACGGTTCACATCAAAATGCTTCCAGTCGGCAGGTACGCAGGGATCTATCACCAGCGTGTCGAAGTCAGGACGGATACCCAGCATATATCTGGTTGCAGAGTAGTATGCCCAGCCTGCGGAACCCGTCATGAACGGATGATGCGCGCAGCCGAACTTGCTGTGGTCGCGTCCGGAAATAAACTGGCAATATGTGTAAGGCTCTGCCTGACGGATCTCAATCTTATCGTTCTGCCAGTAAGGGCACAGCGCATCATAGAATTTCATCGCACGATCACCGCGTCCCAGCACGCACTCAGCTGCCCATGCCCACGGATTGGGATGAGAGAAAATGGAGCCGTTTTCTTTCAGACCCGGATATACTCTTGTCACAAAACCGATATCGTCATCCGGAACGGTAAAGGAAGGCGCATTCAGCTGGATTCCATAAGGGGTATACAGATACTTGTCCACGCTGTCCATTGCCTTTTTGCCGCGCTCAGGATCTGCTGCGCCGGACAGGACTGCCCAGGAGTTGGACTCCAGATGTACCTTACCCTCTTTATCTTCGCTCGTACCGATCTTTCTGCCGTTCTTGGTAATACCGCGGATGTACCAATCGCCATCCCAAAGCTGCTCTTCGCACACCTTTTTTACATGGTTGAGCATCTCTGTATAAGTATCAACATCTTCCTGTCTGCCCAGCTTCTTTGCCAGCTCAACAAAGTGGCTCAGCGCCCATACATGCAGGAAGGAAACCATAGCGCTCTCGCCGCCGCCCAGGTTCAGACAGTCGTTCCAGTCCGCTCTCAGCCCCTTGCAGACGCCGGTTGCACCGACCATTCTGCCGGAGAAATCAAGAATCTTCTTCATATGCTCGTATACGGAACCTTCGCCGCCGTCTGCATATGTAAATATCTCATCCGCAAAGCTTAAGTCTCCGGTCTCGCGGATATATTCCACAATAGAAGTCACCAGCCAGAGAGCATCATCGGAGCAGGCATCCTTTAAGCCATGGACCATGCTGTCCGGATCGGGCTCAGGTACGACCGTAGGAGATTTAAACGGCTTTACGGACTCATCCGGAACAAACCATTCAGGAGAGAACAGATGCAGGCCGTAACCTTCGGAAACGAGACCGCGCAGCAGCTCTTCGATACGCTGACGGCACTTTGCAGGGTTGGAATGAGGAACGCACATCGCATCCTGCGCCGTATCGCGGTATCCCAGACCTGTTCTTCCGCCTACCTCGATAAAGGAAGCAAATCTCGAGAACATAACGTTAATCTCGGACTGATACAGCGTCCATGTATTCAGCATCGTATTCATGCCCGCATTAGGGGTATTTACGCTGAGCTTTTCAAATTTTCTGTTCCAGAACTCGCGCAGCTGCTCGAACGCGCCGTCAACCTTTGCCAGATCGCTGTATTTCTCACGAATCTTCTGACCAACCTCACGCTTGCCTTCGCCGAGCATGAACACCAGACGGATTTCCTCGCCGGGCTGGAGCACGATCTGCTTTTTCAGCGCCGCACAATGGTTGTTGCCAAGCTCTGTGGAGCCGAAGCACTCGCCCTGCTCTACTGCTACCGGGTTATCCTCTGTATGATATTTGCCAAGGAATGTATCTCTTACGGTATCAAAACCATCGGGTTCAAAGTTTCCTGCAAAATACTGATAGCCAAACTCTTCATAGAACAGATCGTGCTCGATCACGCCGTCCTCATAGGAAGAACCGGAGCAGTACAGACTCATCTGGTAGTTCTGGTTATCAATCATAATATGATGGAAGGAAAGTTCACAGTAGCCGAATACATCGAGGGTGCGCGCCTTATCATCTTCGTTCTTGATCTTGACATCCCACAGCTCTACCGCATCGCCCATCGGGATCATGAGTGTCTGGCTCGCTTTGATCTTATTATAATCACATTCATATACGCTGTAAGACATACCATGGCGGCAGGTATACTTTGCCTGATCCAGCGGCTTGCCAACGGGCTGCCAGGATACGCTCCAGTAATCCTTGCTCTCTGCATCTCTCAGGTATACATAATGACCGGGTCTGTCCATCGGAACCGCATTTGCGCGGAAACGTGTGATCCGGTGATATTCCGGCGATTTATAAAACAAATAGCCGCCTGCAGTGTGATTGACTACACCACACATATTCTCTACTCCGAGATAGTTTGTCCATGACACGGGGATATCCACGCGGTCGATCACATACTCCCGCTTCGCGTCATCAAAATGTCCGTACTGCATAAGTACTTTCCTCCTTTTTCGGGGCATTCTCCGGCACAAAACCGTTATACGCCGCGATTCTTTTTCTCTACCTCTTAGTATAACGGATTTTTCCCAAAAAATCTATTACAGGTTATGCGAAAATTGGAATTATTTTGCGCAGGGAGAAATTCCCCTGTAAGAAGAGAGCTCCGCAGACACCCCGGCTTTCTTTGTATCATTGCATTTCTTCGTGCCAAAGATCTGTATATTGATTATTTTTCAATCTCACCTGTCCAATCTATAATTCCGCCGAATTCAACAATATTGGTATATTCAAATGCAGCTAACTTCTCAGCAGCCTGTTTACTTCTATTGCCGCTTCTACAATAAACATATATCACCTGATCCTTATCCGGCAATTCTGCAGGAGCTTCTGCCCCAGGCGTATATTTGTGTTACATAAAAATGCTGCCGCTAGGCAATCTCTTTCTTTTGCACGATTACACATAATCGCATAAAAAAAGACGAATCTGCATTTTATAAGCAGATCCGCCTTTCATATTGCTTCATCCGTTTTCGTAGAATCCCGTGCAAAAGTTGTAGAAAAGTTGTAGTAACGCGATTTTTTGCAGTAAATAACCTTTTTAATACAGCTTCGCGCCTGCCGGAATATTCTTATCCAGCATCAGCAGGTTCAGGCCTTCACGTCCATCATAATCGTACACTGCAGAAATCAGCATACCGCAGGAATCAATGCCCATCATCTTACGGGGAGGCAGGTTTGTGATTGCCACACAGGTCTTGCCTACCAGCTGTTCAGGCTCATAATACTCGTGAATACCACTTAAAATGGTGCGGTCTACGCCGGTTCCGTCATCCAGTGTAAACTGGAGCAGCTTTTTGCTCTTCGGAACAGCAACACACTCTTTTACCTTCACAACACGGAAATCAGACTTTGAGAAGGTATCAAAATCTACCATATCTTCAAACAGCGGTTCTACTTTTACCTTGGAAAGGTCAAGCTTCACGCTGGGTACAACCGTTTCTGTGCTCTCAGCCGGCATTTCTGCAGCAGCTGCCGCCTGAGCTGCGTTGTTTGCCGCATTCTTGGAAGCGCCCTGAGATTTCATCGTTGGGAAAGATTTCACGTTTTCTTCATGATTCTTCGGGATGCGTCACTGTACTATTT
>UQDA01000036.1 GCA_900539715.1 uncultured Lachnospiraceae bacterium | reverse complement strand
AAAATAATAATATAGGGCAGGGACTGCCCGAATTAACGCCTGTGGAGATAGTAGGTAGTAGGTTACGAGGTCTGCGAAGCAGGAAGCCCATTGGCTTTAGACAATGGGTAGTTCACAAGCGAAGGGATTCCCGTAAATGAAACGAACGGGCTGGAATTTAACAGCATGGAGTGCTAAACTAAAAAGAAAACGGGGGCGCGGCAGCGCCGGGAAACAGAGGAGGATAAGAATTTGGAAGAGCAGAAAAAAGGAATCGCAGACGTACAGGAGGAACTGCCTACAGAGACGATGGCGGATTATCAGAAGGAGTTGGAGGCATCTTTCCGGACAGTGAATGAGGGGGATGTGATTTCAGGGACGGTCATTGGCGTAAATGAGACGGAAGTAACGCTTGATTTGGGATATTATGCCCCGGGTGTGATAAAAGCGGAGGATTTGAGCCGCGATCCCGGATTTTCAATCCTGGCGGATGTTCATATAGGAGATAAGCTGGAAGGTACGGTAGTAAAAAAAGACGACGGAGCGGGAAATATCGCGCTCTCCTGCGTGGAAGCAGCACAGACGCTGGGCTGGGACAGGCTTTTGGCATATCAGGAAGAAAAAAAGATACTTGCGGTAAAGGTAAGCGAGGCGGTAAATCAGGGTGTTGTGGCATTCGTGGAGGGCATTCGCGGATTTATCCCGGCTTCCCAGCTCGCGCTTGATTATGTGGAGGAAACGGAGGGCTTTGTGGGGAAAACGCTCCGCGTCCGTGTAATCACTGTGGATGCCGAACGTGAAAAGCTCGTGCTTTCCGCAAAGGATGTTTTGAAGGAGGAAGAGGCAGAGCGTTTAAACCATAAGATTTCCATGATAGTGCCCGGAAGCATTCTGGAGGGGCGCGTGGAAAGTCTGATGCCTTATGGAGCGTTTGTGGACCTGGGCGACGGGCTGAGCGGCCTTGTTCATATTTCCCAGATCAGCCAGCGCCGTCTGAAAAAGCCGTCAGAGGTGCTTTCGGTCGGCGATGTGGTAAAGGTCAAGGTGCTCAATACAAACGACGGCAAGATAAGCCTGAGCATTAAGGCGGCGGCAGAGAGTGCAGAACCGGATGAGATAGAAGAAAAGCAGGCAGCGGAATACAGCTCGAAAGAGTCCGTAGGGACATCTCTGGGCGATCTGCTCAAAGGGTTGAAATTCTGATATCAGCTATAGTTGCGGGATGGAGATTGACAGTATCGTATATTTGTGCTACTGTAGGCATATCGAAAACGGCAGGACTGCTGTTTTTACAGATATTTAAAAGCGATGATGGAGAGAGTACATCCGGGGAAGCTTTACAGAGAGAGCTCCAGACCGGCAGGGTTTACATGTGTCCGTATATTGCGGACAGAGACTGCGCGGGAGGCTGAGAGGGGCTGGGAAGAAGCGGATGGAACATGGCTTCTGAGCGGCGCACCGAACCGGACGCATGCGGATGCATGAGCGGCAAGGCTGCGACAGGTTCCGCCTGTTACAGCGGCAGGGTATTGCGAAGGCAGCACCCGAAAAGGCATATTCTGTGAGGAATATGCGAATGGAAGTGGTACCGCGGGGATATGCCCGTCTTCTTGATTTCGAAAGAAATGAGAGGACGGGCTTTTTGTTTGGCACAAAAGCCGGATATTGCCTGATGGCAGCATTTGCGTGTGGTGCAAATGTATGCTCTGGCGTATACTTTTTGGCTGAACGAAGAGCAGGGCGTTCCGTTACGGACCGGAATATTTTGTATAGCGGAGGTAGAGATGAACAAAGGCAAATTTTACATGACAACAGCGATCGCCTATGCATCGGGTAAGCCGCACATCGGTAATACCTATGAGGCGGTTTTAGCGGACAGTATCGCGCGTTTTAAGAGAAAAGACGGCTATGAAGTATTTTTCCAGACAGGAACAGACGAGCATGGTCAGAAAATCGAGTTAAAGGCAGCCGAGGCCGGCGTTACCCCGAAGGAATATGTAGATAAGGCGGCGGCGGAGATACAGCGCATCTGGGATCTGATGGGGACTTCCTATGACAAGTTCATCCGCACGACGGACGAGGATCACGAGAAACAGGTTCAGAAAATCTTCAAGCGTCTGTATGATCAGGGCGATATCTACAAAGGCTCTTATGAGGGAATGTACTGTACGCCCTGCGAGTCCTTCTGGACCCAGTCCCAGTTAAAGGACGGCAAGTGTCCTGACTGCGGACGTGAGGTAAAACCCGCAAAGGAAGAGGCATACTTTTTCAGAATGAGCAAATATGCTCAGAAGCTGATAGACCATATCAACAGCCATCCGGAGTTTATCCAGCCCGTTTCCCGCAAAAACGAGATGATGAACAACTTCCTGCTTCCGGGCCTGCAGGACCTGTGCGTATCCAGAACGTCCTTTAAATGGGGCATCCCGGTCGATTTTGACGACAGACATGTGGTTTATGTATGGCTGGACGCCCTGACAAACTATATCACGGGCATCGGCTATGACGCGGACGGAAATAGCAATGAACAGTACAAAAAGCTGTGGCCGGCAGATCTGCATCTTATTGGAAAAGATATCATCCGTTTCCATACGATATACTGGCCTATCTTTTTGATGGCGCTGGGCGAGCCTTTGCCGAAGCAGGTATTCGGGCACCCGTGGCTTTTGCAGGGCGACGGTAAGATGAGCAAATCCAAGGGGAATGTGCTTTATGCGGATGACCTGGTGGACTTTTTCGGTGTGGATGCGGTACGTTATTTTGTGCTGCATGAAATGCCCTTTGAAAATGATGGCGTTATCAGCTGGGAGCTGATGGTGGAGCGCTTAAACTCCGACCTGGCAAATACGCTCGGAAATCTTGTTAACCGCACAATTTCCATGAGCAATAAATATTTCGGCGGCGTTGTGGCTGACAAGGGTGCTGCGGAAGCGGTAGATGAGGAGCTGAAGGCTGTTGCGACGGGCGCTTACGCGAAAGCTGCCGCTAAGATGGAGGATTGGAGAGTTGCAGATGCGATGACTGAGATTTTCGCACTGTTCAAACGCTGCAACAAATATATCGACGAGACGGAGCCGTGGGTACTGGCAAAATCTCCCGAAAAGGCAGACCGTCTTTCCACGGTGCTGTATAATCTGGTAGAGGGCATCATGATAGGCGCTTCTCTGCTGGAGCCCTTCATGCCTTCTACAGCAGAGAAGATTGCGGCACAGCTGAATACAAAGCTCAGAAGCTTTGAAGAGTGTACGGAATTCGGTCTCTATGAGTCAGGCAATCAGGTGACGGACAAGCCGGAGATACTGTTTGCACGTCTGGATATGAAGGAAGTGCTGGAAAAGGCGGAAGCGATGTTTGCGGCGAGAAAAGCACCGGAGGAAGCGGCTGCCGAGGAAGAGGATGTAATAGAGCTGGAGATAAAGCCGGAGATAACCTTTGATGATTTTGAGAAGCTGCAGTTTGCGGTAGGCGAGATAATCGAATGCAAGGAAGTTCCCAAGTCCAAAAAGCTTCTGTGCTCCCAGGTAAAAATCGGCAATCAGATAAAGCAGATCGTTTCCGGTATCAAGCAGCATTACAGCGCAGAAGAGATGGTCGGTAAGAAGGTTATGGTATTAGTGAATCTGAAGCCGGCAAAGCTTGCGGGAGTGCTGTCTGAGGGTATGCTTTTGTGCGCGGAGGATGCGGAAGGAAATCTGGCGTTGATGACGCCTGAAAAGAAGATGCCTGCAGGTGCTGAAATCGCGTAACGGTTGACCGCAGAACCGGTTCGTGATATAGTAAAAAAGTGAGGGCCGCAGAAGAGAAAGCGCTGTCAAAAAAGGCAGCAGGTGTTTTCTTGCTGCGGTCTTTTCTGTACTGAGGGAGGTATGCTGTGTAAAAAATAAGCCTGACGGCTTATTTTTTACACAGCTGCGCTTCGGAATGGGGGTTCAAATGAAAAAAGAGGAGTTTTATTTTCTGTCAAGGGACAATGAAACAAAGATACATGCGGTAAAGTGGATTCCGGATACAGAACCCGTGTGTATTATGCAGGTCGTACACGGCATGGCTGAATATGTAGAACGCTATGAGCGTCTGGCAAAGCTTTTGACGGATAACGGCATTCTGGTGACAGGCGAAGACCATCTGGGACACGGTAAAAGTCTGGGGGCAGATGGCTGTAAGGGGTATTTTTGCAGAAAGGATGCTGCCACTGTTGTGGTGCGCGACGTACACCGCCTGAAAAAAACAGTGCAGGAGCAGTATCCGGGTATTCCGTATCTTATCATGGGACACAGTATGGGATCTTTTATCCTGCGTAATTATCTGTGCCGCTATGGTACGGGAATCGATGGCGCGGTGGTTATGGGAACCGGGATGCAGCCGAAGGCTATGGTATGCGTCGCAAAGGCTGTGGCAAAGCTTCAGGGAGCGTTGCGTGGGCAAAAGCATGTGAGCCGTCTTTTAGATAAGCTGGCATTTGGAAGTTATCAGAAGCCGTTTACAGACGGAGTAGGACAGATGGACTGGCTTTCCGGAGACCGGAAGGAGGTGCAGAAATATCTGGACGATCCGTTCTGCGGCTTTACTTTTACGGCAAATGGGTTTGAAACGCTGTTCGAGCTGATAAGCAGACTGCACAGACCGGAGTGTGTGGAAAAGCTGCCGAAAGAGCTGCCGGTACTGTTTGTGGCCGGCGACAGAGATCCTGTCGGAGAGTGCGGAAAAGCGGTGCTGCGGGTGGTGCAGAAATATCAAGACTGGGGGATGAAGCACGTGGAATACGTGCTCTATCCGGGAATGCGCCATGAGATACTCAACGAAAAAGGACGGAAACAGGTGGAACAGGACATTCTTTCCTGGATACAAAAGACAGTAGAAAATATGGCGTAAAGGAGCATGATTTGAAAGGAAAGAGATGGTATGCACTGGTGCTGGCAGCAGCGCTGACAGCGGCACCGTTTGCCGCGTCAGAGGCAGAGGCGGCTGAAAAAAGTCGGGCAGCGGAGACGGAAACAACCGTAAAGTCGCTGAGCGATGAGGAGCTTTCAAAGCTTTTGAGTTATGTGAAGGAAAAATGGGATGCGGGGGAGTTTTCAGACCGGGAGGACATTCTAGCGGCAATCTCAGAGGGTGAAGAGGCGTTTGGCGTGAAGATCGGTGACGGGGTAAAGGATGAAATTGCCTCAGCGATAAAAGCGCTGGATAGCCTGGGACTCGACCATGACGCGGTTATCACGATGGCGGAAAGGCTGTATGATGAATATGGGGACGCTCTGGCGGATAATGTGATGGAGATTGCAGAAAAAGAACTGACAGGGCCTGTCGGGGAAGCAATTCAGGACCAGATAGTAGAACCGGTCAAAGAGGCGGCAAAGGCTGTGGTAAAGGATACAGCCCAGCATTTCTGGCTGGATTTGAAAAACAGCGTAATTTCGTTTTTTGAAGGAATTTTTAAGAGAGAAAAATAAAGGAGGCGACAGATGAGAATTGCTTTTTTTTCAACAAAACCGTATGATAGGATATGGTTTGAACCTATGGGGAAGGACTATGGCTTCGATATTCATTTTATCGAACTGCCGTTTACAGAAGAGACGGTCTTTCTGGCAAAGGGACACGATGCTGTGTGCATTTTTGTGAATGACTATGTGAATAAGGCGATGATAGATGAGCTTTGCGGGATGGGGATAAAGGCGCTCCTTTTACGCAGCGCGGGCTTTAACAATGTGGATATCGGTGCTGCAAAGGGGCGGCTTCCGGTGCTGCGTGTGCCCAGCTACAGTCCTGAGGCGGTGGCGGAATATGCGCTGGCAATGCTGATGACGGTGAACCGCCGCACGCACAAGGCGTACAACCGGACGCGCGATTTCAATATGACGATCAGCGGACTGATGGGGACGGATTTAAACCATAAGGTGGCAGGCGTAATCGGCACGGGAAAAATCGGGCAGGCAATGATCCGGATTTTCCACGGTTTCGACATGCAGGTGCTTGCATACGATCCGTATCCGAATCCGGAGCTGGACGTAAAATATGTGGAGCTTTCCGAGCTTCTTGAAAAGTCTGATTTTATTTCGCTGCATTGTCCGTTGACGGAAGACACGAAGCATATCATCAATAGCGATGCTATCGCCCGCATGAAGGACGGCGTATTTTTGGTAAATACGTCCAGAGGCGCTCTGGTGGATACAGAGGCGCTCATCGACGGGCTTAAGAAAAATAAGTTCGGCGGCGTGGGACTGGATGTATATGAAGAGGAGGAAGGACTGTTTTTCGAGGATAAGTCAGAGGATGTGATGCAGGATGAAAATCTGGCGCGTCTTATGACATTTCCGAATGTGCTTGTGACGTCCCATATGGGATTTTTCACGGTGGAGGCGATGCAGGCAATCGCTTCCGAAACGCTGGAAAATGCCTATGCGGTGGAAAAAGGTCTTCCGTTAAAAAATCTGTGTGAATAAGGCGGACACCGCTCCGTTAATTTTAAAGACAAGGAAGGGATATACCAATGAAACTTTTTAATCTGGACAGCCCGGTCATGGTATTTCTGACAAAGGTTGCCAACCTGATGATCTTAAACCTGCTGACACTCATATGTTCTATTCCCATCATTACGATCGGACCCGCGGTGACGGCTCTGTACTATGTGACGATCAAGATGGCACGGGGAGATGATCCGTATATCGTGAAGAGTTATTTCAAATCCTTCAAGGAGAATTTTAAACAGGCGACTATCATATGGGTAGTGATGCTGGCACTTATCATCGTGCTCGTTCTGGACTGGGAGGTCGTTACGCTGATGATGGACGGCAATGCGGCAAAGATAATGAAGATCGTCCTGGGCGTTGTAACGATTTTCTTTGTGCTGACGGGGCTGTATATTTTCCCTGTATTATCCAGATTTGAAAATACGATAAGGCAGACTGTGAAAAACGCCTTCCTTATCAGCATCATGAGCCTTCCCAAGAGCATTGTGATAGTGGTCATCCATCTGCTTCCGCTGGGACTTTTGCTCCTGTCAATTCAGGTGCTGCCGTTTTTGTTCCTGCTGGGAATGCCGGTGGTGGCATATTTGTCCAGCATGATGTTTGTAAGGGTATTTAAGAAGTTTGAGCCGGAAGAGGAAGACCTTGGAAACGGCGAAGAACTGGCGCCGCTGTCCTTTATCGTAGAGGAGCAGCAGGCAAAGCAGGCGGCTCTGGAGGCGGAGCAGGCGGCAGAGAGAGCGGCGAAGGAAGCGGAAGCGTCTGCTGAAGCGGAAAATGCCCCTGACGAAGAGGGGCAGGAGAGCCCGGAAGAGGCTTAAAATACTGCGCCTGGCCGCAGTTTGCAAGAAAAATTGATGTGGTCAAAATGCATAGAGCAGAAAGCGTGAAATTGTTTAAAATGTACGATGCGATTTTATGGAAATTTCATTTTTAGCATTTTATACATTCTTCAAAAAAAACTTTGTTGAATACTGGTATAGCCAAAATCAGGCGCTTTCGGTATACTAGACCTAGATTCAATCGAGAACACTCGAGATTAAATTTTCAGGGAGGCAAAACAATGGCAAGTTTATCCTTAAAGAACATCTGCAAAGTGTACCCCAATGGTTTTGAAGCTGTTAAGAACTTCAACCTGGAGATCGCAGATAAAGAGTTTATCATTTTCGTAGGTCCTTCAGGATGTGGTAAGTCCACAACCCTTCGTATGATCGCAGGTCTGGAAGATATTTCCTCCGGCGAATTAAAGATTGGCGACAGAGTGGTAAACGATGTAGAGCCCAAGGACAGAGATATCGCGATGGTATTCCAGAACTACGCTCTGTACCCTCATATGACAGTTTATGATAACATGGCTTTCGGACTTAAGTTAAGAAAGGTTCCGAAGGATGAAATCGATAAGATGGTTAAAGAAGCAGCAAAGATCCTGGATCTGACACAGCTGCTGGATCGTAAGCCGAAGGCTCTGTCCGGTGGTCAGAGACAGCGTGTTGCTATGGGACGTGCTATCGTGCGTAATCCTAAGGTATTCCTGATGGATGAGCCTCTGTCCAACCTGGATGCTAAGCTGCGTGTACAGATGCGTATCGAGATCGCTAAGCTGCATCAGAGACTGGGCACCACCATCATCTACGTTACACATGACCAGACCGAGGCTATGACACTGGGTACCAGAATCGTTGTTATGAAAGACGGCGTTGTTCAGCAGGTTGATACACCTCAGAACCTGTATGAGAAGCCCCAGAACCTGTTCGTAGCAGGCTTCATGGGTTCCCCTCAGATGAACTTCCTGGATGCTGTTGTAAGAGCAAACGGCAGCGACGTTACTCTGGAAGTTGCAGGTCAGTCCATCCCGCTGCCTCCCGCTAAGGCTAAGAAGCTGATCGACGGCGGCTACAACGGCAAGACTGTTATCATGGGTATCCGTCCTGAGGATGTTTACGATTCTGAGATGTTCATCGAGACAGCTAAGTGCGTATTCTCCTCTACTATCAAGGTTTACGAGCTGCTTGGTGCAGAAGTATTCCTGTACTTCGACCTGGGCGAGTTCCCGATGACTGCAAGAGTTGACCCTCGTTCCAACGCAAGACCTGGCGATACCGTTAGATTTGCATTCGACGTTGAGAAGATTCACGTATTTGACAAAGAGACCGAGCAGGTTATCACAAACTAATAAGAATGAACAAGAAGCCGCTGCATATGCAGCGGCTTCTTTTATACGTACTTGCGCGGAAGATGTATGCTTTTTAAAAGCTGTCGACAAGCTCCAGTTTCCATTCTTTGGCGAGACGGAAGGCTTCCGATACGCATTTGTCCCACATATAGGAAGGACTGTGGCAGTCAGAACCGATGACGACTGGAAGCTTTGCGGCAGATACCCGTTTCCAGAATTCGGGATGTGGATAAGGAAAGCGTTTTATACCGCCGAGCAGTCGAATGCCTTTTCGGATGCCGTTAGCATTGAGTTCCAGAACGGTTCCGGTACGCGCTGCTGCATCTACGATGAGATCGCAGGCCTCGCTGCAGTTTTTGTCCCAGACAAAATTGTTGGTAAAAATGACGTCCGGATGTGCCAGAATTGGGAAAAAACCGGTTTCAAGGGCAGAGCGGACTTCGTATGCATATTTTAAGTATGCGGGAGTCCCGTACTTTTTCGGAATGGAAAAAACATGGACATAAGAACCGTCATCTTCCATATAATAGTGATGTCCAAGCAGAAGATAGTCCAGCTTTTTTTCGGATAAGAGAAGCGGATAGTAGCTGCTCATGTCCATGCAGTATTCAATTTCCAATCCGGCAAGGATGCGAAGAGGTCGGATGCCGGTAAGGCCGGAGGCGGCGCCGGCAGGCTCCCCTTTTTGAAGGGCGTCCCGGAGACTGCAGATATGGGAAAGATGCTCATCCAGCTGGTCATAACGCATGCGGGAATCAAATCGGTTGTCGGGAAAGGGCGCGTGGTCGGAAAAACCGAGGATATCGAGACCGGCATCCAGAGCCGCCTGTACATAATCCTTTTCTGTACCGGTCGCATGCATGCAGAGCTTTGTATGTGTATGGTAATTTACTTTTTTCACACTGTTATCCTTTCAGGAGCGCGCTTGAGGTGACCGGATTTTGTCCGGGAATCTTTCTGAGGCACGTCCATGCTTTATTATAATAAGAAGCGCAGCAAAGGGCAAGACACTGAAAAAGAACTTGCATAATGGATAGGCATGCTTTATTATAGATTTATGGTTTTGTTGATTTTGACGAATGTGCATGAACGAGAGGGACAGATATGATTTCAAACCAGATCATTCAGACGAGTATTGAAGAATTGAGAGCTATCACAAAGGTAGAAATTTATGTATTCGACTTAGATGGCATGAAAGTAGCCTCCACAACGGACGAGATAGAGATATCACGCGAGATAATCACTGGATTTGCAGTTTCGCCTGCGGACAGTCAGGTAGTAGGCGGTTATCATTTTCTGAAAGTTATGGACGACAGTGAGATAGCCTATGTGCTTGCAGCAAAGAGCGCGAACGATGACGCTTATATGGTGGCGAAGATAGCGGTCAGCCAGATTCAGAATCTTATTATCGCATATAAAGAGCGCTTTGACAGGAACAATTTTTTCCAGAACCTTATCCTGGATAACCTGCTTCTTGTCGATATTTATAATCGGGCTCAGAAGCTTCATGTAGAGGTAGAAGCTCCCCGCATCGTTTACCTTGTGGAGACGCGCGTGGAAAAGGACAACGGCGCGACAGAGATGTTAAAGAGCCTGTTCAGCAGCCAGAACGGCGACTATATCACGGCGGTGGATGAGAAAAATATCATTCTGATAAAGGCTGTGGAAAAGGATGAGTCCCCGGAGGCGCTCGAGCAGACCGCCAACATGATAGTCGATATGATGAACAGCGAAGCGATGATGAAGGTGCGTGTTTCTTACGGAACCGTTGTACGTGAGCTGCGTGAGGTATCCAAGTCCTATAAGGAAGCGATGATGGCGATGGATGTGGGACGTATTTTCTATGCGGAGAAAAATGTGATAGCATATTCTACGCTGGGGATCGGCCGTCTTATCTATCAGCTTCCGGTAAATCTGTGCAGGATATTTATTGAAGAGATATTTGGCGGGAATCAGGTTTACGACATTGATGACGAGACATTGACAACGATAAACAAGTTTTTTGAAAATAACCTTAATGTATCGGAAACGAGCCGTCAGCTCTTCATCCACCGCAATACGCTTGTCTACAGGATAGAGAAGCTGCAGAAAGCTACCGGTCTGGATATCCGTACTTTTGAGGATGCGATGACCTTCAAAATTGCGATGATGGTTGTGAATTATATGAAATATCTGGATACACTGGACTATTAAAAAGGAGATTGTTCCGATGCAGTATCAGGAAAATGACGGATTCGCGCAGGCGATCATAGAGAATGTATTTTTGTTAAAGGACGGCAGCCTCGTGGCTGGCTGTTATCTGACCTGCGGCACTATCCATAAAGGTGAAAGATTATTTTATACGGATTGCGTGGGGCGCAGGAGCTTTCCGCTGACAGTCGCAGACATCGCTGTTCCGCAGAAAGGAAGCGTAGAGCAGATAAGTGCAGGGGATGAGTTCAGCAGACAGGTTGCTGTTAAGATAGCAGAAAATCTGGCGGGACATATCCATCCGGGACACATGATTCAGAATGAGGCGGAGGAAGTACTCTATACGGAAGCACCCGGCTGGGATGCGATTTCCGGATGTTTTGAAGCGAAGTATCCGAATCAGAAGAATCCTGCGCATTTTGGATGCTATGCGAGCTTTAAGCCGGGGGAGGCAGGACCTTTGGACGGCGTGAGCATTTATAACGGCGGCGAATATTTTCATTTTGTGACATACGGACTGTCCGAATTGTATGAGAAGCAGAACGGCAATCCGGAGAGAAGCGGATATGGTTTCGAGCTGACAGTGAAGCTCAAAAAAGAAGGGCTGGTAAATCCGGCGCTTGAGGTACGTCACATGTGCAGCCTTTTGCAGATGATGGCAGGGATTACGGTCAACAACGGGCATCAGTTTTTGCCGGGGCAGTTTCTGGCAATGGGTCAGCAGAAAGGCTTTGATGCGGCAGGAAAGTCCGGGCTGATGGGATTTATCACGAAAGAAGATGAACTCGGGACGATTGCATCCCCGTTCGGAAAGGTGCAGCTGATCCAGCTTGTCGGTGTAAAAGCAGATGAGATGGAGAAGATGAAGAACCGTGAGCTGACTCCGGCAGAGTTTGGGGAGCAGCTGAAGGATGGTTTGACCGATTATAAGAGATAGACAAGAACAGGAGAGTTTATGAGATTTCAGGTTATCAGTGACAGTTCATGCGACCTGCCAAAGGAGCGGATTCAGGAGCTGGGTGTGGACGTTGTTCCGTTTTATGTTTCTTTTGAAGAAGCAAATTATATGAGAGAGGGCGTAGATGTCAGCGTAGAAGATTTTTATCAGCAGATGGCAGACAGGGAAGGGGAATTCCCGAAGACCTCAATGCCATCGGTGCAGGATTACGCAGATGTTTTTGAAAAATATGTAAAAGATAATGTTCCGATCTTATGTATCTGTCTGAACAGCGCGTTTTCCGGTTCCATCCAGTCTGCCATGAATGCGAAAAATCAGATTCTGGAAGATTATCCGGAGGCACAGATTGAGATTCTGGATTCGGAGCTCGTGACGCTTTTGCAGGGGATGCTTGTGGAGGAGGCATGCCGGCTCCGGGGCGCAGAGCTGGAGCTGAAGGAAGCCGTAAAGCTCCTGGAGGAGATACGTTCTACAGGGCGCATCTTTTTTACAACGAACGATCTTGACTATCTTCAGCATGGCGGCAGGATAGGCAGGGCGGCGGCAACGATAGGCAATGTATTGAAGATAAAGCCTTTGATAGAGTATGTGAACCGTGAACTCGTTTCGGCGGGGGTGAGCAGGGGAAGAAAGAAATCCCTGCAGGCGGTCATTGAGAAGGCAAAAGCCTATATCGAGGCTGACCATATCGATCTGTCGGAATATCGTTTTGCTTTGGCGTCGGGGCTTGATCAGGAAGAATTTAAAAAGTTTGAAGAACAGGTAAAGGCTGCATTTAAGGATAAAGAAGATCAGATAAGGCGTTATGAGCTGTTCCACGTGGGTGCAACGATCGGTGTACACACGGGACCGTATCCGACAGGTATCGCGTTGCTGAAACGCTGCCGGATATAAGAAGGCAGGCTGCATGGAATAGTCAGAGGTATAAAAGATTATGGCGGATTCCAATATTACGAAAAACGCTCTGGCAGCTTCCATGAAAAAGCTGATGAGCAAAAATCCTTTTTCCAAGATAAGTGTGGGAGATATCTGCGAAGACTGCGGCATGAACCGGAAGAGTTTTTATTATCATTTCCGGGACAAATACGATTTGGTAAACTGGATTTTTTATGTGGATTTTATCGGGCGTATGGATTGGGATTCCTGCCGCAGCCCATGGGATATGCTGGTGGCGCTGTGTCGGCACTTTGATGCGGAGCGCCGTTTTTATCAGAATGCCCTCGATGTGGAAGGGCAGAATTCATTCAGGGAGTATTTCTGCGGAATGTTAAAGCCTGTGCTCGTGTTCATTTCCAACAATATGGTGGAGGAAGAGAACGAGAAGAAGGATTTTTATATAGGACTTTTCAGCGCGATGCTTTTAGAGGAGCTGATATACTGGCTGCGGGAGGGGAACGATATCGGACCGGATGAGTTTGCGGAGGACCTGCACGGGATTTTTATGGGGCTGGCAAAAAAGGTGCTGGCAGAGCAGGGAATTGCAGGCATGCAGGAAACGGTGGAGCCGGAATGGGAGAGCCGACAGGAAGAATAAAGAATACAGAAAGACACATCAGAGGATATCTTCTGACGTGTCTTTTTATATTCGGCGATTCATTATTTAACAGAAGCTGTCTTGAGAGAATCTGCAAAAGTATGTTGGGCAGGAGAAGAAAGGATATTGCTGATGCGGTCGATATCCTCCTGCCAGTGGATGAGGAGAGCGGGAAATTTCTGTTGCATCCGGGCATCCAGAATGGCCTCATCTACAGCTTTGCGGGTCTGCGCGCTGCACGCAGGGGAGGGGAGGAAGCTTAAGAGCGGACTGCCCCAGGAGAGCAGCTCCTCAATATGTTCAGGAGAAAGAAGCTCGTCAAAATCCTTTTCTTCATAAGTATATGTTACGATAAACGTACGCTTAAACGCCAGCAGTCTTTCCGCGAGCCTACGGCATTCAATGGAACCGAAGGGCAGGAGGAAGAGCAGGTTGGTGCAGCGTACGGCTTCTTCAAGCTGCCCGGAAGAAAGTGAGCAGCCTGTCCATCCGGGATTGAGAAGAAAATCACAGTCATGAAAACGTCTGAACAGAGTAAACAGACCGGTTCCTGAGCCTATCCCCTCTTCGGGAAGGGAAGCGAGGAAGGCAAATCTGCCGTTTTCACGTTCTCTGGAAATCTGCGAAGAGAGCGCATCTATAGAAGCGGCAGGCTTTAGTTCTGTCAGCCATGAGAGCGGAAGGCGATTATTTTCAGCACTGCGGCGGAGCTGTGCAGCGCCCAGCGTCCACGCATTATAGCCAAGGTTGATGCCGAAATCTTTCAGAAAGGCGGTATCGGTCGTGAAAAGGATTTTGTCCAGCATTTCATAATAGGGACTGTTATCGTTATTCAGCATCCGCTGGAACAGAAAGAACAGCTCGGATTGAAAGCGTCCCTTGGCGGCCTGAAGACCGAGGTCATTTAAACGGCGCAGGCTTCGCCGGGAATCGTTTTTCATATTTTTCAGACACTGACTGACGGCAAAATCTATCAGTCCGCGCGTTACATCACTTTTGGTCATCTCAAACCCCTCTTTTCATTTAGAACTCATATATATAAGATATCAGGGTCGAAAGTCATGAAACACGACATGTTTGCACGGGAGTGGTTCTATGACTTATTGACCCGACCCAATATTCGGATATCGCAGTTGGGGGTTTTTGCCCCCAACATCATATATGATACTTTACCATATTTAGAGTACCGAATAAAGGGAAAGAAAAAAAGGGTCAAAAAATATTTTTTGTCCAAACAGTATAAAATTCAGCCGATTACTTTCCAGCGCTTATCGACATGATTCAAGACCTCACAGCCGTCAGCGGTGACGAGGACGAGGTCTTCTATGCGAACTCCGAATTTTCCGGGCAGATAAATACCCGGTTCGATAGAAAAAGTCATCCCTTCGCGGATTTCATCGGTATTGGACTGGCTGACATCTCCTGCTTCATGTTCTTTCATGCCGATGGAGTGGCCGAGACGGTGCGTAAAATATTCGCCGTATCCGGCATTAGAAATAATGTCCCTTGCCGCCTTGTCAAGGTCGCAGAAACGAACACCGGGACGGACGAGCTTTTCGGCGGCTTCGTTGGCAGTGCGGACGATGTCATGAATGGTGGTATAGTCCGGGTCTGCAGACTGACAGAAAAAGGTCCGGGTCATGTCGGAGCAGTAGCCGTCCTTTTCACATCCCATGTCAATGACGATGCCGTCTCCGGGATGAAGAACGGTACCGTCCGGTTCATGGTGGGGGTCTGCGCCGTTTGCACCAAAAGAAACGATGGTTGAAAAGCTTTCACGGCAGCCGGCTTCCTTATAAAGGGAGCGGACATATTCGGCGCATTCCAGTTCGGTCATCCCGGCTTTGATATGGGAGGATATCTTTTCCATGCAGGCGTCGTTTAAAAGGGAAGCCTCACGCATTTTCTGACGCTCGAAATCATCCTTGACTGCGCGCACGCTGTCGATACAGTCGGAAGAATCGACATAATGCACGCCGGGATTGTGCGCCATGAGGGATAGCAGAAAACGGGCGGGCCAGTTTTTGTCGATGCCAATATCCGCAGTTTTATCTACGAGTCCGGAAAGGATGGCGATACCGTCATCCGTATCGGAAAACCATGTGCAGGGAATTCCGGTATCCGGCACTACAAACAGGGTGTTCAGAAAAAAGCGATGCTGTCCGCCGGTGTGCAGATAAAGGACATAGAGCCGTTCAAAGGGCTCTACCCACACTCCGGTCAGGTAGCGGATGCTCAAAGGGTCGCAGACGATCATCTGTGAAAGTCCCTTTTCGGAAAGGCGGGCGCATACGCGCTCTAGACGCTGTTCATACATATTGTCCATTTTGAAAAATCTCCTTTATAAAATGATACCCTTGTACACTGAGGGTAAAGATTGTCTGTCTTCGGTATTATATCATTCGGCAGGAAACCTTTCCAGCGCCTTTGTCATTTTATAAAAGATGCATAAAAATATTCTTTGAGGAAATACTGGAGAAGACGGATAACTCATTTAGTTAATTTGTCTGAAAGGAGGCTGCATGATGAGCAGGACGCTGGATTATATCGCACTGATCGTCGTATTTATCGGTGCGGTGAACTGGGGCCTTGTAGGGCTGTTCCGGCTGGATTTGGTAAGGCTGATATTCGGAGATATGAGCTGGGTCAGCAGGATTATTTATGTGCTGGTCGGTATCTGCGGCATTTATCTGCTGACGTTTTTGGGAAGGATAGGCAGAGAAGGATAAGTCGATGAGATGTTTCCGGTGAACGGGTTCGGCGGGGGCTTTTCAGGACTTGTGGAAAAAGCGCGTTTTTTCAGGGATGCGATACCCGGGAAAAACGCGTTTTTTGTACGCGAATGTATTTTGGGAGTTGAAAGTCAGGTGCATGAATAGTAAAATAAAGGTGAAAAAACGTGGTATGCCTGCCGGATGAGGAGATGCCGAGGGCGAGGAGGGCGTTGTGGGAAATACAAAAGAACATTTGCAGACAATGAGCGTCGAGATGAAGGAGCAGAGCAAACAGCTTGCCCTTGCTGTCTGCGGAGCTGCCATTTATTCTGCCGGGGTGAATCTGTTTGTTGTACCGGCAGGGCTTTACAGCGGGGGTGTCATGGGATTTGCCCAGATTATCCGTACGCTGCTCGTATCATATCTGCATATCCCTGTGCAGTTTGATATTGCCGGTCTTATTTATTATGCTGTAAACATTCCGGTATTGCTTTTGAGTATGAAGGACATCGGAAAGCGTTTTTTTGCGAAAACAATATGCTGTCTGACGGCAGTGACGTTGTTTTTGTCTCTGATACCGATACCGGCGGAAACGCTTTTGCCGGATGATGTTCTGGGGAGCACTGTGATAGGTGCACTGATGTGCGGATTTGGCATGGGAACGGCATTGCGGATGGGAGGTTCGCTGGGAGGTACGGATATCATCGCCCTGCTGCTTTTAAAATGGAAAAAGAATCTGAGCGTCGGCAAGGTCAATCTGATAGCAAACGGAGTCCTGTACGGGATATGTCTGTTCCTGTTTAATGTGGGGACAGTCATTTACTCCCTCATCTATGCGGCAGTCAGTGCGTTTGCGGTAGATCATGAGCATTCCCAGAATATCAATGTGGAAGTCCGGATAATTACGAAAAAGGATGACATAGAACTGGAAAACGAGATATTCCAAAAGCTCAACCGCGGTATTACGAGGCTGGAAAGCACGGGGGCATATACAAACGAGAAGTCGAACATGCTTTATATATTGATTTCCAAATATGAACTGCCGAGGTTGAAGGAAATTGTGAATAAGCACGATCCTCAGGCATTTATCGTTTTAAACGAAGGAGTGACGGTCGTAGGGCATTATCTGAAGAAATTATCATAACAGTTTGATGTGTTAAGCTTATAAAAGCTCCGGGCATCTGCCATTGAGGCGGATATCCGGAGCTTTTTGCAGGATATTGAATATTCGGAATGCGGTTAGATGAATGTGCTCAGGATTCCTGAGCGGTTTCCTTATCTTCGGTCTTGGGTTCGCAGGTCAAATGCATATCGAGCTTTTTGAACATACCCTCGTCAACAGAAGAAAGAAGGACAGAAGAGTGTACCTCGCAGCCTTTCAGAAGCGGGAGCGCAGCCAGTGCGCGGGCCGCATTTTCATCGGTAGCCGCGCTGATGGAGAGCGCAATGAGTATCTCGTCGGTGTGAAGACGGGGATTCTGGCTTCCGAGGTAATCTGTTTTTAAGGACTGGATAGGACGGATGGCGTCCGGGGATACGAGATGCAGCTCGTGGTCAATACCAGCCAGTATTTTCAGGGAATTGAGCAGACAGGCAGAGGAGGCTCCCAAAAGGGAGGTGGTCTTTCCTGTCACGAGCGTGCCGTCGGGCAGTTCTATCGCGGCAGCGGGAGCTCCGGTGAGGGATTCGCGCTCCATTGCGGCTGCGATAACGCGGCGGTTTGCCACGGTGATGCCTGCCTGTTTCATTAAAAGCTCGAGTTTATATAAAACGGACGGAGTGGAATTGCCTCGTTTTAAATCGCAGAGACAGTTATAATAACGGCGGATTATCTCCTGGCGGGAGGCTTCGCGGCACACCTCATCGTCGATAATGCAGTTGCCTACCATATTTACGCCCATATCCGTAGGGGATTTATAAGGGCATTCTCCAAGTATCTCTTCAAAGATAGCGCTCAGGACGGGGAATATCTCCACATCACGGTTATAGTTGACCGTGGTGACGCCATAGGCTTCCAGATGGAAGGGGTCTATCATATTGACGTCGTTTAAATCCGCTGTTGCAGCTTCATATGCCAGATTTACGGGATGCTTTAAGGGCAGGTTCCATATCGGGAACGTCTCGAATTTGGCATAGCCTGCGTTCACGCCGCGCAGATGCTCGTGATAGAGCTGGGAAAGGCAGGTGGCCATCTTGCCGCTGCCGGGGCCGGGTGCGGTGACAACGACGAGCGGGCGGCTCGTTTCGATATAGTCGTTGCGTCCGTAGCCTTCAGGGCTGACGATTTTTTCGACATTGGTAGGATAGCCGTCTATCACATAGTGGACGTAGCAGCGGATGCCGAGGGTCTCCAGCTTTTTGCGGAAAAGATCGGCTGCGGGCTGTCCGGCGTACTGTGTGATAACGACGCTGCCGACGTACAGGCCGATTTTGCGGAAGGCTTCAGCCAGCCGCAGCACCTCAAGGTCATAGGTAAGTCCGAGGTCGCGGCGTGTTTTGTTCGTTTCCAGCGCGCCTGCGGAAATGGCAATGACTATCTCCGCCTGATCCTTGAGCTGGAGGAGCATTTTGAGCTTACTGTCGGGCTCAAAGCCGGGAAGGACTCTTGAGGCATGGTAGTCGTCAAAAAGCTTCCCTCCAAATTCCAGATAGAGCTTGTTTCCGAACATGGATATCCGCTGGCGGATATGCTCGGACTGCATCTGCAGATATTTCTGATTATCAAATCCAATATTCATGTAAAAACTCCCTGTGTGTTTGCGTCGGTCCTGCCGGATGCGGCAGGCTGCGCAGTTCTTCTGTTTGAATTTTCCCTGTCTGCGTCAGGGCATAGATACTGTTATTGATTATATAACGGCAGACGGGAAAAAATCCAGAGCTTCTTAAAAAATCTTTTATATCTTTTATATGATGTTGGGGGCAAAAACCCCCAACTGCGATATCTACGGATTGTTTCGCGTTTCACGCTCCAACAATCCGTCTCAATATTCGGATATCGCGGAGCTTTGAAGCCACAGTAATTTCATACTTTAGCTATTGATTTCTTCTATTAGAATGTCTATAATTATGATACTGCTGAAGCTGTAAAACGGAAAATTATCAGTGTGACAGAAAGAGATATACGAAAAAGAAAGGTTAACAAATGGATAATAATATTAACCCTTATAATAATGGAGGATCCAATGGAAATGGAAATGGAAATGGAAACGGCGGCGGAGGGCAACAGGGACCCGGAGGGCCGGGACAGAATAATCCGAAGCGTACGAGTCTGATACTTCTGGCGGTGGCGGCGGTCGTGACGCTGGTTTCCATGAGTCTGTTTATGAAGATGATCAACAATGCGACCAATCAGGAAGTTCCCTTCGGGAAGTTTCAGGAGATGGTAGAGAGCGGTAAGGTAGAGGAAGTCACATGGGACGATGAGACGATATACATCAAGCCCAAGGCAGAGAAACCGGATACATTGTTTAATACGGCTCCGCAGGTGAGCTATTATACCGGTAAGGCGCAGTCGGACGATGTGCTTTCGGCATATCTGGAAGAAAATAAAGTGGAAAGCTACGGCAAGATCGTACCGGACGGCTCCGGTCTGATACTGACGATGATACTGACCTATGTGCTTCCTATCGTGGTCATGTGGATTTTGCTGAGCTTTCTGTTCCGCAGGATGGGCGGAAGCGGCGGCCCGATGGGCGTCGGCAAGAGCAATGCCAAAGTATATGTCCAGAAAGAGACCGGCATTACATTCAAGGATGTGGCAGGCGAAGACGAGGCGAAAGAGTCTTTGCAGGAGGTCGTGGACTTTCTGCATAATCCCCAGCGTTATGTGAAGATAGGAGCTAAGCTGCCGAAGGGAGCGCTTTTGGTGGGACCTCCCGGAACAGGTAAGACGCTGCTGGCGAAGGCCGTGGCAGGCGAAGCAAAGGTACCGTTCTTTTCGCTGACAGGTTCTGATTTTATCGAGCTGTATGTCGGCGTGGGCGCATCCCGCGTGCGCGACCTGTTTAAAGAGGCTACAAAGAATGCCCCGTGCATTATTTTTATTGATGAGATAGACGCAATCGGCAGGAGGCGCGGCTCCAAATACGGCGCGCTCGTTGC
>UQDA01000035.1 GCA_900539715.1 uncultured Lachnospiraceae bacterium | reverse complement strand
CCGGCCGCCGAAGAAAAAGGAGAGTAAGAATGCGAAAAATCGGAAAACTTGGACTGACTGTTGTGGTCTGCGTTATGTTCGCAGGGATGACAGTGAATGCAGGTTCAGCCGGGAAAACAGTCCGTACAGCAGTGCAGTCGGCGGGTGTGGGCAAGCTTCTGGACAGTACAGTGGATGCCGGGGAATGTCTGGCGGCAGCCGAGGTAGCAAAGGAAGAACGCAGGAAAATATATGGATATGAAAATCTGGGCGTGGCGAAGGTGAATGACTACTTAAATATCCGTAAGGAGCCTTCGGAAACAGGAGAGCTTGTAGGGAAGCTTCCTAAAAACGCCGGAGCAGAAGTGATTTCTGAGAAAGAGGGCTGGTATCAGATAAAGTCCGGCAAGGTGACAGGCTATGTGCGCGCCGATTATATGCTGACGGGGGCTGAGGCAACGAAGCTTGCAGATCGGGAAGCTGCTGACATGGCAGTATGCAATTCCGGCGGTCTGCGCGTGCGCGAGGAAGCCAGTCTCGACGCGCCGGTGATCACACAGGTGGCGGAAGGCGAGGAGCTGGAAGTCGTGGAAGTACAGGACGAGTGGGTCAAGATCATGCTGGACGATGAGGAGGCGTTTGTTTCCAAAGAATATGTAGATATCGCCAAGAAGCTGGAAAAGGCGGTGAGCATGACGGAACTGAAATACGGGCAGGGTGTTTCGGATGTGCGTGTCGACCTGGTCAATTATGCGAAGCAGTTTTTGGGAAATCCTTATGTTTGGGGCGGAACGAGCCTGACGAACGGGGCGGACTGTTCCGGGTTTGTTATGAGCATCATGAAAAAATACGGCGTGAACCTCCCGCATTATTCGGGCAGTCAGGCGCAGCAGGGCACAAAGGTCAGCCTTTCCGAAGCGCTGCCGGGCGACCTTGTCTTTTATGCAAAGAACGGCACGATAAATCATGTGGCGATTTATATCGGGAACGGGCAGGTCATCCATGCGAGCAATCCGAGAACGGGTATCAGGATATCCAATGCGACTTATCGTACGCCCCATGTGGTAAAAAGGGTACTGTCCTAAATCATAAGTGAGTTAGTTATAGTGAAACAGGTAAGGTCAGGGGATGTCGGAAAATAGACAGCTCCTGACCTTATTGTGTTGATAAGACCGGAGGTTTACAGCGATGTAAAGTCATGTTGCGGAAATGTAAAGCTGGTGTGATAGCGTTAAACAGGGGTTTTGGATATAATGGAATCATCAGAGCAAAGGGGCTTGGTTTTCACACGGCTATTTGTGCCGGAGCGTTACAAACAGCCCTTATGGCAGAAGAGAAAGGAGATTATTATGAAGCTGTCAGATAAGATAATCCAACTTAGAAAATCAAATGGATGGACCCAGGAGGAACTGGCTGAAAAAATGAATGTATCCAGACAGGCGATTTCGCGGTGGGAAGGAGCAGCGGCACTGCCGGATGTTACGAATGTTCTTCAGCTTAGCAAGCTGTTTGGAGTTACAACAGATTATCTTTTGAATGATGAATATGAAAGTGATAACGACCTGCCAAAGGTAAAGGAAACAAAAAAAGACGGCATTCACCAGATTATGATATTTATGGTAACGCTTGAGGTTATGACAGCGCTCATTCAGTTCATGACAACGTTCATTTTGCAAAGTGAATTTTTTGGCGTCCTCAGCTTCCTGCCGTTTGTTGCGGTTATAGGCGGATTTGAATATGGATATCAAAAGAAAAAAAGCGAAGCAGATGAAACCACGAGGGGATTTCGTAAAAAGTTTTATAAAATTTCAGCATGGTTAGGGACGTATTTCCCGGTCAGATTTGTCGTTACATCGCTGGCAAATTTTTATCCGCGTCCTTATTACACGCTGGCTTTAGAGTGTGTGATACTTGTTATTTATCTGATGACGGCAGCTCTTATCTGTTTATGGATAGAGAAGAGGAAATAAAAAGGACTGGATTTTTTAAAACGGGAGGAAAGGTGGCAGGATTTAAGGACATCCGGACAGGAAAGTTTACAGAGATTATGCTATAACGATGTATATGGATAGAAATGATGTTCCGCTATTGTGGTATATAGATTTGATAGATGGTATAGGTGTTGATGCGGACGGAATTCCCTTTTATAATGATATGTTTTTAGATTTGCTCGTTTCTGATAGCGGTCAGGTGGTCGAGGATGATAGAGATGAACTTGAAAAAGCATATTCTGATGGAATAATCAACAGTAAGCAGTATCAAAAGGTCATTTCAGTTTCAGAACAGCTAAAACAGAGGATTTCAGAAAATCAAGGATGGATATCGGAGTATTGCCGTAACATTGCAGAGAGTTATAGAGATAGTATTACTGTGAAAGCATGATAAAGTCTAATTTGATAAAGGAGTGTGATAAAATGGAAACACTTTTTGACCAATACAGAGAACTGAATATAAATGGCTCTTTGATTTGTCTTGAACAAGTTGAAGATATTTATTCTTACTTCTGCTATCCGACCAATGCAAAGGCAATAGGATTTGAAGGAAGTATTATGTATTGCTTTATTGAGCCGTATGGGGAAATGGTTTTTGCCTGCAATCCTGATACTTGTGCAGATGTTTTTGTTTATCCGCTGGCAAGAACCTTTGAGGATTTTATGAGACTTATTCTTGCTTGTGGTTCTACTAATCCTATTGAGCAGATTATTTGGATGGACAAAGGCAAATTTGCAAAACACCTCAAAGAGGAAGAAGCAATCCGCACAGAAGAACAGAAAGCGACATTAAGTTATCTTGAAACAGAGTTAGAAATTTCACCTATTGATAACCCTTATGACTATGTAAAAGAACTGCAATCTCGCTTTGACAATAGTGGCATTGAGTATAGTGATGAATACTATGATGTCTTGGGGATTGATAGAAAATAACAATAAATAAAATCCGGTTTGTCAAATTCCCGAATCTTATGATATAATAAACTTTTACCGCGAAAATAGACATCATAAAGTGATAACGAGAAGGACACAGGCAAATACATGATTCTCAAAAAAAAGATACCAAAGGATTTTTATAAATTATTCCGGACCCAGAACATGGATTACTATATGCAGCTTTTGACAGACCTGTACCGCACAAGCCGGGAAGCGTATGCCCTTTCGCAGCTGACGGATGCAGAATGCAAAAGCATTCTGGCGGAGACGATAGCAAAGGTGAATCTGGTCTGGTGGGAGGATGAAACGGAGCGGGCGGATGAGAGCGGGTTTTTAGGGCTTACGCCGTCGGCGGTGCTGGACAGGCTTGTGAAGTGGGGCTGGCTGTCGAGTGATTTCGATGAAAGATTAAACTGCTACATCATTTCCTTTCCGGAGTACAGCCGTATGTATGTGGAGCTGTTTGAACGGCTGGGACAGGAGGATGAGAGCCGAGAGCGGGAGAGCATCCTGTCGGTATACAGCGCGCTGTATACTTATCATTCCGACCCGGAGAAAAATAACAGCATCTTAAAAAGCGCGGTGCAGACGTCCAAAAATCTCGGGCAGATGCTTTCCGATATGCAGGACGGGATGCGGGCATGGTTTGATGAGCTTTCCGCCCGGAAGGATTTTATCGGGATACAGGAAGTGCTCGTCAGCGAGTTAAATAACAGCGATAGTAAAAAATATGCGATACTGACGACAACGGACAGCTTTTACCGCTACAAAGAGGCGGTAAAGGAGCTGATAAGCGATATTTTGAATGAAAATGAGCAGCGCCGGGAGGAGCTTTGCCGGACGCTGGAAAGGCAGCTGACAGCAGCAGAGCAGCCAACAGCATCAGCGCAGCCAACGGCAGCAGAGCAGCCGATGGAATCAGGACAGCCGGGCACGGAATCCCCTCAGGTAAAACGCCTCCGCCGGAGCATTGCCTTCTGCGAGGAGGCGGCGCAGCTTGTGGTACAGGCTGAAAGAGAATTTGACCTTATTGAGAAAAAATATAACCGTCTGATAGAATTGAAAACGGTGTTTGCAAGACGGGCGCTGGCGCGTATTCATTATATTCTGCAGGAAGGCTCTGCGCAGGAGGACCAGACACTGGTGCTCATAAACCTTTTGACACGGAGCCGGAAAAAAGACGAGATTCTGGAAAAACTGAGGGAATGTATGCACGTTACAGCTCCGTTTACCGTTTTGTCGGATTCCAGCCTCTACAGCAGGAGGACGCGGCAGGAAAGCAGCTTTTGTCCTGTAAAGCCGACGAAGGCAGAGCCGCTGGAGATGGATGATTTTGTGCCAAGACCGCTGTATACAGGATATGAGCTGGAGGAATTCAGAGAAAAAAACAGCCTTGGAGGAGCATTCTGTGTATCGGAGGAAACGGTTTCTTCTGTAGAAGACCTGGAAAAGCTTCTATTTGTATGGCAGGAGGCGACCAAGGACAGACTGGAGGAGGACCGGATAGAGTTAAAGGATGAGATACGTCAGAAGGACGGCTTTACCTATACGGGATTTACCCTGAACGGATAAGGAGAGAAGATGTTTTTATATTTGGAAGGATTATCGCCGGCAGAGGCGGAAAATGTAAAAAAGACGATACAGGATCTGTTCCGGCAGACCTGTATCCTTCAGGTAAAATATGACCCGGTAACGCTGACTGCAAAGGACAATGCCCGTTATCAGGTATGCGCGAGGCATCGGGAATTTATTTCCGATTACTTTGCGGTGTTGGGATGCGACTTGATACACGACCCGCAGGACAGGATATTCCGTATCGCGGGGGAGGGCGTGCCCGTTGAAAAAATGAGCCTTACAACAACGCGCCTTCTGCTTTTGATGAAAATGATATACCGGGATAAGATAATGGGAGAGGGGTTGCATGCGACTGTCACAAATCTTTCGGAAATCCGGGAATACGGAAGAAATACGAACCTGATCCCCGGAAAGCTGACCGGGCAGGAATGGCAGGCGGCTTTAAATCTGATGAAAACTCATCAAATGATAGACCTGCCGGGTGCGATACTGAATGTGGAGGATGAAACTCCAATCTATATTTACAGCACAGTCAATATTTTCTGCTCATCGGCAGATATCAGCGCACTTGTGGAGCGTTACCGCAGTGAGATGGAAGAAATGCTGGAGGAAGGAGAGGACGACAGTGAAGCAGGCGAAGAAGATATTTACGCGGATGTGTCTGAATAACTGGGGAGGAATCGATCATAAGATACTCGAGTTTAATGAATATGTAAATCTTTTTTCCGGAAAGAGCGGATCGGGAAAATCTACGGTGATGGACGCGATACAGGTCGTTTTGTACGGAAGCTTTTCTCCAAGTTTTTTGAATAAGGCGGCGGATGACGCCAAAAACAGAAGAAGCGTTTTGAGCTATTTGAGAGGAGAGCAAAAGGACGGCTCCGCAAACCGGGAAGGGCAGGATTTTTGTTCGGAACTGGCGCTTGAGATTCTGGATACGGGAACGAAACAGACGATGTGTATCGGAATCGCCTTTGAGGTAAGGAGTACCGATTCCGAGATACGGAAATTTTTATATTTCAGCCATTCCGGAAGGATGCCGGAGGGAGGCTATCTGACAGATGAAGGATATCCCTATTCCAATCAGGATATCCGCAGGCTGGTCGCAGAGCGGGCAAAGGAAACGGGCGCACGGGCTGAGCTGAACCGCATCTATCCTTCCAAGGAAGCATATCTGAGCACACTGTATGATGCAATTTTGGGCTACATCGACGGGAATCGTTTTATTACGATGGAAAAGAGCGCAATAGCCCTGAAAATGTCCAACGGTACGGGGCAGTTCATAAGAGATTATATGTTCCCCAAGAGCGAGAGCTCTACGATAGAGACCATCAGTGAGCAGCTGGGCGCATATCGTGATATCAAGGAAAAGATAGATGTTCTGGAAAAAAAGATCGATATGCTGACCGATATCCGGGAGGCCGGGCACAGGCTTACGCTGACTCGTGCAGATATTGTGGGAAGCCGTCTGGCAGTACGCTGCATTGATATTGAAGATGCAAAAAAACGGATAGAGAGCCTGAAGGAAGACTGCAGTCGTATTGAAAAAGAAATTGAGGAGAAACGCGTCAAAAAGGCGGAGCTGGACAGGGCTGCGCAGGAGGCGGAAAACGAGCTTATCGTTGTGAGCGCCGATTTAAAGAGCAGTGACCTGGGAAGTAAAAAGGAGCATCTGGAAGAGTTGAAAAAACGGAGCAGGATGCTGGCGGACAATGCGGAGCATTGGCGCAGGATCGTGCAGGGGCTTTCGGCATGGGAGACGGACGAGATTGTTACAGATTATGTGAGCAATCGGCTCCTTCAGATGGTGGAGACGTTCCGGACGGGTCCGGTAACGGCGCAGCAGTGTATTTTGCTGCATGAGCGTATCGAAGAGGCGCGGCAGAATATTGAAGAGGAATATGAAACATATCGCGAGGAGCAGAGAGCTATCGCCAGAGAGTTAAAGGAAAAGCAGCGGCTCATCGACGATATGAAGCATAACAGAAAATCCTATCCCGAGCAGCTCATCAAGGCGAGAAACGCGCTGGAAAAGCGGCTTTCCGCGGTATACGGCAGGACGGTGAAGGTATTTATCTTCGCAGACCTGTTTGACGTTGAGGATGAAGAGTGGAAAAATGCGGTAGAGGGGCGGCTGGGGAGGCTCAAGCTCTCCCTTGTCACAGAGCCGAACGTATCGGCAGACGCCGCAAAGCTTTTCCGGGAGATGAAGCAGTTTGAGGAAGCAGAACTGATCGATTCGGCGGCGGTCATAAAAAATGAGCCTGTCGTACTGGAAGACTCTTTATATGAAGCCGTACACGCTTCGGAGGAATGGGTGGACAGCTGCCTGAAGCGTTATCTGGGCCGCATCGTGAAATGCCGTTCTGTAGAGGAGCTGGAGCAGGTAAGGGACGGCGTGACGCCGGATTGCTATTCCTACAGCAATTTTATTTTCAGACATTTGAAAAAGAAGGATTATACGCTCGGCGCATGCATCGGCGGCAAGGTTTCCCGCGCACGTCTTGCAGAATATGAGGAAGACGTGACAAAGCTTTCCAAAGAGCTGGAGGAAAGCGAGCGTGTAAGCTGCGGCTTAAAGACTGCCCGTGAAATGGAGAGCCTAAAGGACGATCCCGAGTATCTTGAGCGTTTGTCCTCATCAGCACGGGAGCTGGAAGAGGTGCTCACAGAAAAGGATGCGCTTGAGCAGGAGATAGCGCGTCTTAGGGAAGGACGCTTTAAAGAACTGGAGGAACGGGAAAAAGAGCTCCGCAGCCGGCGGAACAGCCTGAAAAATGAAGCAATGCTCATACAAAATGAGATGACCCGTCAGGTAGGGACAAAGGAGCGTATCCGGGGCGAAATAGATGTTAAGAGACAGTCTCTTGAGGAAATGAAGCTCGGTTATACGCCGGATAAGAGCATAGAAGCGGAAATAAAGGAGTCTCTGAAAAAGCGCTCAGCCCAATCCTTAAAAATGCAGAAAAATGCGGGGATAGATGCTCTTTTAAAGAGGGAGGAAGAGCAGGCAGAAGCGCTGGGACGGGCGCGCAGCGCCTATATCGTGCAGTTTCCGTCCAGTGGTTTTTCAGGTACGGAAAAGAGCAATGAAGCCTACGAGCGGCTGTTGGAGCAGTACCGGACGGATTTTGAGCCGAAATACCGCATCGAGTTTGAAAAGCAGTGTGATCTTATATACAGAAGCCTCCGGGAAAATGTGATCGCTACGATACACGGAGATATCAAGGCAGCAAAACGCCATGCCTTTGAAATCAACAGGCTGCTGAAGAAAACAAACTTTTCGGACAGTACCTATCAGATAAAGATAGAGCCCGCCCGTAATGAAAACGGACAGTTCTATGAAATGCTGATGGCACAGGAGCTGGACAGCAAAAATCTGGACAATGACGGATTTGAAGGACAGCTTTCCCTTGGAGAGGATAGCTTTTATCAGAAATATGAAGAAAAGATAAAGCTTCTGACGGATAAGTTCATGCCTGCAAAGAGCGGCGATGAGCAGGCATTGGAGCAGCACCGCAGGGAGATGGAGCAGTATGCGGATTACCGGAATTATCTTTCCTTTTCCATGTACGAGCAGGTGACGGATGAAGAGGGAAATGTGATACGGGAAAATTTTGTAGACGACATGGCAGGACGGGATTCCGGCGGTGAGGGACAGAATCCCAAATATGTAGCTCTACTGGCAGGTTTTGCGATGCTTTATATGCAGCAGACGAACCGGGACAGCCGCATACGGCTTGTGCTTCTGGACGAGGCATTTTCCAAGATGGATCAGGAGCGGAGCGCGGTGTGCTTAAAGTATGCGCGGCAGATGGAGCTGCAGCTCATCGTCTGTGTACCGGATGAGCGTCTTCAGTCACTCATACGGAATGTGGATTGTGTATATGGCTTCCGGCGTCACCAGAATCAGATAACGATGATGCATATCGATAAAGGGAATTACCTGAAGCTAATGGAAGGCGGCGAACAGACGAGAACGCCGGAACACAAAAATCTTACATAAATTTTAAGAAAGTGATATTGACGGAAAACGTTTTCTGAACTATGATGTTCTTGTGTTTAGAAAACGTTTTCCTTTTAGTTTGCGGAAAACCTTGTTACATGCGCGTTAAGAGAAAGGGGGAGTGGTGTGGCTTCCATCAAGGATGTGGCAAAGCACGCGGACGTAGCCATTTCTACAGTCTCAAAGGTGTTAAACGGCTATGCCGGCGTCAGCGAAGAAACAAAGCGCCGTGTAAACCGTGCCATTCAGGAACTGAACTATACGCCGAACGCGGTGGCGGCGGCGCTGTCGTCAAAGCAGTCCGGCAGGATAGCCCTGCTTTTGAATCTGAAAGGCCCGGGGCAGGCGGTGGATGAAGTGAATCTGCAGTATCTGTCGGGGGCCATACAGAGGGCAAAGGAGAAAAAACTGGATGCGGTAACGCTGTTTTTCTCGATGCTGGAGGATAAGAGCCTGACAGATGCCATTGGCTATCTGAAGGCGCAGAGTATCGAGGGAATCATTGTTTACGGGATGAGCAGACGGGACATATTGTTAAAGGAGCTTATCGATTCGGGTGTTTTTAAAACCGTCGCGGTGGATACGCCGTTTTGTGATGAAAATACGTCGTCGGTATGGATAGACCAGAAAAAAGCGCAGTATGATATTGCGAAAAAGACGGTGCTCGGCAATAAAGACTGCCGCCGGGTACTGTATATCGCGGGGCAAAAGGATGCCTTTGTGACCGGCGAAAGGATAGAGGGGATGAAGGAGCTGGCAGAGGAGCTCGGGCTGGAGCTGACCGTGGAATACGGGGATTTCAGCGAAAAAAAGGCGAGGGAGCTGACTTTTGCCTATGAAGACAGGACAGACGTATTCGTGTGCGCGTCCGACCTGATGGCGATAGGGGCGATGCGCGCGCTGATGGAGCTGGACGTATTTCACCCGGTATGTGGATTTGACGGGATACCGCTCATGAGCTATGCGGGAAAGCAAATGAACACGGTGAAACAGGATTTTGCAAAAATCTCCGCCGTCGCTGTGGATGAGATGGAGCGGCTGCTTCACGGAGATACGGGAAGGAATACCGTACTTGGCTATGAGCTTGTGCGGATGCGCTATGAAGATATGATGAGATGAGCCGCAGGACGGCAGAAACGGAGGATATTATGAAGCTTGAGGAAACGATACAGAGAGAGATTATGGAGCAGAGGATAGAAGCAGGGCTGGAAGACCTGTCACAGAGGCTCTTCGGGAAAAGGCTGGAAGAGACGACGGATGAAGAAACCTATGTGGTATTGCTCAGTCTTGTAAAAGGGATGGAAAGGGCGACGATACCGAACGACGGAGACAAAAAAATCTACTATATTTCGGCGGAATTCCTGATAGGAAAGCTGCTGTCCAACAACCTTATCAATCTGGGCATTTATGACAAGGTGGAGGAAATTTTGAAAAACAGGGGAAAAGAGCTTTCCAGGATAGAAGAAATAGAACCTGAACCGTCCCTTGGAAACGGCGGTCTCGGACGTCTTGCAGCGTGCTTTATGGATTCTATCGCGACGCTGGGGCTTCCCGGCGAGGGGATCGGCCTCAACTATCATTTCGGTCTGTTTAAGCAGGTATTTGAAAACAGGCTTCAGACGGAGGAAAAGAACGACTGGATTCAGAATGATTCCTGGCTGAACCGGACGGATGTGTCGTTCGACGTCTTTTTCGGGGATAAAAAAGTGACATCCCGACTGTATGATATCGATGTGATAGGTTATGAAAACGGGATAAATAAGCTTCGCCTGTTCGATGTGGAGAGCGTGGACGAAAGCATTGTGAAGGACGGGATTTCCTTCGATAAAGAAGAGATAGAAAAGAACCTGACGCTGTTTTTATATCCCGATGATTCGGATGAGGCGGGAAATCTGCTGCGTATCTATCAGCAGTATTTCATGGTGAGCAATGCGGCGCAGCTCATTTTGATGGAGATGAAGGAGAAGCATCATGATTTAAGAAAGCTGTATGAGCATGCGGTCATTCAGATAAATGATACGCATCCGTCCATGATAATCCCGGAGCTGATAAGGATTCTTGTAAATGACAAGGCGTTTACGATGGATGAGGCGATAGAGGTGGTGAGCCGCACCTGCGCCTATACGAACCATACGATACTGGCGGAAGCGCTGGAAAAATGGCCGCTTTCCTATCTGGAAAAGGTCGTTCCCCAGCTCGTCCCCATTATCAAAGAGCTGTCCGTGCGCGTGGCGAGAAAATACAGCGACCCGCGCGTGCAGATAATCGACAAAGACGGACGCGTCCATATGGCGCATATGGATATCCACTACGGCTTTTCTGTAAACGGCGTGGCTGCCATCCATACGGAAATCTTAAAAGAGACAGAGCTGCATCCTTTTTATGAGATTTATCCGGAAAAGTTCAACAATAAGACAAATGGTATCACCTTCCGCAGATGGCTGTTATCCTGCAACAGGGAGCTGACGGCGCTGATAGATGAGACGATAGGAACGGATTATAAAAAGGACGCCGGAAAACTGGAAAAGCTGATGGAATATGTGGACGACGAAGCGTTTATGGACCGTCTGCTCGAGATAAAAAAAGAGAAAAAGCGCATCCTGGCAGAGTATATCCTGGAAAAAGAGGGAGAAACGCTCAATCCGGATTCCATATTCGACGTCCAGATAAAACGTTTGCATGAGTACAAGAGGCAGCAGATGAATGCGCTCTATATCATCCACAAATATCTGGAGATAAAAAAAGGGAAAAGACCGGCGCGTCCGCTCACCTTTTTATTCGGCGCAAAGGCTGCCCCGGCATATGTCATCGCGAAGGATATCATCCATCTGCTCCTCGTGCTGCAGCAGATCGTAAATAACGATCCTGATGTAAAAGACTTCATGAAGGTCGTGATGGTAGAAAACTATAATGTAAGCTATGCGGAAAAGCTCATTCCGGCAGCCGATATTTCCGAGCAGATATCGCTGGCATCCAAGGAGGCATCCGGCACGGGAAATATGAAGATGATGCTCAACGGCGCGGTAACGCTCGGAACGGCTGACGGCGCAAATGTGGAGATACACGAGCTGGTCGGGGACGATAATATTTATATTTTCGGTGCGGACAGCGAAGCGGTCATCAGCCATTACGAAAAGGCGGATTATGTGTCAAAAGAGTACTATGAAAAGAGCCCGGTCATCAGGGAAGCGGTGGATTTCATCGTCGGGGAGCAGGCGATGGCGGCAGGCAGCAGGGAAAATCTGGAACGGCTTTACAATGAGCTGTTGAACAAGGACTGGTTTATGACGCTTCTGGATTTGGAAGATTATATCAAGGTCAAGGACCGGATGTTTGCCGATTATGAAGACCGTGCAAAGTGGAAACGCATGATGGCGGTAAATATCGCAAAGGCAGGATTTTTCTCCTCCGACAGAACGATCGCAGAGTATAACAGAGATATCTGGAAGCTGGATTAAGGAAACATTGTATTGAAAAGGACAGGCTGAATATCAGCCTGTCCTTTTGCTGAGATTGGAGTTTTGATATGCCGGGTCGTGCGTCACATCCCGGTCGAACCATTCCGGGGGGACAAAGGCGTTCGCTTCCTCCACGGAAGGAAATTCCACTTCGGCGATGATGAGCGGGGCAAACGGTTCTGCGAAAATGTCCAGCTCTATCGTATAGGGCGGGCACGGGATAAGATACCGTTTTTTGGAGATGCAGGCTCCGTCCGCTTTCGGGAGAAGATGCTCATAGGAAGATTTGTCGAGCGGAAGATTGTATTCTTCCCGCGCCATCAGACCTTTGCCTTTGTAGGTCAGGTAAAAGGAATCGTCTTCCCGGCGGATGCGTATGACGGGGGCGGTATTCAGATATGCCTGTTCGATAATGCGGAATGGATAGGAATCCAGGTCGGCAGGCAGCGATTTGACGGTAAATTTGCGTTCGATTTCCATAAAATATCAGACCCTTTCTGTTGATGTTTGTGACTATTGTAGCATAATCCGAATGTTCTTTTCAAATATTCAGAAAATATTCATATTTAAAACCTTTTACCGCATCGGTTTATCTGGTAAAATAAGAGTGGGACTGCAGGACGGCAGTTTCAGAAGGGAGTAAAGAATGGCAAGAGCAGGGATTTTTTTTGCAAAAGGCTATGAGGAAATAGAAGCATTGACCGTGGTGGACATATGCCGCCGGGCAGGGGTGGAGGCTGTGATGGTTTCCGTAGACGAAACGCCCTCGGTGGAAAGTTCCCACGGCGTTGAGGTAAAGATGGACGCCATGCTTTCGGAGGTGGATTTTGATTCTTTCGATATTCTGGTCCTTCCTGGCGGAATGCCTGGAACGCTGAATCTGGAGGCGTGCGGGCCATTGATGGAGCAGCTTGACCGGTTTTATGAGAGCGGCAGATGGGTGGCTGCGATATGCGCGGCGCCGCAGATATTCGGACACCGCGGATACTTAAAAGGCAGAAGGGCGACTTCCTTCCCCGCTATGGAGAAGGAGCTTGACGGCGCGGTCGTGACGCACGGCGCGGCGGAAGCGGATGGAAATGTCATCACGGGCAGAGGGATGGGCTGCGCCATCGATTTTTCCCTGAAGATAATAGAGAAGCTGATTTCAGGGGAAGCTGCTGCAGAAGTGGCGGAGAAAATCGTTTACGACAGATAAAGGGAGAGGTTGAAAACAGGACTTATGAATATCTTATTTTTTTTGACGCCAAAGAGCGAGGTTGCCTATGTGGAAGAAGATGACACCCTGCGTCAGGCGCTGGAGAAGATGGAGCATCACGGGTATGCGGCTGTTCCGCTTTTGTCCACGGAAGGCAGATATATCGGTACGCTGACGGACGGCGATGTGCTCTGGGGACTGAAGGAAAAGGAATTTCCCAGTCTTCGGGAGATGGAGGATATTTCCGTGATGGAGATAAAAAGAACACGGGACAATAAGCCTGTACATGTGAATGTAGACATGGAGGGACTTCTGGAAAAGGTGAGTGTGCAGAATTTTGTTCCGGTCGTCGATGATGAGAAGGTGTTTATCGGGATCGTGACAAGGCGGGATGTCATTCATTATCTTGCGGGACAGCATCAGAAGTGTCTGGATGCTGCCGCCGGGAGGAAGACAGAAAAGAGCATTTCGGGCAGAACGATCCTGGCAGGAGTCTGACAGGACGAAATAAAATATAACAAAGGGGAATGGACAAGTATTCCGAAAAAGGAGGAGCGGGAATGAAAAGAGGAAAAAAGATATTGAGCATGGCGCTGGCAGCGCTTCTTTTGGCGACGGCTCCGGGAGCATCCGCACTGGCAGCACCGGTACCGGCGGCCGATAAACACGGGCCCCCCCGGGCCCCGGCGCCCCCGGCCGGTCAGGTGAGCTATCTGACAGGACAGCCGGTAGCGGCAGGGCAGCAGAGTCAGAGACCGATAGCGGTAATGCTGAACAATATCAAATCAGGCTGTCCGCAGTCGGGGATAGCGGAGGCATCAGTAGTTTATGAGGCGCCGGTAGAAGGAAGGATCACCCGTCTCATGGGGCTTTATGAAAACTGGCCCGCTATCGAGAACATCGGCTATGTAAGGAGCAGCAGGGATTATTTTGTATACTGCGCGTTGGAGCATGACGCCATATACTGCCATTACGGTCAGGCGACTCCTTATGTGGGCGACCTGTTAAACAGCCCTCGGGTGGACAATGTCAGCGGAGCGGTTGCCGGTATCAATGTTCCGGCGCAGACATCCTACAGCAGAACGGGAAGGCGGAAAGCACCGCATAACGTGCTGGCGAGCGGCTCCGGAATCCTGAAGGATGTACAGCGGCTGGGATACAGCCAGACCTATCACCAGACCTTTAAGCCGAAATTTGTCTTCATGCAGCCCAATGAGCTGGGAATGTATGCGGCATACCCTACCGTGACCCAGATATATCCGGGCGGCACAACTGCCAATAAGAAGAACGGCTACAGCCGCGTGCAGGCGCGTTTCGTATATGAAAACGGCAAATACTATCGTTATCAGTATGGCAAGAAGCAGGTGGATGAAAAGACCGGCCAGCAGATAGCATACGATAATGTGATACTCCAGTATTGCAACGGCGAGGTCCGGGATAAAAATGACTATCTGGCGTTCGGATGCCATGGCGATATCGGCGCTCCGGTTCAGGTATTCACGCAGGGCAAAGCAATAAACGGCACATGGACACGTCATGCGGACGGAGACCCGGCAGTTTATGTGGACCAGAACGGACAGCGGATAAAGCTGACTCCCGGAAAGACATGGATATGTCTGGTATGGAACGACTATGCAGGAGATGTGGTCCTGAAATAAGATAAGGAAAAACCTGCCGGCGGCGAGCAGGTCTGTTATCCGGTCGGTATGGCCGTGAAGCAGACCGGTTTCCCGCCGGCAGGTTTTTTATTCGAGAGGAAAGTTTATTTCCTGCCGAACAAAAAAACACGATTATACGAACTGCGGCGGAAAGGAAAATGTTGCTTACGCGACCCGCAGCAGGCGGTGTATCCTGCAGAGCAGATATTGAACGTAATGTAGGCTGTAATAATTATTCGTTATCAGGCACATAATATTTATACATTTTCCAAAGACAATTACACATCAATCTTGTCTTGTGAATAAGACAAGATTGATGTATAATTGTCTCATAAAATGAGTTGCCCATTTGTCAGGCAACTCATAAAATGGAGGTTGCATTATGAACAGAGACAGCTTGAAGCAAATAATGATCGACCAAAAGGACATCTATCTTAATAATCCGTTAGTACCAAGGCAATATTCTTTGGAAAGTAACGTCAACTACTGTTTTGTCGGAATCCGGCGAACAGGAAAATCATATATGATGTATCAGCAAATAAAGCAATTAGAAGCTTCCGGAATTCCGTTATCTCAAATTGTTTATGTAAATTTTGAAGATGAACGTCTTTTGGAAATGACAGCGGAGGATTTAAATCTCATTTTAGAAATCGGATTAGAAATCTCGGGAACCGATGTCAGACCATATTTATTTCTGGATGAAATTCAAAATATTAATGGGTGGGAAAAATTTGTTCGCAGAATTGCCGATATGAAGTACCGGATTAACATTACCGGCAGTAACAGTAAAATGCTAAGCAGCGAAATAGCTTCTACTTTGGGCGGCCGCTTTGTGATCCTAAACGTTTATCCATATTCGTTCTCTGAATATCTGAGTGCTAATCACATGGAAAAAAATTATCTTGATACCATCAGCACCAGAGACAGAGCCGACATTCAAAATCAATATAACCAATATATAACTTATGGAGCGTTTCCTGAATTAGTTGAAATCAAAAATAAACGAGCCTTTTTGAACAGCATTTATCAGACTGTATATCTTGGCGATATTATAACAAGAAATAAAATTACCAACGATTTTGCTGTAAGATTAATTCTGAAAAAAATTGCAGAATCCGTTACAAAGCCATTATCCTTTAGCAGACTGACTAATATAATAAAAAGTACCGGATTATCCATCGGTAAACAAACTGTAATCAATTATGTCGGTTACATGACAGACTCCTATCTGCTCTTTGCTCTGCAAAACTATGCTGCAAAACTTGTAGAAAAAGAAACCTTTCCTAAATATTATTTTATGGATACAGGTCTGCTTGGGCTAATGTTGCTGGACTGTAAATCCGCTCAGTTAGAAAATCTTGTTGCTATTGAACTCCTGCGGCGTTATGGTGCAGAAAATGTCTATTTCTTTGAAAACAATGTAGAAATTGATTTTTATGTCCCGTCAAACAATCTCGCCATACAAGTGAGCATGCAGGTTCTGGATGATATGGATACAAGAGAGCGTGAAACAAGAGCTTTTGTAAAATTAAACAATTTCATCCCGGGGGCTAAATGTATCCTTATTACCAATAGTGAAGAGGATGTCCTTGATTGTGACGGAGTCCATATTGAGGTGATTCCCATTTGGAAATGGTTGTTGGAAAAAGAATCATAATAATACTTGCCCCGCTCCCGTGGCTTTGCTATACTTATTCTGATAAATTGGGGAATTTATGTAACGTTACGAATTTGTTATTTTCAGGGAGAATAAAAGTACATGGCAAATATAAAACAGAGCAATATCAGGAATTTTTGTATCATTGCCCACATTGACCACGGCAAATCCACACTGGCGGACCGCATTATCGAAATGACGGGACTTTTGACGAACCGTGAGATGCAGGAGCAGGTGCTGGATAACATGGAGCTGGAAAGAGAGAGAGGAATCACTATCAAGTCTCAGGCGGTCCGCACGATATATCGGGCAAAGGACGGAGAGGAATACGTGTTCAATCTGATAGACACGCCCGGACATGTGGACTTTAACTATGAGGTGAGCCGTGCGCTGGCGGCATGTGACGGCGCGGTGCTGGTCGTGGATGCGGCGCAGGGGATAGAGGCGCAGACGCTGGCGAATGTGTATCTGGCGCTGGATCATAATCTTGAGGTTTTCCCTGTTATCAATAAGATAGACCTTCCCAGCGCAGAGCCGGAGCGGGTAAAAGAGGAAATAGAAGATGTGATAGGACTGGAGGCGCACGATGCTCCGCTGATATCTGCAAAGAACGGTCTGAATGTAGACCAGGTGCTGGAGCAGATCGTGGAAAAAATCCCGGCTCCCGGCGGGAGCAGCGACAATCCGCTGCAGGCGCTCATCTTTGATTCCCTTTACGATCCTTATAAAGGTGTTATCGTATTTTTCCGCGTGATGGAAGGAACGATAAAAAAAGGCACGAAGATAAAACTGATGGCGACGGGCGCATCCTTTGATGTGGTGGAAGTCGGTTACTTTGGCGCGGGACAGTTCATACCGAGCGAAGAAGGGCTTTCCGCAGGTATGGTAGGTTATCTGACCGCGTCTATCAAAAATGTGAAGGACACGCGGGTGGGCGATACGATCACAGATGCGGCAAACCCCTGCAAAGAAGCGCTGCCGGGCTACAAAAAGGTCAATCCGATGGTATATTGCGGCCTGTATCCCGCAGACGGGGCAAAATACCCGGATTTGAGAGATGCGCTGGAAAAGCTGCAGTTAAACGATGCGTCCCTGTTTTATGAACCGGAGACATCCGTGGCCTTGGGCTTTGGTTTCCGCTGCGGTTTTCTGGGACTTCTGCATCTGGAAATCATTCAGGAGCGTCTGGAAAGAGAATACAATCTGGATTTGGTGACGACCGCTCCGGGCGTTGTCTACCGGGTGCACAGGACGAACGGGGAAATGATAGAGCTGACCAATCCGTCCAATCTTCCGGACCCCTCTGAAATCGAATATATGGAGGAACCTGTCGTTTCTGCGGAAATCATGGTGACGACAGAGTTTATCGGGTCTATCATGGAGCTGTGCCAGGAGCGGAGAGGTGTTTATCTGGGCATGGAATATATGGAAGAAACCCGTGCTCTCTTAAAGTATGAGCTTCCGTTAAATGAAATCATCTATGACTTTTTTGACGCCTTAAAATCCCGTTCCAGAGGATACGCCTCCTTTGATTATGAATTGAAGGGATATGAGAAGTCGGAGCTCGTGAAGCTGGATATTTTGATAAATAAGGAAGAAGTGGACGCCCTTTCCTTCATCGTTCATAAAGACAGCGCATATGAACGCGGCAAGAAGATGTGTGAGAAATTAAAAGACGAGATTCCGCGCCACCTGTTTGAAATCCCGATCCAGGCGGCGGTGGGCGGCAAGATCATCGCCCGCGAGACGGTGCGCGCGATGAGAAAGGACGTGCTCGCCAAGTGTTACGGCGGCGATATTTCCAGAAAGAAGAAGCTTCTGGAAAAACAGAAGGAAGGAAAGAAGCGGATGCGCCAGGTCGGCAATGTGGAAATCCCGCAGAAGGCGTTCATGAGCGTGCTGAAGCTGGATGACAGATGATGAAGGAGCTGGAGCTGTACATCCATATCCCCTTTTGCAAGCAGAAATGTCTGTACTGTGATTTTTTATCCGGTCCCTGTAGTCAGGAAACGACGGAGCAATATGTGGATGCGCTGGAGCGGCAGATACGCTGCGAGGCAAAAAATTACAGAGGATATGAAGTGACTACGATTTTCTGGGGCGGCGGTACGCCGTCCCTTTTGCGTGCGGAACAGCTTGTGCGCCTGATGGAAGCTGTGCGGGACAGCTTTGCAGTGCGTGCGGACGCAGAGATAACGCTGGAAAGTAATCCCGGCACGCTGGATGATGAAAAGCTTTCCCGATATAAAAAAGCCGGGATAAACCGGCTGAGCATGGGACTGCAGTCGGCAGATGACAGGGAATTAAAGGCGCTGGGCAGAATACACGACTATGCGGCGTTTGAAAAAAACTTCCGCCAGGCGAGAAAGGCGGGCTTTGAAAACATCAATGTGGACCTGATGTCGGCACTTCCGGGGCAGAGCGCAGAAAGCTGGGAGAGAACGCTCAGAAAGGTCGCGGCGCTCGGTGCAGAGCATATTTCGGCATACAGCCTCATTATTGAGGAAGGGACTCCTTTCTGGGAACGGTACGGGGAGGAAAAAGAGCCGGGAAAATCAGACGGAGACTGCAGCAAACAGGAGTTTCCGGCGCTTCCCCCGGAGGATGAGGAACGCCGGATGTATGAACGGACGCAGGAGATTTTGCGGGAATATGGTTATCATCGATATGAGATTTCCAATTATGCAAAACAGGGACGGGAGTGCCGGCATAATATCGGATACTGGCGGCGCGCCGATTATCTGGGACTGGGGCTTGGGGCATCGTCACTGGTGGAAAATGTGCGCTGGAAAATGACAGAGGATATGGAGGAATATCTTAAGTTTTTTGGAGATAGAAAAGACGGCGGAACAGAAGAATACGGTCGGGATTGCCGGAAGGATGTAGAAGAGCTTTCTGTTTCGGAGCAGATGGAGGAATTTATGTTCCTCGGGCTTCGGATGACGGAAGGGGTCAGCACGGAGGAGTTTGCAGCGCAGTTTGGGCGCAGTTTTTTTGAAATATACGGAGAAGCTGCCCAAAAGCTGGAAGCGGACGGTCTGATCGTTTTTAACAGGGAAAGAACGGGACTGAAGCTGACGGCATACGGGACGGATGTGAGCAATTATGCGCTGGCGCAGTTTCTGCTGGATTAGAGGAGGAAAATGAGATACGAATTTGCACCGATGGAAGGGATTACAGGTTATATTTACAGGAATGCGCATCATGCCTTTTTTCCGTCCGTAGACAGGTATTATACGCCGTTTATCACGCCTAAGCAGGGAAAGAGCTTTACAACGAGGGAGTGGAATGACGTCATCCGGGAGCATAACGCAGGGATAGAGGTGATACCGCAGATTCTGACGAATCAGGCGGATGGCTTTTGTATGGTGGCGGATAAATTAAAGGAGCTGGGATACGAAGAAGTGAACCTGAATCTGGGATGCCCGTCGGGAACTGTTGTGGCAAAGAAAAAGGGCTCCGGTTTTCTGGCATATCCCGATGAACTGGATCGTTTTTTGGAAGAGATTTTTGAAAGATGCAGTCTGGAGATTTCCGTGAAAACAAGGATAGGGGCAGACGACCCGGAGGAATTTGAGGATTTGATGCGGATATTCAACCGGTATCCTGTCAAAAGGCTCATCGTGCATCCGAGGGTACAGAAGGACTTTTATAAAAATACGCCTCGTCTGGACAGCTTTGAACTGGCGGTAAGGGAGAGCAAAAACCCGATCTGTTATAATGGCGATATGTTTTGCCGGGAGGATGCAGGAAAGATAATGGAACGGTTTCCGGAAATCGACTGTCTGATGTTTGGAAGAGGGATGCTGATAGACCCGGGGCTTGTCGGCGCGGTCCGGGAAGGCAAAAGAACGGAAACAGCACAGATACGCAGATTTTACGAGAGGCTCGTCTGCGATTATTCGGAAGTTTTGTCAGGAGAACGGGACGTGCTCTTTAAAATGAAGGAACTCTGGTCCTGGCAGGGAAGGCTGTTTGAAAATGCGGAAAAATATTTAAAAAAGATACGCAAGGCGCAAAGGCTGGGCGAATATCAGGCGGCGGTAAACGCGCTGTTTGAAAACTGCCCGCAGAAAGACGGACGTATCACGATATAATGATGTTGGAGATAAAAGGTTCGTCTGACAGACGTCCGGACTAAAAAAGGGTCCGGGCGTCTGTTTTTTTGTGGGTCGGATAGACCCTGTTGAGTACGTTGGAGTTTCTCAACAGAGAAACGG
>UQDA01000034.1 GCA_900539715.1 uncultured Lachnospiraceae bacterium | reverse complement strand
TTCAATCAGCTTTGATATTTTATCACAGTTGATTTCGTTTGTCAACAACTTTTTTTAATTTTTTTGAACCCTTTCAGGAGTTCGTGTCGCGCTTTTATGCCGCAACGGTTATTAATTATAACTCATTGTTTTCAGCTTGTCAAGCACTTTTTTGAACTTTTTTCAAAGCTCAGTTGCTTTTCAATTGCCGCAACGGTTATTAATTTTATCAGAACCCTTTGCTTTTGTCAAGCACTTTTTTCTTCTTTTTTGAAGGAGCTTTTCGCTGTGTCCTCAGCGGTAAGGCTTATTATAGAGCACACTTTCCCAATTGTCAACATATTTTTTGCATTTTTTTAACAAATCTTTTTCATTCTAATCCAGCCATCCAGTAGATGACCCGATTCATCCGGTACAGCTTTGTTAAAACTTCATTTTCCATCGTCCATGCCGCAATCTGCGATCCGAAAATTCCCGTATCAAAACTTCCTATTATGATATAAACTATCCATAGCCCCACAACAGCTTCCATAGCTCCTATTGCCGCTCCGCATAATCTATTTATAAGGCTTATTATCGGAAGTCCTGCTATTGCAGAAAGCGATTTGAAAATCAAATTTACCAGTCGTGCCACTATTCCCGTAATAACGATTGCAATCACGGATAATACGATATTTCTCGTATCACCTTCTTTTACACTTGTATATAGAAGAATTGCGAGCGAAAGCACAAACAGCGTTATGACAAGAGACAACAACATCCGTATCTCGTCCACCATTCCCTTTTTCAGTCCTGCGTACCCTCTCCATAGCGCAAACAGGACTACTATCAGCAGCAATATATTCATTTTTCTTCCTACCGTCCTATTTTAATTCAATGATATCCATACTGCTCAGCGTTACCGCCAGAAAACGGTTGCCGCCCAGCGGCTTGAGCAACTGTGTCTGTTCCGGGATATCTCCTTCATATTTTCGATTTCCATGCAGCGTATATATCAGACATTCTGCCTCATTATAGATGATAAGCTCATCCCCTGACAGCATGATATCTCTGTATTCCATATTAAAAGGCTGAGACAGGACCAGATGTCCATTCATATCATAAATATCTATGCGATATTTTCCGGTTCCTTCCGTTCCCTCAAATACAAATCCAACATGAGTCCCACTGTATCTGACGTCCCTTATCTCTTCCTGGATAAAATTCTGCGAGATATTTTTAGGAATTTCTCCCCCTTCATAAAGAACAAACTGATTATTTGCCACCGAAATCGCCGTTTCTGCATTATTAAATACCGCAAACGGAACGACCGCATCCGCATATTCATAAGAGCTCACCATCGTATCCGTATAATTTTGTCCCACTTCCCCAAAATTATAGAAGCTCACAACGGATTTCATGCTTCCGCTTTCCGCTTTTAAATAAGAAACAAGCATCAGTCTCCCGTTATCCGACAGGGAAATCTCCACCGGATATCCTGATTTCTGCATGGTCGTCTTGATACCGACAGCCTTTTCTCCGGAGGGATTATATACGTTTATCCAGGTCACATCGCCATCCTCCAGTATTGCCGCCACAACGCCGTTTGCGGATACTGCAAGATTTTTGATCGGCAGATTCGTATCTATCTGTATCGCCGTTCCTTCCGGACTGACCCTGTATATCAGATTGCCATTATAATCACCGGCCGCAACCCATCCCGAGCGCATTGCCACTTTTGGAGCCTGCATATCATAAGTCTGATTCCACAGGGCGTTCCCTTTATAATCCGTATAGCTTATACCATCTTTACTATATGTTACAAAACCGTTCAAATGCGGCAGGAGCGCACTCCCTTCCGTATGCTTGCGCTCGATACCGGAAACAACTGTATATCCGGTGTAGGTCTGGTTCTTCAATAAAAAAACTGCCGCTGCCGACATCACTCCCAAAACCGCTGCTGCACATGCGATCCGGATAATCATTTTTCTTCTGTGTGCGCGTATCTGCTGCTTTAAGCCGTCTCCTCTGACAGTTTCCTTCTTATCCTTTTTAGGAAGGTATTCCCTGATATTTGTCATACTTATCCTCATTCTGAAGCATATAAAAGCTAAACACACTATCTTCCTTATCAAAAAAACAACGGGCACGAACAGGCCTTTTTACAGACCGATTCATGCCCCTCATTATAGCATACTCTTTTTGCCTAAGGTAGCAAAATATTTTGTCCCGGCGTTATCCTGTCCGGGTCTTCTATCTGATTTAAGTCGCAGATTTTGCTGACATAGGCTGTGCTGCCGTAAAAACGGCGTGCTATCTTCGCCAGACTGTCGCCTCTTTGAACCGTATAATTTCCCGCGGCTTCAGCGGCCGCCGGTTCCGCCGTCGCCGTCTGCTCTCCCGAGCCGGTCTTTTCCTCCGATATATCCCGTTCTTCTGCCGCAGCCTGCTCTTCCGGCGCTGCCTGTATTTCCGGTTCTGTCGGCTCCTCTTTTTCCGCCTGTGCCGTCTCTTTTTCCGCCGGTTCCGGTTCCGCTGTGGAAATCGCCGTTTCCTGCACGGCATCCTGCCCCTCATCCTTTTTCCCGCTTCCGCCGATGAGCCATTCCCCATCCGCCTGTACCGGAATACCGTCCGCGCCATCCTCTCCCAAGTCCGCTCCGTCCTCGGCCTCCAAAGGCGTTATCCCTGACGGCGCATCTTCTACAATAAGCGATGCGTCATCCTTTTTCCCGAATCGTCCCGCAGCATCTGAAAAAAGCTCTGTGACCGCCTTCATATCCGGATAGCGGTTCAATGACGTCAGCGCTGTCGCCGCCAGGATAAGCAAAAGCGCCAGACACCCTACTCTGCATACCCCCGCCAGCGTCATCCTGCCCCCGCCCGGATTTTTGCGGGAAATCCTCTGGGAAACCGCGGCATTTGCCCGTAAATATCTCGAGCGCAGCGCCCTGCCTGCCGAAGGCATGTCCCGTTTTCCGTTCTCCGCCCCCGCCGGCTGCCCCTGCTGCTCTGCCTCCTGCTTTCGTTTTTCCCGCCGGAGCTGCACCTCTTCCATAACGCGCTCCCGTTCCCGCTGTGTCTCCGCCTCCCGGTTTTCCCGCTCTGCGATCATATAGGACTGCATGTCCTCATTCTGTTCGTAAAAAATAAAATATCCCTGTACGGGGATTTCCCTTCCCTGCACTGTCTTAAAGCGGAGTTCACCGTTTACTCCCGTAATCTCGCCGATGCGTTCCAGATTCTTAAAATAGGGAAAACTCCCCCTGTCCCAATCCTGCCTTTTCTCTACTCCATAGATAAGATAATAACTGATGCCCTCCGATTCCTCTTTCCGCCCGAACGCCAAGCACGCGCCGCCGCTCCCGCAGCGTTCCAGAAAAGTATGCACATAATCTTCCATGTAAATCTTGACGTGCGCATCCGTCTGCCCGATCTGCATCACATTTTTGGGTATCACCGCCATTCTCTCTCCCTCCTGTACCGCCGTTTTTTCTTCATCCTAGCATATGGTCACAGGGATTTTTGTCGAAAATGGCGGCGGCGGAAAATTCCCCCTACACCAGTCTTTCCGTTCTGTCCTCAAACTGTTTTATATGGAAAACAGGAATCCACTCCACATACGCCGCCGGTTCAAACTCCTTTTCTGTCCGAAGCTCTTTCCCGGCATGGTCCCTGCCGGAATGATACCAAAAGTCCCCCTCAAAAAAGACCTTCCATTCTGATTCTGCTGCCACAAAAGCCTCCCTTCCGCCGTGCAAGCCTTATAAGACAAACGGGCATCCGGCTCATTTAACCGGATACCCGCTTTTTGCAAAATATCGTTATTTATCCCGGAAGCGGGCTGTATCAGCTGAATCGATACTCCGTTACCGTATGATAATGTCTCTCAGGCCCAAACACCGACGAAGGGAACTGCGGCTTGTTTGGCGTGTCAGGGAAAAACTGTGTTTCCATCGCAAAGCCGCTCCTGAAATCATAGCTTTTGCCGTCCTTACCTTTATCGGGCTCGATAAAATTGCCCGTATAAAACTGCATTCCCGGCAGGTCTGTGTAGACCTCCATCGTACGGGTCTTATCCGAATTGTGAACGACTGCCACGCGCCGCACATTTCCCGTATATCCGTTTAAAACCCAGTTGTGGTCATAGCCGCCCGCCATTTTAAGCTGCTCAAAATCTTCGCCGATGCGTTCGCCGATCTTATGAGGTTGTGTGAAATCCATCGGAGTAGCTTCCGTCCGCAGCACATCTCCGTAAGGGATAGATGCCGCGTCAGCAGGCGTATATGCCGAAGCCGCCAGCTGTACCTCGTGGTCTTCTATCGTCCCTGCCCCCTGTCCATCCAGATTGAAATAACAGTGGTTCGTGATATTGATGACCGTATCTTTATCGCTGTCTCCGTCATAAGTGATACGCAGCCCGTTATCCTCTGTCACCTGATAGAGAACGGAAAGCTTTTTATTGCCGCCAAAACCCATTTCGCCATCCTTTATCTCCAGCGTAAACAGGATTCCATCTTCCTTCTCTTCCGCATCCCAGACGCGCTTGTGGGAGCCAAGCTCTCTGTGGCTGTGCAGGTTATTTGCGCCGTCATTGGCGTCCAGCGTATAGGTCACGCCGTTCAACGTATACTGCGCCCCGCCGATACGGTTCGCATTGGGTGCGATCACAGCCCCGAAAAAGCAGCCGTTTGTCAGATATTGCTCCAGCGTTTCGTAGCCCAGTGCCACATCCTCGCAGTTTCCCGCATGATCCGGCACATAAAGGCGCACGATAAGAGCGCCAAAATCGCTCACAACCGCTCTCATTCCTTTGCTGTTTTCAAGCGTATATAAAAATACCTCTCTGCCATCCACTGTCCCGAACAGTTCTTTTTTCATAACCCTCTTGTATTCCTTTCCAACAATCCCCTGTCTTTGCGCTACAGCTCTGTCCGTCCCTCAAGCGCCCGCAAAAGCGTTACCTCGTCTATGTATTCCAAATCTCCTCCTACCGGCACTCCGCTGGCGATACGCGTCACCCGGATTCCGGTAGGCTTGATAAGCTTGCCGATATACATTGCCGTCGTCTCGCCCTCCAGACTGGAATTGGTCGCGATGATAACCTCTTTTACATCGCCTCCGAGCCGCTCCATCAGTTCCTTTAGCTTAATATCATGCGGCCCGACCCCGAGCATCGGGGAGATTGCACCGTGCAGCACATGATAAACACCCTTATATTTTGATGTTTTTTCATAAGCAGCAAGGTCACGGCTGTTTTCTACCACCATTATCGTAGAGTGGTCGCGATCCGGATTGCCGCATATCGGGCACAGCTCATTGTCTGTCAGCGTAAAACATTCTTTACAGTAACGAACGTTTTTTTTCGCAGAAACCATTGCATTTGCAATACGCTCCACTTTCGCCTCCGGAAGATTTATCAGATGAAATGCCAGTCTCTGTGCTGATTTGTTCCCAATCCCCGGCAGCCCTGCAAGTTCATCTATCAGCTTGTTAATATATCCGCTGTAAAGGTCCATCAGAACGGAAAGCCTCCGCCCAGACCGCCGAGTCCGCCGGTCATTTTACCCATCAGCTCCTGGCTCGCTTCATCTGCCTGCTTCATTGCCTCGTTTACCGCAGCGACTATCATATCCTGCAGCATTTCCACATCATCGGGGTCGACCGCCTCTTCGGAAATGTTAAGCTTTATCAGCTCCTTTTTGCCGTTTACAGTCGCTTCGACCGCACCGCCGCCAGCCTTTGCTGTGAATTCCTTTATCTCCAGCTCTTTCTGACCTTCCTCCATCTGACGCTGCATGCGCTGTGCCTGCTTCATCAGATTATTCATGTTGCCGGGCATACCGCCCGGGAATCCGCCTCTCTTTGCCATATGTGTGTACATCCTTTCTTTACTCTTCTTCTATGTCCATATGAATGACCTGTGAAAGGTCTACATAAGAACGCTCCATTTCCTGCCGGTCCTGAACGCTTCTGATCTCAATATCCACCTGTTTCCCAGCAAAATCCGCCAGCATATTTTCCAGCGCCTCGCGGTTTGCAGGCTCTTTCAGAAAATAATCCGATGCCAGCCCGTCCTCTAATACGAGCAAAAGCCGGTTATCTCCGCCAAGGCTCAGACGCGCACCTTTCAGATACGATTTCATCGGCTGCGGCGTATTGCTCCAAAAACCGCCCCAGGCCTCCACGATATGTTTTACATCCTCCGGAATTGCCTTTGGAAGCTCCGCCTTAGGAACGGAAGGTCTTACCGGTTCCTGCTGCATCGGCGCCGCAGCTGCCACGGTAAGCGCGCCGCTTTCAATTTTCTCCAGCGTCTGCTCCAGCCTGCGTATCCTGTCCAGAAGCGCATCTTCCTTTACCTCCATCTCAGGTCTGCACAGCCTGATAAGAGCCGTTTCTATAAGGACGCGCTTTTGTCCCGCATAACGTATCCGTCCGGAAAGCTCGGAAAAACAGCGGATGTAGCGCATAATTGCATCCGCTTCAACCATTTCCGCCTCCTCTCCTAATCTTGCCAGATTTTCACCGGAAATGTCAATCACTTCTTCCGCTGCCGCCCCGGACGTTTTGACAAGGAGCAGATTTCTTAAATACCAGATAAAATCTGCTACAAACTGCCCCATATCCCTGCCTTGAAGCACAATTTCCTCCAATACGCCGATACAGCCCGGAACGTTCCTTGCCGCCACACAGCGCAGAAGACGGCTGAACACTTCCGTATCCACCGCCCCCAGCACATCCAGCACCTTATCATAGGTCAGCTTCTGTCCGAAATGAAATGCGAGACACTGGTCCAAAAGACTCCAGGCATCACGCATCGCGCCGTCCGCAGCCTTTGCCAGATATTTTAACGCTTTTTCCTCTATCGGTATCTCCTCGCCCGCAGCTGCCAGCGCTTCCCGCATCCTCTCTTCAATCTGTTCCACTGTCAGACGTTTGAAGTCATAACGCTGGCAGCGGGAAAGTATCGTCACAGGGATTTTATTTGCCTCTGTCGTTGCCAGAATGAAGATTACATAAGACGGCGGTTCTTCCAGCGTTTTTAACAGAGCGTTAAATGCTCCTGTGGAAAGCATGTGTACCTCATCGATAATGTACACCCGAAATCTGCCCTCTGTCGGGGAATAAGAAACTTCATCAATAATCTCACGGATATTATCGACACCATTGTTGGAAGCGGCATCAATCTCCACCACATTCATGCTCCTGCCTTCTGCAATTGCCCGACAAGAAGCGCACTCTCCGCATGGACTTCCCTCTTTGGGATGCTCACAATTGACACTCTTTGCAAACAGCTTCGCAATACTTGTTTTACCTGTACCCCGCGTACCGCAGAACAGGTAGGCATGACCGATACGATCTGCCTTTATCTGATTTCTCAGCGTTGTAACGATAGCGTCCTGTCCCTTTACCTCTTCAAAACAAGTCGGACGGAACCGCCGGTACATTGCCGTATAGGACATGAAAAAACCTCTGCTTTCTTTATATGGATTCAGTCTCCGAAGCTGATACCAAGCAGCTTCGCCTCTTTAACAATAGAAGCATTGGGATCTACCATTTTCAGTTTCCCTGCTACCTCTTCCAGCGGAACTTTTACAATTTCTCTATGCTTGTAACCCACCATGAAACCATATTCACCATCCATGATCATCCTGCCCGCCTCTGATCCCAGACGGCTTGCAAATACTCGATCATACGGGCAGGGGCTTCCGCCTCTCTGTGTATGCCCCGGAACCGTCACACGAACTTCCATGCCGCCTTTTGCCTGAATCTGCTCCGCAATCTCATAAGATACAGACGGATACTTGTAATTTTCCATTTTCTTTTTGTATTCTTTTTTGGAAAGCTTCGCATCTTCCTTTGAAATTGCCCCTTCTGCTACCGCAAGAATCGTAAAGCGGCTGCCGCGGGCATGCCGTTCATTTATTTTTTCTATGACTTTGTTGATATCATACGGAATTTCCGGAATCAGAATAATATCTGCGCCACCCGCAATGCCCGCATTCAGGGTGAGCCAGCCAACCTTATGCCCCATTACCTCTACAATAAATACACGTCCATGAGAAGCCGCCGTTGTATGAATGCAGTCTATGGCATCCGTTGCGATATTTACCGCGCTCTGGAACCCAAAGGTCATATCCGTTCCCCACAGATCGTTATCGATTGTCTTGGGAAGCGTTACAATATTGAGTCCTTCCTCCCGAAGAAGATTTGCTGTCTTATGCGTGCCGTTTCCGCCCAGGATCACGAGGCAATCCAGCTGCAGCTTGTGATAAGTCTGCTTCATCGCAGCAATCTTATCCACGCCGTCCGCGCCGATATCCCGGATTGTCTTGTAAGGAGTCCTGCTGCTTCCCAGAAATGTGCCGCCCTTCGTCAAAATACCTGAAAAATCATTGTAAGTCAGCAAACGAAATTTTCCATAGATCAATCCCTGATATCCATCCATGAAACCGTATATTTCCACATCTTCCTGCCCGTTAAAAAGTGCTTTTGCCACACCTCTCATCGCTGCATTCAATGCCTGACAGTCCCCGCCGCTGGTCAACATTCCAACTCTTTTCATCGCAAGTCCTCCTTCATCTGCTGCCTATCCGGCTCTAATTTCTGATGCCTTAAGGAACATCCCTGTTTTAGTAGAATTATATAATATTTTAAAAATATTCACAAGAGTTGGATTCTATCTCAGCTCTGCCGGCTTTTCGCACTTTACCGTAAACTTCTCGCACTTGTGCCCCGTCAAGACCTCGCTTCTTGAATCAGGCTGCTGTGTTCCTGCAAACACCGCATACTCCCCTGCTTCCAGCATATTTCTTCCATCTTCATCGCAAAGCGCAAATGCATGATCATCCAATACAATCTCCACTCTTACTTCTTCGCCCGGATGGAGGAATACTTTTTTCAGCCCCTTCAACTGAGCATTCGGTGTATCCGGCCGCAGCGCTTTCACATATACCTGAACGGTCTCGCTTCCCGCCATCTCTCCTGTATTTTTCAAAGTCGCCGTTACGGTCATCCTTTCTCCTGCCGCAATCGTATCCGAACTGAGAGCCATATCAGTCAGTTCAAATGATGTATAAGAAAGTCCATAGCCAAACGGATACAGAGCCTCATTTTCCATGTAGCGGTACGTCCGTCCCCTCATGGAGTAATCCGTAAATTCCGGAAGCTCCTCAGATGTGCGATAAAAGGTCACCGGAAGCTTTCCTTCCGGACTATATGCACCAAAAATCATTTCCGCTACTGCCCGTCCGCCTTGCGCCCCGGGATACCAGGCTTCAATGATTGCAGGAAAATGCCCGTCCTCCCATGTCAGTGCCATCGCAGAACCCGTCATTGAAACCAGAATGACCGGCTTGCCGCTTTCGTATGCCACGCGGAGCACCTCCGGCTGCATTCCCGGAAAATACAGGTCTTTTTTATCGCCACTGGCAAATTCATTGCCCGTATCGCCCTGTTCCCCTTCTATCGTAGAATCCAGTCCCATGACCGCTACTATCACATCGCTCGCTTCACAGACAGCCTTTACCTCTGAAATCCGGTCTTCTGCCTGAGCAAGCCCCGTGGACCGGTCTCTCCACAGATCGCAGCCCTCCGAATAGTACACTCGCACCTCGTCGCCTGCATAATCTTCAATCCCTTCCAGAACTGTGATATAGCGGGATGCCGTTCCTTCATAATTGCCGACCAGAGCTTTCCGGGAATCCGCATTTGGCCCGATGACACCGATGGATTTTATCTTCTTTTTATCCAGCGGTAAAAATCCGTTTTCATTTTTCAACAGCACAAGGCTCTTTCTGGCAATTTCCAGATTCAGGTCGCGGTTTTGAGGCGTATCCACCTGGTCATAGCCGAGCGCATCCTGCTCCGCCTGACGCTCCTCGCCCAAAATCCCCAGCTTCATCCGGCATTCCATCAGATTTGTGACCGCTTCATCCAGTCTCTTTTCATCTACATAGCCGCCGCGCACCGCATCTCTCAGATGAGGGAATGTACATCCACAGTTCACATCGCAGCCATTGTTCATCGCCAGCGCAGCCGATTCCAGAGGAGTCTTTGTCACCTTATGATACTCATGGAAATCTACCAGCGCCCAGCAATCGCTGACCACATGGCCTTCAAAGCCCCACTCTTCCCGCAAAATATCCTGTAAAAGCGTTTTGCTGCCACAGCATGGCTCGCCGTTCGTGCGGTTATAGGCTCCCATGACCGCTTCGACCTTTCCCTCCTGCACACACGCTTTAAATGCAGGCAGATACGTTTCATACATATCCTGCTTCGTTGCTTTGGCATCGAACTCATGACGCAGCCCCTCCGGCCCGGAATGTACCGCAAAATGCTTTGCGCAGGCTGCTGCCTTTAGGTGTTCTTCATCCTCTCCCTGTACGCCCTTTATAAAAGCCACGCCAAGACGCGAGGTCAGCCATGGATCTTCTCCATAGGTTTCCTGTCCGCGTCCCCAGCGGGGGTCTCTGAAAATATTTACGTTCGGCGCCCAAAAGGTAAGTCCTTTATAAATATCCCGATCACCGTACTTCTGCTGCGCGTTATACTTTGCCCTGCCCTCGACAGCGACAGTTTCTCCCATTTTTTTCAAAAGTCCCTCATCAAAAGTTGCCGCTGCGCCGATTGCCTGCGGAAATACCGTTGCCGTTCCCGCTCTCGCCACTCCATGCAGAGCCTCGTTCCACCAGTTATACGCCGGAATACCCAGCCTTTCTATCGCAGGCGCATTATAAAGCGTCTGGCTCACCTTTTCCTCCAATGTCATCTGCGCTACAAGAGCCGCTGCCTTTTCACGAAACTTCCCCATTATAGTCCCCTTTCTGAACAAAAAGGGGCTGTTTTTTCACAGCCCCTGCTTCATTATATTTTATGCGAACGGATTTTCCGTCGGATACATCATGCCCTTGGGCTGATTGAAATTGATATCCTCCACCGGAACACCAATATACTTAAATACTTCATACAGCGCTTTTCCGTAATGACCAAACGCCACCGCACCATGGTGAGGATAATTCTTCTCTATCAGGACATGTCTGTAGAAGCGTCCCATTTCCGGGATGGCAAATACGCCGATAGAACCAAAGGAACGGGTTGCGACCGGAAGTACTTCTCCCTGTGCAATGTAAGCACGCAGCATATTGTCTGCTGTGGACTGCAGACGATAGAAGGTAATCTCGCCGGGAGCGATGTCGCCTTCCAGCGTACCGTTCGTTACCTCTTCCGGAAGAGATCTTGCCATTATCATCTGGTTTTTCATGCTGCAGAACGCAAGCTTTCTGGAACAGGTGTTGCCGCAGTGGAAGCCCATGAACGTATCCTTGTGGGTATAATCAAATTTGCCCTTTATCGACTCCTCATACATATCGTCAGGCACGCTGTTGTTGATATCAAGAAGCGTTACCACATCGTCGCTGACAGCGGTTCCGATGAACTCGCTCAGGCAGCCGTAAATATCCACCTCACAGGATACAGGAATGCCCATGCCGGTCAGACGGCTGTTCACATAGCAGGGAACGAAGCCGAACTGTGTCTGGAATGCAGGCCAGCATTTTCCTGCGATCGCCACATACTCGCGATATCCCTTATGCTCTTCTACCCAGTCTAAAAGTGTAAGCTCATACTGTGCGAGCTTCTCCAGGATTTCCGGCTTTTTATTGCCCTCGCCCAGCTCTTCCTCCATCTCTTTTACTTTCGCAGGAATTCTCTCGTCGCCCGCATGCTTATTGAATGCCTCGAACAGATCCAGCTCAGAGTTTTCTTCTATCTCAACGCCCAGATTGTACAGCTGCTTTATCGGTGCGTTGCAGGCAAGGAAGTTTAACGGTCTGGGGCCGAAGCTGATAATCTTTAAGCTCTTTAAGCCTACGATAGCTCTTGCTATCGGCACAAAATCATGAATCATATCCGCGCACTCGGAAGCAGTCCCTACCGGATACTCCGGGATGTACGCTCTGATGTTGCGCAGCTTTAAGTTATAGCTTGCATTCAGCATACCGCAGTAAGCATCGCCTCTGCCGCCTACCAGGTCGTTCTGGGACTCTTCTGCTGCCGCAATGAACATGGAAGGACCGTCGAAATGCTTTGCCAGCAAAGTCTCTGCAATTTCAGGACCGAAGTTTCCAAGATATACGCACAGTGCGTTACAGCCCGCCTTTTTGATATCTTCCAGCGCCTGTACCATATGTATCTCGCTCTCTACGATACAGACAGGACATTCGTAAATATCTTCTATATCATATTTTGCCTGATATGCCTCTACCAGCGCCTTTCTTCTGTTCACGGAAAGAGATTCCGGAAAGCAGTCGCGGCTTACCGCAACGATACCAACTTTGATTTTCGGTAAATTGTTCATGATGATTTCCTCCATTTTTTATCCGTATTATTTTTAAACCATCTCTGTTACAGCTCGATATTTTCCCCCAGAAGTCCCATCGGGCTGCCCTCCGGCAGACCGCCTTCCGGATGGCCGAGCAGCCATTTGTTCTTTGCAGTCAGATGACCATCCTCGCCGCCCTCATGTCTGAAGGTCAGCTCCAGATTCGTATCCTTCGGCAAAACGATGGCGCACTGGAAGCCGCCCTCCTGTGAATGGCAGGGCGCATAATGCAGCGTCGTCGCATACAGCTCCACCGCCGTCCCCGCGGGCACGCGGAACGCTTTTACCAGCGAAGTATCATAGGTAAAGTCCGCCGTAATATCCTGCTGTCTGCCAAGCAGCAGCACAAGCTCCGTCCCCGCTACATCCACTTCTGAGCTTCTGTGGTATTCCAGCGCGTTCAGCTTCCGGTTATGTCCATTGCAATACCCTATCTGAATAGGAAGCTCGCCATAAGTCTTGTCCGTCAGTTCCTCGTAAACCGGAAGCTCCTCCAGACTCTCCTCAGACGCCACATATACGACGTCTTCCGGAACAGGTGTCTCTGCCAGCTTTTCCAGAAGCTCGGAAAAATCCACATCCGTAATCACTCTTCCGTACTCGGAAAAAGCTGCATCCGTTACCTCATAAATTTTCATTTCCGCATTTCCTCCATATCTATCTGAACTTTTCCGTTATTTCAATTTACCGAAAAGCTCTTTTACCGCAGGATATATCTGCTTGAACTGCGCATAACGTTCTTCATATTTTGCCGCAAGGACCGGATCGGGCTCTATGGTATCCACTACCTTCACCAGTTTTCCTGCTGCCTCCTGCACGGACGCGTATTCGCCGCACGCTACTGCCGCCAGCATTGCCGCGCCGTATCCGGGACCTTCCTCCGTCTCGGGCACGTCAACCTTCACATTCAGTACGTTGGCGATGATTTTTTTCCAGAGAGGGCTCTTTGCGCCGCCTCCGCAGATTTTCGTGCGTTCAATAGAAATCCCCAGTGACCTTGCGACCTCAAAAGAATCTCTCAGCGCAAACGCCACGCCCTCCAGCACAGCCTGCGTCATATCCGCCCGTGTCGTATCCATCGTCATCCCGATAAATGTCCCTCTTGCATCAGGGTCATTGTGAGGAGAACGCTCTCCCATCAGATACGGCAGGAAATAAACGTGATTCTCTCCGAGTTTGTCGATTGCCGCCTGCTCCGCCGCATAGTCCTTTGTCCCGACGATGTCATCCATCCACCACTTATTGCAGGACGCCGCACTCAGCATACATCCCATCAGGTGATAATGTCCGTCCGCATGGGCGAAGGCATGAAGCGCATTGTTGGAATCCACCCCGAAATGTTCCGAAGAAATAAACACTGTCCCGCTCGTACCAAGGGAGATATTGCATTGTCCCTCTCCGACAGTACCTGTCCCCACAGCCGCCGCAGCATTGTCTCCCGCTCCTGCCGCCACCTTTACATCCGGTGAAATCCCCAGCTTTTCTGCCACATCAGGCAGCACGGTTCCGACCGTTTCATAGCTCTCATATACTTTGGCCAACTGCTGCTCTTCCACGCCGCAGATGCTGCACATCTCCTTTGACCAGCAGCGCCTCTTCACATCAAACAAAAGCATTCCCGACGCATCAGATACATCGGTGCAGTGTACGCCTGTCATACGGTATGCCAGATAATCCTTCGGAAGCATTATCTTCCTGATACGCGCAAAATTATCCGGCTCATTATTCCTTATCCACAAAAGCTTGGACGCCGTAAAGCCCGTAAAGGAGATATTCGCGGTACATTCCGAAAGCTTCTCTTTGCCAACCGTTTCGTTCAGATAATCATTTTCCTTCCAGGTTCTGCCGTCATTCCACAAAATGGCGGGGCGGATGACCTTATCCTCCTCATCCAGAATCACAAGCCCGTGCATCTGTCCCCCAAAGCTGATGCCTGCCACCTGCGTCCGGTCAAAGCCCTCCAGCAGCTGTCCTATCCCTTCCATCGTCTGTGTATACCAGTCCTCCGGATGCTGTTCCGACCAGCCCGGATGCGGAAAATACAAAGGATATTCCCTGGATACCACATTTGCGATACGTCCGTTTCCTTCCATCAGCAAAAGCTTTACCGCCGATGTACCAAGATCTACTCCAATATAATACATATGCTCCTCCTGAACCATGATATTTGATATTCTGCCGCCCTGTTTTTGCTCCTGATACTGCCCTGAGCGCTTTTGTCCTGCGCTTATGTGCCCGCGCACGCAATTTACGCTCCGCTTCTTTCAAAAGTCTTCTCTGTCCCTATCATAAGTTCGTGTTTCACAAAAATCAAGCACTCTTTTTATTTTCATGACTTTTCACAAAAATCCCCCTCCTTTTCCGCCTCTTCCGTCCTTTGTTTTGTGCATTTTCATCTTTTTTGTGCACGGGCACGTCCTGTCCCCGCCCCGGCATTGACTTTGCACTTTTGACATGGTACATTTGAAAAAAGGGGGCATCCGCAGGCTGCCAGGCTGTCCGACTGCGGATATTTTAAAGGAAAAGAGGAATTTTTATGGCAACCATCAGAGAAATCGCAGAACTTGCAGGCGTTTCCCGCGGCACGGTAGACCGTGTCTTAAACAACCGCGGCTCCGTCAACGCCGCTACCGCAGCGCTCGTACGCGACATCGCGGCACGTCTGGATTACAGACCGAATCCCGCCGGCATCGCTCTTGCAGCCCAGCGCAAAAATGTCAAGCTTGGCGTTCTGCTTTTTGATACAAAAAACCCGTTTTTTGAGGAGGTCTGGAAAGGCGTTCTGGAAAAAGAAGAAGAGCTGGCGGGCTATAACTGTACTGTTTTCAAAAAAAGCGTCGGTTTTTCCGCACAGGAACAGCTTGCCGCCATGGAAGAGCTGGAACAGCAGGGCATCGACGGGCTTGTCATCAGCCCTTTTAACGACCCCTCGGTCGCAGTATACATCGACCGCCTTTCCCAAAAAGGAATCCCTGTCATCACGACAAATACAGATATCCACAATTCCCTCCGGCTTGCCTTTGTCGGAAGTGACTTTTACCGATGCGGACAGACCGCTGCCGGACTGATGCAGCTTATCACTGCCGGAGACGTGTGCGTAGGCATCATCACCGGTTCCTCCCAGGTGCTTTGTCATACCGACCGCATCAAGGGCTTCTGCGACCGCATCAGCGAGCGCTATCCGCGTATCCGCGTTGTCGGAACGATAGAAAACAGCGATGATGATTTTGAAAGCTACGACAAGACCAAATCGCTTTTGGAACGACATCCCGAGATAAATGCGCTTTATTTTACCGCAGCAGGCGTATATGGAGGCTGCCGCGCTCTGATTGCCTCAGGGCGCAAAGATATCCGGGTCATCGCCTATGACAAGATTCCATCCACACAGGAAGCCATGGAAGAGAATATCATTTCAGCCGTCATCTGCCAGCAGCCGAAGGTTCAGGGCGCAAAACCCCTGCAGCTCCTCTTCGACTACCTTATGACCGGTCAGGCGCCCGACCGGGAATTTTATTACACCGCGGTAGACGTACGCATCCTCGAAAACCTGTAAAACCTGCACCATATAAAAAAAGGGATGTGAAATAACAGTCTCTACGGAAAAAAGGGGATGCGAAAAAACTCAATCGAGTTTTTTTGCATCCCCTTTTTTATATTCCTCTAATCTGCCTTTGCCAGAATCTCCGTCCAGCTGTTTATCCCTATCACGGACTTTGCAAACTCCGTGTAGTTTTCGGAACCTGCCTGGTCGATATTCTGAAACACCTGATAAATATACTTACGCTGTCCGCCCTGCGTCGCCAGTCCCAGCGCCAGTCCCTGAGCTACTTCCTCTGCCGCATCAGTCTGCCTTGAAAGGATAAGCGCATCGATATAAGGGTTGCTTTCCGCCGCATAATATGCATAGGCAAAAGCCGCCGCCTGATTGACCTCGCCGCCTGTCGAAGAATATCCCAGCTCGCTCAATATCACCGGACGGACCTCTCCGTCAGCTGTCAGCATAGCCTCTCTTTGCAGGAAATCAGTAACCACCTCAATATTTTCCATCGTTACGATAGACGTATCCTGCTCATCTGTGATTAGCTTCCGTATTTTGCCGGAAGAATTCCAAAATGTTGTGTTAGTCAGCGGATACGCATACGGATGATGAGCCAGTCCCCAGTCGATATTTCCTTCCGATGAAACGATATCGTTCAGGGATACCAACAGGTCTTTTACATCATAATTCTGGTTTGTGGAGATATTCCTGTCCCACTGCTGATCCATCGAAACAAATACCCTCGCATTCGCATTCATGCTCTTGATACTGTTATAAAATACCCGGACCGCATTGGCATATTCCCGCGCATAGGTATCTATGTCCACGTGCTCCATATAGTTCCAGTCCGTCCGCACGTTGACCTCATTTCCGATTATCCAGTTCATTACCGTCCCGCAGTTTGCATCCCGGTAACGCTGGGACAAAAATGCACCGACTGCCGCCAGAAGCTCCACGCCGTCCTCTTCCGCCGCATTAAATCCGTAATAATATGCTGCCCCGCCTCTCGAAAGCGGATGAGTTATCTGCGGATATGCGCCGCTTTTATTATTCAGAAGGATTGCCGATATCGTTATTCCCTTTGCCGTCAGTCTGGAAAAAATCGAATCATATTCCGCTATCCGCTGTCCGTTAAACGCATACGTCTTTCCATTATAGGTATAATGTATTGTCGGATACAACCCATTTGTTGTTTCTCCGAGGATGTTGCCTATCGGAATATTATATGCCGCATGATTAACGTTCAGCTCATCCAGCTGATCCACCCGCATCGGATCCACCAAAATACCCTTTATCGAATCTCTCTGCGGATATTCCTCCCGGTAAGCCGATAACACTTCCGGATTTGTGATATACTGCGGCTCACAGAGCGGGACATACTCCCCGTCAAGCTTTACCGCCACAACAAATTTAGAATACAGACGGGAATCTGCACTGTTTTCATTTACAGCCGCCGACAGTGATATCTCCTCTGCCTTTGCTGCCGATGTGAGATACCCCGCTTCCTGACTCACTCCGGTATCGTACATATTCATTTCCAAAAGATAAAGATTATCATCATCGCTGGCAGGCTTTCCCTCCGCCGACGCCTTCAGCACGAAGCTTCCGCTTCCCGGCTCTATCTCGCAGGACTCCACTTTTACAAAATTCCCGATATTGTCTTCCGTCAGCTCCACATATTCCTCTTCCGGTTCTGTTTCGCTTTCTGTCTCTGTTGCCTCCTCAAATGTTTCTTCCAATGAAACTGTTTCCTCCGGGACACTCTCTGTCTCCGTGCTCTCTACCTGCGCGACCTCCTGTGTCCTGCCGCCTTCAAGCGCCCAGAACAAACCGCATCCCGCAGCTCCCGCTGCCGCCAGGACCACTGCTATATATACTGCCGCCAGCTTTCTTACGTCTTTTTTTCTCTTCTGCCTTCCTCTTCCTGCTGATTTTTTGGTATTTGCAATATGTTTCAAAATATTCCCCTCAAAAATAATATGTATGTATCATCCAAATACTGCGACGGCACGGTATTTTATACTTTCTTTAGCGTTACCGCGCTTATCGTTCATTCTAGCACCATTAAAAATCAAAATGCAAGCACATTCAGAGAATATTAAATATTTTTCGCACCATATCATATTGACTGTCCCTATAAAATTGCGTAAGATAAGGGGCGTCCCGAAAGCGCACTGTCAGCCTGAGGCTGCAGTTCAGAGCGTGCCCGGGCAAAATTTATTCCAAACCAATCGGAGGGAAATATAATGAGTACGACAGCAGAAGAAAAAGAAGATATCGTACAGGAAGGCGTCCACAATTACAGCGCCGCCAAGGATTATGTCTGGCCGAAAGACCCGGAGGTTTTAAAGCAGCTTGAATGGTTTCAGGACCAGAAGCTCGCGCTGATGATGCACTGGGGGCTGTACTGCCAGCTCGGCATCGTTGCTTCCTGGGCATTGAGCGACAAAGATTCCGAATGGTCCCGCCACCAGATAAACTGGGCAGACGGCGAAACCTTCAAAAAACAGTATTACGGACTGAATAAATCCTTTAACCCTGTCCGCTTCCAGCCCGAAGAATGGGCGCAGATGGCTGCGGACTGTGGTTTTAAGTACCTGATTTTGACAACCAAACATCACGATGGCTTCTGTCTGTGGGATACCCAATACAGCGATTACAAAGTGACCGCTCCCGACTGCCCCTATCATGTAAATGAGCACGCTGACCTCGTCAAAAGCATGTTCGACGCATTTCGCGCAAAGGGCATTGGTATCGGCGCATATTTTTCAAAAGCAGACTGGCACACCCCCTACTACCGCACACCTGAGCTCGAAGATTCCAAACCGACCAATAACGGCCCCATGTACGCCCCCAAGGAAGATTCCGAACGCTGGGAAAAATTCATCCAGTATACCAAAAATCAGGTGCTCGAGCTCTGCCGCGATTACGGCAGGGTGGATATTCTCTGGTTCGATGCAGGATGGGTGCGCGAAACAAACGGTCAGGGCATCCGCTTAAATGAGATCGTTGACGAAGCCCGGAAGCTCCAGCCCTGGGTATTATCCGTTGACCGTACCATCGGCGGCGCATATGAAAACTATGTTACCCCGGAGATGTGTGTGCCCGATGAGCCTCTCGGAGTGCCGTGGGAAAGCTGCCTGACGCTCGGCGCAGACTTTACATATGAATATGCCGACCGCTACAAATCTCCCCGTGAGCTCATAAATACATTTGTCGGCATCGTTGCAAAGGGCGGAAACATGGCGTTGAACGTAAGCCCCCAGCCCGACGGCAGGATTCCGGTAGATGCTATGGAAAGCCTGTACGGCTTTGGCGCATGGCTCAAGACCTATGGCGAGGCAATCTACGGAACCCGTGCTGTCGCTCCTTATCAGTATGAGAACCTTCGTTTTACCCAGAAGGGCGATGCTGTTTACGCATTCCGCTTATACCCTATCGCTCAGGAATCCGTGGAAGCAAAGATCTTCATCCCTTATACGAAAAAAGCTTCCAAGGTAACAATGCTCGATGACGGGACAGACGTTTCCTTCACCGAAACAGAAGGAGGCATCACCGTTACTGTTCCTGCAGGGCGCAGGACCGGCTCTGCACCGATCGCACTTGTATTCAAGATTCAGTAATCATTTTACGGTCTGTACCTCAAAAAGGACGTCCGGCTTTTTCCTGCCGTGACGTCCTTTTTTTGCCCGCTGCTCCTGTCCGTAAAACATTGCAGAGAGTTTTCTTATTTTCCCGCGCAGCACTTTTTATACTTGCGTCCGCTGCCGCAAGGACAAGGCTCATTCGGATATATCTTACGACGGGGCTGCAAAAGAGTTCTGCCCGCGCCTTTCCTTCTATCTTCTTCCTGCTTTTTCGCAGCTTCCTCCTGCCTCCACTCGCTTACGGTGTGCCCGCGCAGTGTGAGCATCCTCGTATCCGCCTGTGCCGCCGCCAGAAGCCCTCTCAGCCCTTCTCCTGCTGCAACGCCTTCTTTTCTCAGCGCCTCCAACGTTTCCTCCATGTCGCAGCCTAAAGAGAACTTTTTATAGACCAGCCGCATCAGCTCTTCGATATTGCTGACAGAAAGCTTTTCTTCCTTTTCAAAGAACTCATACAGCTTCTCATAAGAAGCCTGTACCGCAGGATATCCCTTCCGGCTGTACACCATGATTTCCTCTACATTCGGCATATAAAAAGAACAATCTCCCTGCCGGCTCTCGATACGCTTATAAATATCATCTTCCAGCGCTTCCTTCTGTATCATCCTGCCATCCTGGACCACACAAAAATTCTGCTCTTTCGGAACAGCCCGGAATACGTCCATAAATTCCAGTCTGCTTACTTCAAACCCTTCCCGCTGACGATACATTTCATGCATCACCCCGATAGGAGCCGACCCGTACAAGAAACTCAGCATCAGCTGGCAGGACAGCATCCAGTCGTTCCGGCTGTAAGCGCTCTTTGCCCCCGGACAGGTCACAATGCCGTATTCTCCCTGTTCGCGCCGCCGTATCAGCGTTTCAAGACTCTCACTCGCTGTTTCCTCTACAGACGCTGCTTCCCGGATAATGCTATATCTCTGACGGAGCACCTTATTTTTAGCTGCAAGCTTTGTCGGGAATGCCTTTTGCGCCGCCTCAGATTCCTTCACAATCACAGGGTATTCCGGCATTTCCTGTTTTCCCTTTTCATTCAGCGCCGCCGTCTCACGGTCTATCCGGTATATGCTGCCCTTTTTTTCCGCACAGTCAGGACAAAAGCTAAACCACGCTTCGCCATCTGCCAGCTCGCTCACAAAAGTTTCTTTCGCATCCAGCTCCTCGTAACCGCTTTCCGTCTCTGCATTTTCCCGGATAAGGATTTTAGAAGTCTTAAATTCAAATTCATACCGCAGCGTTTCTTTTGCATCCACCACATCGTCCAGGATCATTGCAAGCTGCGCAAATGTAATATCCGCAGGAATCAGACACCGTCTCCATACAGGCGGCTTCTCTCCCTTTTTTGTGACTTTATACTGATAAAAATCCATGCTTTATTTTCCTTTCCTCCCGCTCCCGTTTATCGGAATATTACCCGCAAGTGGACAGAACAGGAAAACTTATCTTATCATATGATACCGGAGAGTTCAATCCTTTCTCTTGGGAAACACCACACTTAAGAACAGCGCGTTTGCCGCCAGGCAATCCCCACCTTTTGCAAAAACTCGTATAATCGTATTCTTTTGTTCAGCATAAAATATGATTTCCTATCGGACAGTCGCCCCCACCCGTAAAACGGGTGGCTCGGGACGCGGGCTCTAAGCCCGCCCTA
>UQDA01000033.1 GCA_900539715.1 uncultured Lachnospiraceae bacterium | reverse complement strand
ACAGGAGGTCTGCCCCCTGGGCCCCCGGCGGGTGCTGCCGCCGGCGCGGGTGCCGGAGCTGCTGCGGGCGCTGCCGGTCTGGGTGCCGCCTTGGGCGCTGCAACAGGAGCTGCTACGGGCGCTCCCGCCCCCTTCTCTTCTACAACGACATCATATACGTTTCCATTTACGGTAATGGTATAATTTTTCATGTTCAAATCCTCCTGTGGATCATTTCGTTTTTATAATGTTATGTTCCGGACCTGCGTTCAGCCTTTTTTCCAGCTGCTGCCCCTTCGTCTGATGCTCCTGACTACAAAGCCGTCTGTGCTCTCATATCCCTCGCTCGCCGCGATAGCCGCCGCGATCACCGCCACAAGCTCTTCATCCTGTGCAGGCGCAGCGGACTGCGCAGGAGCTGCCATCGCCCCGGCAGGCGCTGACTGTACCGGCTCTGCCGCCTGAGGAGCCTTTGTCTTTTTCCCTTTGCGGGAAAACTTCTCCTGAAGCGACGGGATAAATTTAAAGCAGCTGATGCAGCCTATCATGATGATAAGGACAACGAACACCGTTCCCATCCCCATCAGGGTATTGAGCGCCGCGTTTATCATACGCTCTCCGAAGGAATACTGTATATCCGCAGAAACCCCCGTCAGATATCCCTTTGCATCCACATTCAGGGTAACAACGGCATTCCTCTCGCTTCCGCCTACCATGGCTTTAATGACTGCCCCGTCTTCATCAATGACCACCTCGTGGTCCGTAACGCCCTTATATTCCCCGAGTTCCCGGAGGGCACTCTCCCAGCTTTCCAGTCCTGCGCTGTACATCGCGTCCTCTGCATATTGCTCCTTCATTCCACTGGCAAGTACCTGATTCATCCCGTCTATCATTTGGTCTGCCGCATTGATGAGGGCTTCTTCATTAAACTGGGGCTGATTTGCCGTCTGTTCCGTTTCCGCTTTCCCGCATGCCGCTGCACCAAAAATGCAGGTCACCATGCCTAATAGCAGCAAAAATTTTTTCATAATGAAACAGCTCCCTTTCCTAGACTGTGCCGTGCTTTTTTGCAGGCCTATCTTCCCGCTTTGTAAACAGCATCTCCAGCGCACCTATCACATATTTTCTTGTGTCCGCCGCCTCGATAATCTGGTCCACATAGCCTCTTTGAGCCGCGCTTTCCGCGCTTGTCTGCAGCTTTTCGTATTCTGCCGCACATGCATCCTGTGCCGCAGCATCCTGACCATCGCACATAATTCTGGCTACGAGCTTTGCATCCATCATCCCTATCTGTGCCGTCGGCCACGCATATGTAATATCAGCTCCCAGAGCCTTGGAATTCATTACATTATAAGCACTTCCAAACGCCTTACCGCATATTACGTTCACCTTCGGGACAGTCGCATTTACAAATGCCGCCGTCAGCCTTGCCGCTGCTTTCGCGATACGTTTTTCAGAGTTTTCGCATGCTGCGTATCCTTTTACGTTTGTAAGCGTTACGACCGGAATGCCGAAAGCATCACAGAAGTTTACAAAATCTGCCGCTTTTTCGCAGCCTGCCGCAGAAAGGGATGCATCAAAGCTCTCGGAAACCTTTCCCTCTTCATCATAAACTTCGCTGCGGTTTGCAACTGCGCCCACTGTATCACCGTTGAGCCGCAAAAATCCGGTAACCATATCTTTTGCATACGCGCTCTTTACTTCTACAAAACAGCCGTTATCCGCAAGGATGGAAAGCGCAAGCGCCGTATCGCCTGTACAGGAGGCAAGCTCCGGATTCGTACGGTTAAGATCGTCTGTACACTCTTCGTAAGAATCATTGTCCTCGTTATTGCCAGGAAGCATACATATCAGCTCGCGGATTCCCGACAGTATCTCTCCTTCTGTTCCTACAAAATCGACCAGACCGCTCTCGCTGCTCTGAAATGCCGCAGAAGAGGTATCGCATTTTTCCGTACTGTTTCCTGCGATCGCATTCGGGGAATTGACGAACAGCTTCGCACTGTCCTTCTCCATAAATGTGAAATCTGTCATCCCCGGGATGATCGCCAGTCCGCCGCCGCAATTACCGAATACTGCCGTTATCTGCGGTATCACACCGGAAGCCAGTGCCTGGCTGCGGTAAATCTCCCCAAATCCGTTCAACGCATCTGTCGCCTCCTGAAGCCTCAGACCTGCAGAATCGATCAAACCGATAACCGGAGCTCCTGTCTTCATTGCCAGTTCATACAGCCGCGTAATCTTGCGGGCATGCATTTCTCCCACGCTTCCGCCCAATACAGAAGCATCCTGACTGTACACATACACAAGGTTGCCATCGATCACCCCGTAACCGGTGAGCACGCCGTCCGAGGGAGTAGGTGTCTGTTTCAGATTGAAATCCGTTGCTCTGGCAGTAACCTTCGCACCAATTTCAACGAAACTGTTTGGGTCGAGTAAAGCATTGATTCTTTGACTCGCTTGTGAAGTATTGCTCATTTTTCAGCCCTCCATCTTATATTGTCATACATATAGACCAATCCAATCTGCACCACATTCCCTAACCGTGGTACTTTTGTAGTATACCACGAAACGCTGAGAGCCGCCAGATACAAAACTGAAATATTTTACTTATTTTTTTGTCTTTTCTTCCACATTTTTGTCCTTGTTTCACAGAAAAATGTTCCTGATTATCCGTATTATACAGTAAAAATACGTAATTTCCGGCACATTTTCAGTTGCTGTTACAGGAAATTCCCTATAAAGCTCCCCGTTCACAAAATACGCCACACGTCCCACCTGCTCTCCCTTTACGACCGGAGCCGTCAGAGATTTCGGGACATCCCATTCCACTTTTATCTCATCCTCCCGTGAAAGCAGAAGCTCTATCGTTTCCTCCCGACATTCCAGACCGGCAGAATCCCTTTGTCCGTTTTTCACCCTTACATCCGGAAGTATCCTTTCCTCCCGTATATCTCTCCGGTCGTAATGTTCCAGCCCGTATTCATACAAAAGTCTCGCATCATGCCATTTCCAGCTCTTATTGTTCGGCCATCCGCATGCCAGAAGAGCGATTGTGAATCGCTTTTTGTCCTTTTCCAGCGCACCCACATAACAATATCCCGCTTTTCCCGTAAAACCGGTCTTCCCTGAGAGCGCACCGTCCATCATCTGCAGAAAGGCATTGTGATTCATACAGGCGACTGTTCTGCTTCCTTCCTGCCATCCGCTTTCCATCCGCTTCCGGTCATGAAACGTATAGGAAGGTGTTCTCGTTATTTTCAGAAATGCTTCCTTTTTTGGAGACTTTGCGATGCAGTAGCTCATGACTGCCGCCAGATCCGCCGCCGTTGTGTGGTGTTCATAGTTTATGCTCTCCCCGCTCTTTTTCAGTTCCAATGAGCCATCCAGCCCGTTCGGCGTAACAAAAAAGGTATCCTTACATCCCAGCTCCTTTGCCTTTTTTGTCATCTCTGCAGTAAAGGCCAATACCGCCCGTTTGCTCTCCGCTGCCGAATGTGATGCGATATCTCCGGAAAGCCCTGCCATCTGACTTCCATAATATTCCGCAATGATCACCGCCGCATCATTGTATGACTCCAGCATCAGGGCATAAAGAAGATCCCCGATGCGGTAAGACTCACCTTTTTTTGCCCCCATATGTACCTTCGGCTGACCTGCTCCATAAGCGGATACCTCTGCCACATCCTCTGTGTCCCCTTTTTCAAGGGCGAGAATACAGGTCATTATTTTGGTCGTGCTAGCCATCGGAAGTGCTTCATCCTCATTTTTTCCCAATAAAATACGCCCGTTGTCCGCATCCATCAGGACTGCGGCCCGGGCGTATAATTGACTGGTTGTACTTTTTTCTTCTTTTCGGTCGTCTGCACGGACTTCAGCATTCACCGGACTGCTCATCATTCTGTCAGCTGTCTTCTGCCTTTGGTGTATATTACATCCAAAGACCCCTATGACCAATACCGCCAGAACAATGCCTGCCGCCCACTTTTTTCGCCTGCTCCCGTCCTCCATCTTCATTTTTGTCCCCCTTTTACGGGTTTTTATCATCTTATGAAGTAATTTTCCCTTTTATCCCTGAAGCTGCAGCACTACTTCCTGCTCCGCCTGCTCCTTAAATTCCTCTACCTGGAGTGCGGAAAGCTCAGGAAGCTCTGACAGGGAGCCGACGCCGAAGCTTCTTAAAAACTGTTCTGTCGTCCCGAATAGCAGAGGACGTCCCGGCGCATCCAGACGGCCTATCTCCTCCACAAGCCCGTATTCCACCAGCTTGTTTATCGCATGGTCGCAGTTGACGCCGCGTATCTTCTCCACGTCGAGCTTTGTCACCGGCTGCTTGTACGCCACAATGGAGAGCGTCTCCATCAGTGTATCGGACAGCGAATACTTCTGAGGCGCCTTTGCTATCCTGATGAGACAGTCATAATATTCTGCCCGCGTACACATCTGCCAGGAACCCTCCAGCGCTATCAGGGCAACCCCACGCCCTTCCCGGTCCCAGCGCTGACGCATTTTTTCCAACAGCTCTCCTGTTTTTTCCGATGTTTCTCCGATGGCATCAGCCAGCTTCTTTTGCTCTACCGACTCTCCCATCGCAAAAAGTATCGCCTCAAGAGCCGCTTCTTTTTTCTTATCGTTCATCTTCCCTGCCTCTTTTTACGGGTTTCTTCTGACCGTTATCATAATCTCACCGTCCGCCGACTCCTGCTGCGCCGTTATCTGCCCCGTCTTCATCATTTCCAGTACCACAAGAAATGTCACTATCACTTCCGTTTTGCTGCGCTGCTTTTCCAAAAGGTCGCGAAAAGAAAAATGACTGTGACAGCGGATGTAATCCTGTACATAGACGGATTTTTCATCTACATTTATCTCGTCCTTTTCGATACGTCCAAAATTACTCCTCACCGGATCAAGCTTGTCCTCCTGGCGCTTCAGCACGCTTTCGAATATCGCCTGCAACTTCGCCAGCGTCATGCCGCCCAGAAGCGCCTCGTAATCGATGGGCTCCCGGTATGCCTCCACCTCTTTTGGCACCGTCCTGAGCTTATAAAAGCTCCGGGCGGCATCCACCTGCATATCTTTCAGCTCATAGGACATATATTTATACATCTTGTATTCCAGCAGCTTTTCAACCAGCTCTGCCCTCGGATCTTCCTCTTCGCCTTCTTCATTGACCTCTCGCGGCAAAAGCATCCTGCACTTGATATCCAGAAGGGTAGCCGCCATGAGCAAAAACTCGCTCATCACATTCATATCCTCTGTTTCCATCTGCCGGATATAGTCCAGATACTGCTCCGTAATCTCTGCTATCGGAATATCATAGATATCTATCTTGTTTTTTTCTATCAGATGCAGAAGCAGGTCCAGCGGACCCTCAAATGCTTCCAGCTTTACCTCAAGTGCCATTTCCGTTTTTATCCTCCGGTATCAGTTCGATACTTACAAGCTCTGCCGGGTTAAACAGCCGCACCGGTATCGTATGACTGCCAAGCCCCCGGCTGATGACCATCTTCCTGCCGTCCTTTTCATACAAGCCGCCGTCATATCTGGGGAACAGCGTCAGGGAGGTCGACAAAACCCCGCCTATCCAGGGCAGGCGCACTATCCCGCCATGCACATGCCCCGACAGGGTCAGCTCTGCCCCCCATTCCGCATATGTCTCAAAAAAAGCCGGATTATGCGCCAAAAGTATATTGCAGACGCCGTCTTCATGTTTCCCCAGAAATCTATTCAGTGCCTTTTTATCGATCTTCCCTCTGTCCAGCTTCTTATAGCAGCTCGTTGGCAGGTCCAGTCCACAGATACGCACATTATACTCCTCCAGAAATATGCACGCATTTTCCAGCATTCTGACATGGCATCCTTTCAAAAACGCTCTCCAGCGCTCCCCCATCCTGCCGTAGGTCCCCGGTTCATGAAATATCCGGTATTCATGGTTGCCGTTTCCATAATAAAAAGGATATTTTCCCGCAAGAGCACTTACCAGATCCATCGCATTATCCATAGACGCCTTTGGCTTAGATGTGATAAGGTCTCCTGCACATAAAACCACATCCGGCTTTTGTTCGTCAACTGCATCCAGAAGCTTTTGATTTTTTTCACCATAGCGCTTATTATGCAGATCTGCCAGCAGCACGATGCGCATTCTTTTTTTCAGATGCGGAACCCTCAACTGATATGAGACCGTCACAAAACGTGTGCTATCATAGACCATCACTGCAAGCAATACGATACAGACCGCAACAAACAGCACGCCGAGCGTCATCCACATAGACCCTTCACTCCATTTCTGTACAGGTTACAGCAAAAAATGCGCTGCAGCCTTTTTTACATAATCCCGGTAAACCGCCTTTTCCACGTTTTCCGCAAACAATACGGGAACGCTGCCTATCACCTTGTCATTTAAACGATACTCTGCCTCCCCGGCCTTTTCTCCTGCCCGGACGGGTGCCTGTGCAACTTCCGGAAGCTTCACACTTTTCCGGACCATCTCCACATCATTCCCGTCCACGTCCAGATAAGAAAAACCTGAGGCATATGCCAGCGAAACGTTCTCCTTTACGCCGCCTTTTACCGGAACAGGAGGCAGAGTATCGGAATTATCATCCTTATATAAAGAGCTCACGCTGTAACCATAATTCAACAACGCCGCCGCATCCTCAAAACGGGATTTGGAGTCCGGCGCAGTCATTATCACAGCTATCAGGTCCACCCCGTCCTTTCTCGCCGTCGCCGACAGACAGTATTTTGCCTTCGCGGTCGATCCTGTTTTCAATCCTGTCGCCCACTGATATTTTTTCAGGAGCTTATTTGTAGATGACAGCGTGAAAGGCGTTGAGCCGCGCGCTGTTGTATGGGTGATATCCTCCATCCAGATGCCCGTATACTGATAAATATCCGGATAACGGGTCACCAGCTCCCTGCTCATGACCGCAACATCCCGCGCCGTCGTATGATGCGCGTCATCGTCAGTCAGGCCACAGCAGTCCACAAAGTGCGTATTTGTCATGGAAAGTTCCTCCGCCTTACGGTTCATCATCTCCACAAACGCTTCTTCGCTCCCTGCGATATGCTCCGCCATCGCCACCGCCGCATCGTTGCCGCTCGCCACTGCGATACATTTGATAAGCGTATCCACCGTCTGAAGCTCCCCTGTTTCCAAAAAAACCTGGGAGCCGCCCATAGACTGCGCGTGTTCGCTCGTTATCACCTCGTCCGTAAGCTTGAGCTGCCCTTTTTCCAACACTTCAAAGATAAGCAGCAGCGTCATTATCTTCGTGATGCTCGCCGGAGAGCAGACGCGGTCCGCATCCTTTTCGCAGATGACCTTGCCGGTGCTCGCCTCAAGCAAAACAGCGGACGGCGCCGAAACAGTCACCGCCCCCTCCGCTGCATATGCCGGCCGCACCGTACCGGCCATGCACATAAGAACCATCGTCACTGACAAAAGACACACAAGCGCCCTCTGCCTCAAGGTTTTGCCCATAAAACATTCCCCGTTCCAAGTGGATTCTATAATATTCTTATGTGCGCTCTTCTGTATTATTCCTCTTTATCCGCTCTTTGCTTACTGTGCTACTCCTGCAGAGCCTGCCGCCGCAGCTGCCTGCGCCATTACCTGAGCCACAGTTTCGGGAGGTACAATCTCTCCGGTGGAAGCGTCTATCGTCACTCCCGTCGCAGGATCTGTCACCCACGCCGCAGGGTTCAGCACCGGAACTGCCGCTGCCAGACCGTTCGCGTCAAACGTATACAGCACGCCGTCGACCGTCAGCGTCGTATTTGCCGCCATCGTGCCGTCTGCCTGGAAATAACGCATGCCGGAAGCATCCGTATACCAGCCGTACTGCATCGTCCCGTCTGCGCCGAACAGATAGGTCAGACCGCCCAGATTAACCATACCGGTACTCATCACGCCGGTCGCGTCAAAGAAATATCTCTGCTTGTTCACATCTACGAACTCGTTTGCCGCCATGGAGCCGTCCGTTTTAAAGTAACGGGTCCCCGCCGCCGGGTCGCTGTAAAAGCCATAGCTCATTGCGCCGTCCGCCCCAAACAGATAAACCTTGCCGTTTAACGGTATCATGCCGCGCTGCATCAGGCCGTTTGGCGCAAAATAGTATTTTTTGCCGCCTATCTCCACCAGATCTGTGAGCATGTGACCGTCACTCGTATCCATATACATCATGTTTACACCGTCGCCCAGCCAGCCTTTCTTATAAAGCGTACCGTCCGAATTCATAAAATACTTTTTACCCGCATCCTCGACAAATCCAAACTGCATCCGATAGTTTTTATAGTAGTAACGGCTGCCGCTGCGGTCCACAAAGCCGTTTGCCACGATCAGGTTGGAATAATCTTTAAACTGATAGTTTAAATCCACATTGCCCGCGATACCGGGCACAGAGCCCTTGCTCGTAAACTGCCAGAATGCCGGATTCGGATATTCACATATCGTATTGTACTGCGCGATCCATTTATCATAAGGTGTGGCAGCGATTTTTTCTGTCATCCAGTTTTTGCTGGAATATACCATCGGATAATACCCCGCACTCTGAACTGTGCTGCAGAATGCCACTGTCAGGGACGCCAGCTGATCCGGCGTCATATTCTTATGGATAGAATCCTCCAGATCAAACACAACCGGCATGCTTACCGAATAAGGCGCCATCGCCGCAATCGCGAACTGAGCCTCCGTGACAGCCCCCTCTACTGTGGTCGCATAAGAATACACATAGGTTCCCACCTTCATTCCTGCCGCTGTAGCTCCCGCCATATTTGCTGCGTAAAACGGATCAAGACCGCTCTTTGCGCTGCCCAGCTTTACAAAAGCGAAGGAATATCCCGCATTCTTTACCGCCGACCAGTTTACCGCTCCCTGATACTTTGAAACATCTATCCCCTTTGCAATAGGCGCAGCCGCCTTTACCTCTGCCGGAGATGCCAGAAATGTCCCTGCCGCTACTGCTGCCGCCATCACGATCGCGGCGAGCTTTTTCCCTAATCTTAATTTTTTCATTTTTTCCTCTTATTTGATATCGTAATTTTTGCTGCGTTTTTCTCTTAGAAAAAAAGTCCCCGGGGAAAACCCTCAGGGACTCATTCCTTTAGTTATATTTGCGTTTTCTTGCTGCTTCAGATTTTTTCTTACGCTTTACGCTGGGTTTCTCGTAGTGTTCTCTTTTGCGGATTTCCTGCTGGATACCTGCCTTTGCGCAACTTCTCTTGAAACGACGCAGAGCGCTATCTAAAGTCTCATTTTCTTTAACGATGATATTAGACATATACTCTCACCTGACCTCCCTTCAGTCCCATCGTATTACGACTGTTCGGGTTAATAATGTGCTGATACGATTACCTCGCATGCACATTCCTAATTATAACAAAAATCCCCGATTCGTCAACACTTTTTTTCCAAAAGTTTAATTTTTTTTGCTGCGATTTTTCGCAGTCGGGTATCAAAGCCTTTTATTTGATCTGTCCTTCCAGAACCTTTGCCGCCTCTTCCATCGCCGCACCGATGCCGTCGGGATTTTTACCGCCTGCCTGTGCCATATTGGGGCGTCCGCCGCCGCCTCCGCCTACCAGAGCCGCAATGCCTTTGATCAGGTTGCCAGCATGAGCGCCCTGTTTCATCGCTGCATCCGTCGCCATCGCAATCAGATTTACCTTACCGTCCTTTGCGGAAGCCAAAACGACAACACCGTCACCCAGCTTCTCTTTCAGCTGGTCGCCCAGATCGCGCAGGCCATTCATATCTACGTTGTCCACACTCGCTGCCAGAAGCTTCACGCCTTTAACCTCTTTTACCTGGTCCATAACATCGCCAAGCGCCTCTTTTGCCGCCTTGCTCTTTAACGATTCATTTTCTGACTGAAGCGCCTTCATCTCCGCCATCAGATGCTCCAGCTTCTCCTGAAGATTTGCGGGAGTTGTCTTCAGGATCTTTGCCGCCTCGGACAGTTTCTGCTCCAGATCGTTATAATAATCGAATACACCCTGACCGGTCAGCGCTTCAATTCTGCGCACGCCCGCGGCAACACCGCTCTCCGACAGGATTTTAAATGCCTGAATTTCTCCGGTATTCCCTACATGTGTACCGCCACAGAACTCCTTGGAGTAATCGCTCACACATACCACACGCACAGTCTCGCCGTATTTTTCACCAAACAAAGCCATCGCGCCCGACTGCTTTGCCTCGTCAATGGTCATCAGCTTCGTCTCTACGCACAGATTTTCCGCAATCTTCTCATTGACCTTTTTCTCAACTTCTGCAAGTTCTTCTGCTGTCATTGCAGAAAAATGGCTGAAGTCAAAACGCAGATGCCCAGCATTGTTCAAAGAACCCTGCTGTTCCACATGGGTGCCCAGTACCTCGCGCAGCGCCTTCTGAAGAAGATGAGTCGCGGTATGATTTTTACATGTCGCCTTACGGTTTTCCTCATTCACGCTCAGAGTTACCGGATCGCCCAGCTTGAACATTCCCTTCGTCACATGACCGACATGACCAACCTTTCCGCCTTTTAATTTGATTGTATCAACAACTTCAAATTCGCCGTTCGCACAGGAAATCACACCCTTGTCGCCTTCCTGTCCGCCCATGGTTGCATAGAAAGGAGTCTCATCCACGATGATTGTTCCGTTTTCGCCATCTGTCAGGGCTTCTACAACCTCCGACTCCGTTGTCAGCGCTGTGATTTTGGAATCATGCTCCAGACGGTCATATCCGACAAATTCGGAAGTGATCGCAGGATCAAGGGATTCATAAACCGTCACATCCGCACCCATGTAGTTTGTCACCTTACGTGCTTTTCTTGCGGTCTCCTTCTGCTTCTGCATCGCTGCGTTAAAGCCGTCCTCATCAACGGAGAACTCCTTCTCCTCCAAAATTTCCTTTGTCAGATCCAGCGGGAATCCGTAAGTATCATACAGGCGGAACGCATCCTCACCATCCATGACAGTCCTGCCATCTGCTGCCATCTTTTCTTCCAGCTCGGAAAGGATTGCCAGCCCCTGGTCTATCGTTTTATTGAATTTATTTTCTTCCTGTGTCAGTACATTGAAAATAAAGTCCTTCTTCTCTTCAAGCTCCGGATAGCCGTCCCTGCTGCCTTCTATCACCGCGGAACTCAAGTTTGCAAGGAACTCTCCTTCGATGCCCAGCAGCCTGCCGTGACGTGCGGCACGGCGGATAATACGGCGCAGCACATAACCTCTTCCCTCATTGGAGGGCAGAATACCATCGGAAATCATAAATGTTGCAGAACGGATATGGTCTGTAATGATACGGATTGAAACATCCCATGCATGTTCTTTATGATATTCTTTTCCTGCCAGTTCGCAGACACGGCCACGCAGCGCACAAATCGTATCCACATCAAAAATGGAATCCACATCCTGAACAATGACAGCCAGACGCTCCAGTCCCATACCGGTATCGATGTTTTTCTGTTCCAGTTCACTGTAATTGCCATGTCCGTCATTATCAAACTGTGTAAATACATTGTTCCACACTTCAATATAGCGGTCACACTCGCATCCTACCGTACAGTCAGGCTTTCCACATCCGTATTTTTCGCCTCTGTCATAATAAATCTCAGAACAGGGACCACAGGGACCTGAACCGTGCTCCCAGAAATTATCTGCCTTGCCGAATTTAAAGATCCGTTCCGGCGCAATACCAATCTCATCTCTCCAGATTGCAAACGCCTCATCATCATTTTCATAAACGGACGGATACAGACGTTCCGGATCAAGACCTACTACCTGTGTCAGAAACTCCCAGCTCCATGCGATTGCTTCATGTTTGAAATAATCCCCAAAAGAAAAGTTTCCCAGCATTTCAAAAAAGGTACCGTGACGTGCTGTCTTTCCGATATTCTCAATATCACCGGTACGGATACATTTCTGACAGGTCGTCACACGTCTTCTGGGCGGGATCTCCTGTCCTGTAAAATAAGGCTTTAACGGTGCCATACCGGAATTGATCAAAAGCAGGCTGTTGTCGTTATGCGGCACCAGAGAAAAGCTTTTCATCGCCAGATGCCCCTTGCTTTCAAAAAATTCAAGAAACATCTTTCTTAACTCATTTACACCATATGCTTTCACGTTGCATATCCTCCTTCATCTCGCGTTTACAGCGTTCTTTCGTCTCCCCAGAAAAACAGTGCCACCGTTCCCGGGCCGGTATGGGAACCGATGACCGTACCTATATCGTTAATCTGTACCTCCCCGTCCAGCTTCGGAAATCTTTCTTTTACCAGACGTGCAACCTCCTCAGCGTCCGCTCTGCAGGCGGACTGGGAAATATAGCATTTCCCCGAATATGCAAGACCGTCCCTCGCATGCTCTTCCATGCGTTTTACAATCTCTCTGATTACCTGTTTTTTCCCCCGGCATTTGCTGCGGGGAATCAGCCTGCCTTCAGAATCCATATTCAGAAGCGGACAGATATTCAGCGCCTTTCCCACAAACCCTGCCGTTCTGGAAATGCGTCCTCCACGGATATAACTTGTTAAATCTGTGGAAAAAAACCAGTGGTGCAGGTACAGCCTGTTTTGTTCTATCCAGCCTGCATTTTCCATAAGCGAAAGTCCTGCCTTCTGATTTTCCACCGCCTGTGTCACCAAAAGTCCATACCCGCTGGAAGCCCCCAGGGAATCGATCACGATCACCTTCCTGTCCGGATACGCTTCCTCCAACTGCTGTTTTGCCACATTTGCCGAATTGATGCTTCCTGAAATCCCGCTCGAAAGCGTCATATGCAGCACATCTCTCCCGGATTTCAGAATGGGCTCAAACAACTCTCTATATTCTTCCGCATTAATCTGAGAAGTAACAGGACAGGCCCCATCCGAAATCTTCTGATAAAACGCCTCAGGCGTTATGGATGTATACAGATCGTCAACAAACTCCTCGCCATCCATCTGATAGTGAAACATCGCGAACGGAATTTTGTTTTCTTCCATAAATTCACGACTCATATCTGCCGTTGAGCAACAGGTAATCACATATTCACTCATTTTTTCTCCTTTTCTGATCCAGATTCCTCTGAATCAGCACCTCAAACTTGTTCTATTATATATAATCCTCTGTTTGCTTACAAGCATATTTTGAAAAAAAGTCCCAAAAAGCGGATTCATCCTGAAATTTTCCGATAAAGCAAAAACTGCCAAAACGGAAAGCCAGCCCCGTTTCGACAGTTTTTATCATAAAAGTATTTTTTTAAGTATCTTTTTTACTGTATTGATTTTTTCTGCTTCTTCTTTTTTCTGACAAGGAATGCGATCACAAATCCGGCAGCGCCGACTACTACAATCACTCCTGCGCCCAAATACCCCGGGAACTCCGGCTCATATTCGGCATATACGGCAAATACTGCTTCCGCCGGAATAATTGCGGTCACATAACTGCCATCCCTGACTGTTTCAATCGTTTTCCACTGCCCGTCACGACACACCATAACCTCTGCACTGTCCGCTCCATCCGGCACTCTGAAATGAACCTTATACTCACTTCTTTTCTCCGGCAGATGATCCATTCCCCATTCATATGCATAATCCGGAGCTTCGCCGTTTCTGGCCGGAGCCTCTGTTGCTTTTGCCAACAGCGCTGAGCTGTCATAAAAATCTCCTTCGACCAGAAAATCTGCTTTCCCTGCATCCTTTGCCAGATAAGCAAGACTTTTTGTCCATCTCTTATTTTCCGCTGTTATTGTCAGATTGGCATTCACATGAGTCACCGGAAAAACCTGATCCCATTTCAGATAGCTGTCTTCATCCGGTTCTGCCTCCGGCGCATCCTCCAACACAACTGTCCCTCCATAGGGAACCTGCATTGTTTTTAATACCTCGTCATCTTTTTCAAACGTTACCGTTACCTGATGAAACCCTTCCGGTGCATATTCCTTCTGTATGATTTCCTCATAACTGCAGCTCTCTGCCTTCCCGGCATAATTGACCTGATCTACACCGCCCCACGGATTGGTTACAAAATAATTATCTGACAGCGTACCTTCCTCTGCGATCGTCCCGGCAATATTTCCAATCATTTCTTCCGCATCGCCCGAGATTGTTACCATCGCCAGACACCTGCTGATATCATATCCCTCTCCTGCAATACCTCCCATCCTGCTGCCGCCTTCGAGATTACACAATACACTGCTTTTATCAATCCTGCTGTCCGAATATCCTGCAATGCCTCCCAGACAGTTTCCATTTTCCAGTTTTATGGTGCCGTAGTTTTCACAGCCGGAGATCAGTCCAAGATTTTCACTTCCTGCCATGCCGCCGCAGTTGTTTTTCTTACCAATGATCGTCCCATAATTTTTACAGGAAATAAGCACCGCATTGGTAGTTGCCCGGACCTCCACATCCGTCAGCCCCGAAAAGTTCATATCCAGTTCCGGGTCGATATCGTATTCCACATTCATCGTACCGGCAATACCGCCTGCATTGATGTCTCCCTCTACCTTTCCATGATTTTCACATCCTGAGATTACACCGTGTGTCCGTTTTACCATCTCCTCCGAAGAAATATCCTGGACCGTTCCTCCGCCGCCAAACAAAGCATCCATATCATCTGCAATAATATCCGTAATCCTGGAAGATGCATTCAGTATCCGCTCCAGATCATTGCTGACCGACTGGATTCCATTGTTGATCGTATCTGTCATACTATCGATTGTATCGCCGGAATTTTTACTCTGTTCGTTTAACTCACCCGAAATATTACTCATCGCATCTGTCACGGAATCGCCTGTTCCGGAAAGAGAGCTCTGCATATTTTTAATATTATCCGTAGCGGTATTTACCGCATTTTTCATATCATCGATATTTTCGTCTATTTTCCCGTCCTTTTCAAAACGGATCGGATCATTGTGAATAATATCGTGAATCTGATCCTTTTTATTCTCCAGCTCCTCCTCCAGCGATTCCTTTCCGCTTTCTATCTCGCTTTCATCCTTTCCCGGAAAATCAATTTCCGAAAGCTTCGCCTCTGATGCAAGCGTTTCATCCTCCCTTGCAAAATAAGCTCCCTCAGGCTCTGCCGGTTGCTCTATATTTTCCTGCCCAGGATTGGAAGAATCTGTCCCGCCGCCTCCGGTCTCCGCTTCCAAACCACTGTCTGTCTGCGAAGATTCCTGCGGGTCCGGCGATTGTGTCTCGGACGGCTTTGTACTGCCGTCTCCCTCCGTTCCATCAGGTTCTTCCGTTCCGGTAGAACCTTCTGTCTGAGATGCTTCTTCTGTCTGGGTCGATTCTTCCGTTTCAGAGGTTTCTGTTGTTTCCTCTGTGCTCTCCGTTTCAGTCTCCTCTGGTTTTGAAGGTTTCAGCGCATCCACAATCCCTTCTATTTTTCCGCCAACCTTATCTGCCGCATTTTCCATATTATGCTTCAGATTTTCCAGCAGTCTTGAAATCGTATCATCTCCCAGATCGCCAAGATTCCTGAGAGCCTCACTCAGACTATCCATATACGAGGTCATTGCAGTATTATTTCCGGACACCGCATCCCGCATCGCTTTGATTTCTCTGTCCAATGTGTCAACGACATCTTCATACTGCCCCTGAAGCATCTGTACATAATCCTTGGTATCATCAGATACCGAACTTAATGCGTCCGACATCTGACGCATCAGATGATTGATCGTCGCAAAATCTTCCCTTACTTTTTCCAGATGTTCCGAAAGATATTCCGACTCCCGATAGGGTTCCGCCTGCCCCGCAATCCCCCCAACATCCTTACGTCCAAGCACCTGTCCTTTATTGACGCAATTTATGATCGTCCCGCTCTGCCGTCCTGCAATGCCCCCGGCATTATAGCCCACATGAGGATAACCGATCTTTCCTTCATTCACACATTCTGAGATCGTCCCGTAAGAACGCCCTGCAATTCCTCCCAGATTATTACGGGTGACAACATTCTGTGTTACATTCAGCGTTCCCAGATCAATCCCGTTTAAATCCAGTGTCATCTTCAAATCCTCATCATTAATGGCGCTTTTATTGGTACACTTTTGAATGATTCCTCTGTTGAGACCGCAGATCCCGCCTGTCTCATTGGTAGCTCTTATGCTCCCTGAAGAGACACATGACATCAGGATTCCATCCTCTTTATTGAGTCCGCAGATTCCGCCCGAAGACTCTCCCGCAGATACCGTCCCTTCAAAACTGCAGTTTTCCACAATCCCGTGATTGATCCCGACTATACCGCCCGCGTTTTTCCCGCTTCCTGTCAGTTCTACCTTTCCGGAAACCTTCAGATCCTTGATTTTCCCCGCCTTTCCCACATACCGGAATAGCCCGTAATCAGAACCTTCCCTGATCATCAAAAGCCCGGAGATCACATGTCCGTTTCCCTCAAGCGTTCCCTGAAAATACGGAATTCCCTGAAAAGATGTTCCGGACAGATCAATGTCATTTTCCAGAGAAAACACCTTTCCATAGCTGTAAAAATCATCCCGACAGTTTTTTGCAAATTTCAGGAACTCCTCTCTTGTTGAAATCACAACCTTCTCGGCAGCCGCCTCCTTATCCTGCAGGTTTTCTTCCGCCGCCTGCCGTCCTTCTGCATATGCCACCATTCCGGGACCGGTCAGCGAAGCTGCCGTCAGGGCTGCTGCCGTCAAAAGCGCCAGACCTTTTTTCCAGCTTTTATTTTTCTTCATTCCCGTTTCCCTCCTGTCCTGCATCTGCTTCTTTATCCGCATCAACGGTCAGCTCCGTCTGTTTTGTGCCCAGCAGCTTTGTATCAAAAGATGCCTGCATGGAACCATTAAAACTTCCCTTGATATCCGCATCGATCTCACCCTGTACATAACCTTTCACATGACCGTTGACCGTCATTTTCCCTGACACATCTCTGCGTGTTGCCTGCGGCAGATTGATCGTCAGCGCTGTTTTTTCAATGATCAGATCTCCCAGAAGCAATATCTGAGGCAATACGAATAAAACAAGACCGATAGAGATCAGCGTTCCTCGTCCAAGAGCTGTACCAATAGATGCTACAGTCGCATCCGACGCGATCTGTCCGATCAAAAATCCTGCTCCTGTCAGAATTGTTCCGGATGTAAAGATTGTCGGAAATGCCTGATTGATTGTTTCAATGATCGCCTCTTTGATCGGCATCTGTTTTTTCAACGCCATATACCGGCTTGAGATTACGATTGCATAGTCTATTGTAGCACCCATCTGAATCGCAGAAACGATCAGATAAGCAATAAAGAAGATTCCGCTTCCTGTAATGGCAGGCACCGAAAAGTTAATCCAGATACTGCCCTGAATCGTTAAAACAAGAAGTACCGGAAGCCCCGCCGACTGGAACGTAAACAACAGGATGATCATGACAAACAGTGCTGAAAGTACACTGATAATAATATTGTCTGTTGCAAAGGATGTCATCTGATCATGATTGCTTGTAGAATCCCCTACAAGAATAACTTCATCACCATAGTAAGCCGCACATATACTGCGGATTTCATCCATGGCAGCATATGTTTTTTCTCCTTCTGTAGGCAGATTGATCGTCAATACCAGACGGGAGTAATCTTCTCCCTGCAGCTGAAGCTGCGCATCATGAAGCGTATCATAAAGATCGTTCAGATTTTTATCCATCTCCGCATCCAGCGTAACATATCCTTCCTCATACTGTTCATGCAGAAACAGGAACATATCGATCAACGGCACGCTGTATTCATCAATCCCGGTAAAAATCGGTCCATTCTGTCCCTGGTCATACGCATATGCCATATACAGCAGCCGCACAATTTCAACATCCAGATCTGTCAGTTCGGAAAATGCCCTGGGCGCCAGTTTATCCGTCAGCACATGATCCTCGTCAATCTCCACATTGGCAAGCCCCAGTACCGTATTGACATAATCCAGCTGATCCAGCTCTTTTAAAACCTTCTTCTCCGATTCATAATCTCCCTTTGGCACAAGAACTGCCATTTGATTGGAAACGCCAAACTCTTCTTCGATCCTGCGTTTTGCCAGACGGCTTTCATTTTCATGCGCGCTTGGAACAGAATTAACATCATACAGATAAGTGCAATGATTTGAAGTCCAGGCCGCCAGACATACAATTACAACAAACACCGGAGGAATGATAAATCTGGTCAGATTTGCCCACTTTCCCGCAAAGGAAATATTGGGAACAAAGCTTTTATGATGACTGCCATCAATTCCTTTAGCAAAAATCATTAAAATTGCCGGCATCAGGAAAAATACCGAAATCAGGCTGAAAATGATTGCCTTGACAAGCACGATACCCATGTCATATCCCAACCGGAAATGCATGAACATCATAGCCACCATTCCGGAAATCGTTGTCAGTGAAGAAGCACTGATTTCCGGTATTGCCTTTGACAGCGCAACCTTTACTGCCGACTCTGCGTCCATTGTTTCATGCTCTTCCATAAAACGGTCACAAAAAATAATGGCATAATCAATCGCCAGCGCCAGCTGAAGTACAACGGCAATAGAATCTGTGACGCTGGAAATTGTACCCAGCCAGAAATTGGTTCCCTTGTTTAAAAGAGCCGCCACCCCGAATGTGATCAGGAGCACCGGAATCTCCATATATGCTTTTGTTGATAAGAGCAATACTCCCACAATGATGATGACTGCCAGTACCAGAATCAGATTCATATCCTTACTGAGCGCATCCATCTGCTCCTGCTCCGATCCTACCGGAGAGGAAACATATGTATCATAACCCGCCAAAAGCTCCGTAACTTCTTTTTTGGCATTTTTACTGATCTCATCATCTTCCGTTCCGTCAAATGTCACTTCAAAGAGCGCATTAGTCCCTCTGTAATGATCTTCTGAATTATCAAAGGCTACCTCTTTAACACCTTTTACCTGCTCCAGATTGGTCACCAGAGCATCTGCATCCGACCATGTAATATTTGACACCATGATCCGGGCACTTCCATAGGTGACAAACTGCTCATCCATCAGAGTAAGACCGATCCGCGTCTCACTGTCTGCCGGAAGGTACTTTGTTATATCCTGATTTACTGTTGTTTTGTTCATACAAAATGCGCAGTAGACACAGGCGATCGCAAACAAAACCAGAAAAGCTTTCCGCTTATTGACAATAAAATTTGCCAGAGTAAGCCAGAAATTTCCTTTTTCTTTCTTCTCTTCCATCGGATACACTCCTTTACTGAAAATTTTTCTGGAATATAATTATAGAAGCCGCTCATTTCAACTACAATACCCAAAATTCCAACTTTGTCCCGAAAAGCATGCTCTTTGACGCAGGTATGCGCCAGACGCGTTTGCCGTCAGGCAATACCAGCCTTTCGCGCAAATGCGCATAATCGTATCTTTTTTGTCCGACAGAAAAATTTCTTTCCTGTCGGACGAAAAAGAGTCATTCCGGTATATTTCCGGAATGACCCTCTCTTCAAAAACCATATGTAATCTCTACATTCCGACCCTCTCCGGCAGCACGCTTTGCAGCCAGACATGCCGCTGCGCTGGCAAGTCCCTGTTCCAGATCTGACGCGCTTTTCTTTCCTCCAAGCACTGCCATAAATTCCTTTGCCAGTTCCTCATCTCCTCCAAAATGCACAAGTCCCTCCGGATAACGGAACTGATGAACCGCAGTATGCTTTCCGTTGTAATAATCCACGCGCAGCTGCCCTGTATAAAAATCAAACTCTGCGCTGGCTTTTGTCCCGATAAAACGAGCGCCCCGTCTGCCGGCTTCATTTTTCACAAGAAATACCTGATGATAAGAAATGATCGTACCATCTTCACAGGAAAATAAAGCCGCTCCCACGTCCTCATTTCCGGTATCTTCTGCAAAGCAGCAATATTCCCCGCTGAGCTCTTCTTTCAGATAATGCTCTGCTACAAAACTGCTTTCCGGACAGGTATGATATTCCGGACATTCTACACACCTTAATCCTGCCGGTTTTTCTCCTTTAAAATGCATCTTTGCCGTTTTAGCCGACACACTGACCGGACGTTTTCCAAGAATATAGGTAATATAGTCGATATCATGGGTCGACTTCTGCAAAAAGAGCCCTCCTGTGATCGCACTGTCCCGATACCAGCTATGATAATACACATTTCCATAAGGAACATTGTTGATTGCCTGAACCGTTACCACATCCCCCAGTTCGCCCGCATCCACAAGCCTTTTCATTTCCTGCACAATGCATGTAAAACGCAGCGGAAAAGAAACCACCACATTGCTGCGCCGTCCTTCCGACGCACACACCAGCTCATCATATTGCGTTCTGTCTATACATACCGGTTTTTCCAAAAATAACGGCAACCCCTTTTCAAAGACCATTTTCGCATATTGCGTATGCAGGTTGCAGCGTGTTCCGATCATAACGCCGTCCAGCTTTTCTGATTCCAGCATTTCCTCTGCCGTTTCATAATAACGCGTCCCTTGAAAATACGGGTCATCCTCAAGCGTCTTTTGCAGTTTTCGGCAGCAGGGATCCGCTATCGCTGCGACCTCCATTTCCGCACCAATCCCAGAAAATGCCTTCATCATTGTCCTGCTTCGCAGTCCATAACCGATAAAACCTATCTTTTTCATCATAAGTACCCTCTTTTCTGACAGAATCATCCTGTATCCCCATCATATAACACCTATTCTCCTTCGTCAAACAAAAACCCGAAAGTGAGGAAAAACCGCCGTAATTGACAAAAAAAAAGCCTGTTTTTCTGCTCCGTTTACGATATGATAAGAAGGAAGGGAAAATACCTGTTATTTGTACATTTCCCCGGATATTTTGTTTCAGGAAAGGAAGACTTTTCCCATGAAAATCACATTAACCAACAGCGCTCTGACCTTTGAGCCGGGCGTCCTGCTTCTTTCATCCGTTTCCGACATCAAACCCGTCGCTGACGGAATTCCCGTATCCTGGCAGCCGCTGGATCATCTTGAAGTATGCTGGGATGGTTCCTGCGCATCGCTTGGCGGCAGCAATACCGTACAGTTTTTCCGAGGACTCGGTTTGCTGAAAGAACATCTGACAAAAAAAACAGAGCCGTTCTGTATTCGTGAAGATCCTGTTTTCACCGCTCTCGGCGCCAGCTTTGATCTGTCGCGCAACGCGGTCATGACACCGGACGCCATGGAGCGTATGCTCTGCCGCATGGCACTCATGGGCTATAATGAGGCCTATCTTTATACCGAAGAAACATATGAACTGCCTGATTATCCATTTTTCGGCTATATGCGCGGAAGATATACTGCAGAAGACATCCGTTCTCTGGATCAAAAAGCCGCGCTTCTTGGCATTGAACTGATTCCCTGCATCCAGACCCTCGGGCATCTGGAACGCTTTCTGCACTGGGAAAGCAGCGCACCTTTCAGGGACACACCGGATGTCCTTCTGGCAGACGAAACCGGCGTTTATGACCTGATCGAAGCGATGTTCCGCCAGTGCCGCAGCTGCTATCATACCCACAAAATCCATATCGGCATGGATGAAGCAATGAATCTTGGTCTGGGTGAATACCTGAAAAAGCATGGCTTTCAAAACAGTTTTTCCATCATGCTTCGTCACGTCAGCCGCGTCCGTGATCTGGCTCACAAATATCAGTTTCATCCGATGATGTGGAGCGATATGTATTTCCGTTGTGCCAGCCCGGGTCACAACTATTACGAAGACGAAATTGAAATTCCCGAATGGGTGACCGATTCCGCTCCCGAAGATGTGGAACTGGTTTACTGGGACTATTATCACCCGGAGCAATCTTTTTATGACCGGTATATCCGGCTGCATCAGAAATTTAAATCCCCTCTTCGCTTTGCAGGAGGTATGTGGACCTGGCTGGGGCCTGCAATTGATTATGATGTCTTTTTCCGCAATTCCTATCCTGCCCTTCTTTCCTGTGTAAAACACGGCATCCGGAATGTCATGCTTACAAGCTGGGGCGATGACGGCGGCGAAACAAGCCCTCAGGCAATGCTTCTCGGACTTCAGGCCTATGCGGAATTTGATTATAGGCAGATATTTGATAAAGAACAGATTGCTCCCCGGCTTTTTGCCTGCACAGGAGCCGATGCGGATGCGCTCAGTATGATCAGCCGCTTTAATAAAACAGATTACCTGTCTGAAGACAGCGATCTTCCAAATGGCGCCAAATTCCTGCTCTATCAGGACCCTCTCTGTGGAATTTATGACGCGGACGTTGACGGCATGGGATTTTCTTCCCAATATGCTTCTCTGGAAAACTGTTTTGAGAACTATGCGCAGCGGAACGATCAATGGCAGACTCTTTACCGGTTTTATTCTCTTCTCGCCCGGGTATTGAAAAACAAGGCGGAGCTGGGATGCGATCTGCAGCGTGCATATCGCGCTAAAGATATAGAAACGCTCCGCGCACTTACCCTGCAGGCACGCACCGCTTCCAAAGATTGTACCGCGCTTCTGGAACAATGGCGTAAGCTATGGCTTTCTGAATGCAGACCTTTTGGATTCGAAGTGTTGGAAGTCCGTCTTGCCGGCGTTTCTTCCCGTTTGAATACTGCCGCAGAACGCGTAGAACAATATTGCGATCACCGGATTTCTTCTCTGGAGGAACTGGAAATCCAACGGCTTCCTCTTTTAAGAAATCCGGGCACCTCTCAGATGCATGGCGTTTACTTCTGGCGCGACATTGTAAGCGCTGCAAAACCCTGGTAAAAAGGAAAGGAGATCAATATTTATGGAATCTAATAAAATCAAGCTTGTAATTGCGGGTCTCGGCGGCCGGGGACATGATATCTATGGAAATTATGCAATTGAACATCCGGACGAAGTAGAAATCGTTGCTATCGCAGATCCCAGACCGGACCGTCTGGAGCTGGCGCAGCGCGAATGGAACATTCCTTCAGAATGCTGCTTTACTACTGCCGAAGAGCTGTTTGCACGGCCCCAGCTGGCCGATGCCGCAGTGATCGCCACGCAGGACCGTCAGCACGTTGCACACTCCGAGGCTGCGTTAAAAGCCGGCTATCACCTTCTTTTAGAAAAGCCGGTCGCCGTTGATATTGAAGGCTGCTTAAAAGTCCTGGAAATGGCACGCACCTATAAACGCCATGTGGTTGTATGTCATGTCCTGCGCTACACGCCTTTTTATAATACGATCAAACAAATGATTGAAGACGGCAGGATCGGAGACGTCGTAACGATCCAGGCAATGGAACAGGTTGGTTACTGGCATCATGCACACAGCTATGTACGCGGAAACTGGCGTCGTTCCGATGAATCCAGCCCCATGATTCTTGCCAAATGCTGCCACGACATGGATATTTTAATCTGGCTGACCGGAAAACGTGCACGCTTTGTCAGCTCCTACGGAAATAACTACCTGTTCCGCAAAGAAAATGCTCCCAAAGACGCTGCCCTGCGCTGCCTTGACTGCCCTGTCCGTTCCGATTGCCCTTATGATGCCGTTCGCTATTATCTGGATGGAGAACGGACAAGCGTCCGTGCCGGGAGAGTACATTGGCCGATCAATGTCCTGGACCCTGATCCTACTCCCGAATCCATTGAACAGGCGCTGCGCACAGGTCCCTATGGAAAATGTGTCTATCACTGCGACAATGATGTAGTTGACCATCAGGTCGTCAATATCGAGCTGGATGACGGCGTTACTGTCAATTTCACAATGTCTGCCTTCACTGAACGGTGCTACCGCACCATCAAAGTCATGGGAACCCATGGCTGTATCGAAGGTAATATGGATCTGTCACACCTGATCTGGCATGACTTTTTCGGTCACACAGAGGAAATTGACCTGAATGTTACCGATGGCTCCATGGCCGGACATGGCGGCGGCGATGCAATTATGGTAAAACAGTTTATCGAACTGCTTGCCCGCAAAAAAGATGACGAAATGCTCTCCTCTATCGAGCACTCCATCGAAAGCCACCTTGTCGCCCTGTTAGCAGAACAATCCCGCCTGGAACACGGGAAAAGCATTCCTGTAAATTTATAAGTCGCCCCCACCCGTAAAACGGGTGGCTCGGGACGCGGGCTCTAAGCCCGCCCTA
>UQDA01000032.1 GCA_900539715.1 uncultured Lachnospiraceae bacterium | reverse complement strand
TAGGGCGGGCTTAGAGCCCGCGTCCCGAGCCACCCGTTTTACGGGTGGGGGCGACGCGCACTCGCATGAAAGATAAATTTTGTCTGGCTGCAAACGAGCTTGGAGCGGGTGTGCGCTTTCACACACACTTTTATGTGCCTTTATGTACATTGTGGATATTTTTAAAATCAGATGCAATTTGCAAAAAACGCAACGGCTATTGCTCCGGAGCCTACATGAGTTCCGATAGCGCCGCCAATCGTGCCGAGGCTCAGGCTGTCAGCATGACCTTCCCAGAGGGAGCGGCTGTCTTCGATATATTTCTGCAGAAGGACATCGCTCAATCCGGTATAACCAAGAGCGATAGGACGGGAAAAATCGACGCCGCGTTCCTGAATTTTCTGTATCAGGAAATTGTTGCCCTGTTTTGAGCCGCGCGCTTTTCCAAGAAGCTGTACTTCGCCGTCTGTTACAGTGACAACGGGCTTGATGGAAAGCAGGCTTCCGGCGATCGCGACAGTTTTGGAGATACGTCCGCCTTTTTGCAGGTATTCCAGCGTATCAAGAAGTCCGAGCACGCAGAGCTGTTTTTTTTCATGTTCCAGAATTTCAACGATTGTATCGATGTTGGCGCCCTGGTCCTTTAAACGCAGCGCATATTCTACGAGAGCTTTTTCACCGACAGCGACGCTCTCGCTGTCCACGATGTGGATCTTTTCATCAAATTCACCGGCAGCAATGCAGGCGCTTTGCCATGTGCCGGAAAGTTTTGAGGAAATGGTAATGACAAGCGGGATATCGCCCTGCTCCAGAATGCTGCGTATTGCGTTCTCAAAAAGGAAAGGGGAGGGCTGGCTTGTGGTCGGGAGCGTATCGCTTTCGATCAGTTTTTCATAAAATTCGCGGTGAGTCAGATTGACGCCGTCCTGAAATTCCTGTTCGCCGAAGCGGATGGTCATGGGCAGAACGGTCAGGTCTGCGCGGTCGGGGTTCACGATATCGGAACCGGCGTCGGTAATGATGTGTATCTGATTCATAGTATGAACGATTCTCCTTTTAAAAGAGCGGACAGAGGCTGGTCTGTGCCGCAGGTATTTGTTGACTGGTCAAATATAGCATGAAAATGTTGATGTGTCAATAAAAATTAAACTGCATTTTATCATACAGATGAGGTTGCACAGTAAACAGGAGAGGGTTTGGATAATGTTTGGCGTAAGTGGTCAGATGGTTTCAGGAATAATACAAAAAAGAATATCATAAAGAGTATATCCGGGAAAATTGTATTTACGTTAAAAATAAATTGAAATTATACAGAATTTACGATAAAATATTATTATAAAATTCCAAAAGCAAAGGAGGAATTGTCTTATGAAGAAGAGCGCATTTTTCCCTGTTGTATTTCTGGTACTGGCTTTTGTGTTCGCAGCCTGCGGCGTGAAAAAGGAGGAGCTCCGGCTGGAGGCGCTGGGGGAGAATGGCGCCCTCATATCCGGTGTGAACCCCTGCGGCACAGAGGAGGAAGTGCGTAAGGCGGGAATCCCTTTGTCTGAGGAACCTTTTGGCACGCAGAGTGATGAAGAAAAGGGGCTGGAAAGCGTTACCTATCTCGTTCAGGATGAAAAGTTCGCGTTTGAGCTGGCAGGCTGTGAGGTTAAGAGCAGTTTTTTCCAGTTTGTGAACGGGAAGCTTTCCAACATTACGATGGAGCTGCCGGACGGCGTCTCTTATGAGACGGTAAATCAGGAGATGATAGCTCTCTATGGAGAGCCTGTGAATGGGGAGAAGGTCGATGAGAGGAGTGCCATGACGGTATGGGAATTTCCGGGAGAGTATCCGGTGCGAGCAGCGGTAATAGGACGGCTGGAGGAGGAACAGCTGGTTGCGGCAAGCTTTCAGATATCCTATGTCTGGTTTGGGGAAGAGCTGTTCTCTCTGGAAGAGCTGCGGAATGAAAACGGGGATTTTCAATATAAGGACATTCCGTTTGGAAGCTCCAGCGAGGAGGTGCTCGGACAGATTCCCGCAGAGCTTGAAAAGATGGAGGCGATAGATTCTGCCGCCGTGAGCTATTATACAAAAGAAAAATTCGAGTTTTACGGATGCGACGCAACGCTTTTTCTGGAGTTTGACGAGGATAAGCTGGATGCAGTACAGGTTCATTTTCCGGTAAAGGAAGGGGAAGGGCAATTTCAGGAAATACTGGATGAGCTGACCGGGCTTTATGGAGAGGCAGATGAGGTTACGGATGAAGGAGGGGAACTTTTTACGTCAGAAATATATTTGTGGGGAAAGGATACGGATGCTGCCCGTTTACAAGCGATGCTGCTTAAGACAAAATCGGATGTGAGCGTATCTATCGCAGTTTTTGCACGAGAATAGCAGTTTGCTGGTATTTTACATGGCTGTTTGCAATTGGGGCATCGCAGACAGCTGTTGGCGGCAGTCCTGTTACATCGCAGAGGAGGGAAGCGCTGACCGGCTATCGTCAAAATCCCTTTTTACGAACCGTGAATTGAAAAAACGTTCCGGATATGCTAGAATTGAAACGAAGTGATATCTGAAACAGGAAGAGGCTTTAAAAGCCCGTAAATACAGGAGGTTTTGAAGGATGGAACAGTATAAGCAGGAGTTTATTGAATTTATGGTAGACAGCGATGTCTTGAAATTCGGTGATTTTACATTGAAGAGCGGACGTAAGTCCCCGTTTTTCATGAATGCGGGCGCTTATGTGACAGGAACTCAGCTGCGCCGTCTGGGCGAGTATTATGCGAAGGCTATCCACGACAACTATGGTCTGGATTTTGACGTGCTGTTCGGGCCCGCATACAAGGGCATCCCGCTTACAGTTGCGACGACGATGGCTATTAGCGAGCTTTACGGCAAGGACATCCGTTACTGCTCCAACCGTAAGGAAGTGAAGGATCACGGAGATACGGGTATTCTTCTGGGCAGCAAATTAAAGGACGGAGACCGTGTGGTTATCATCGAGGACGTGACCACTTCCGGCAAATCTATCGAAGAGACATTTCCTATCTTAAAGGCACAGGCTGATGTTGAGATAGTCGGTCTGATGGTTTCCTTAAACCGCATGGAGAAGGGACTTTCCTCCGATAAGAGCGCGCTGTGCGAAATCAAAGAGAAGTACGGTTTTGACGCAAATGCTATTGTGAGCATGGCGGAAGTGACCGAGTATCTGTATAACCGTCCTTATAAAGGGAAGGTTTATATTGACGATGCGTTAAAGAGCGCGATCGATGCCTACTATGAGCAGTACGGCGCAAAAGCGTGAAACAGACAGGAGATTTTTAAATGGAAGAAAAAACCTATAAGCTCATGGGCGGGAGCGGCGCACTGAATATCGCGGTTGGTGTTGTGACGACAGTGTGCGGCATCGCAGGCGGCGTGCTTTTGATCGTAAACGGCGCGAGGCTTCTTGCGCACAGACGGAAGCTTATTTTTTAAAACAGGCAGGAAGGAAAAGCGGCGTGCGCAGAAAATTTATTTTTACAGATAAAAAAGAATCAAAAAAGGGTATGTTTTCTGCCGCGCTGGGCGCGATGTCGCTGGTTTCCCTGATACTGACCGTGTATTTTACATGGCAGAATCAGGGGACAGCGTATGTCCGTTACGGCGTGGTGGCGCTTTTATGTCTGATCTTTGCGGTCGCAGGGCTGGTGGGTGGCATTATGGCGAGAGCAGAAGAAGATAAATTTTATCTGTTCGCGTGGATAGGTATTGTTTTGAATGCCCTGACGCTCGTCGGGATTGGATTTATCGTATATGCAGGAGTGTATGGACTATGACTGTGATGGAAGAACGTTTTGAACTTGCTGTAGAGCGGGTGAAGCAGGTTTCGAGGGAGCACGAAACGGCGGAACCGTTCCGCAGCTTTTTTGCAGAAACGGCAGATTACCTTGTAGTAATGATAGAGGAGTACCGTTGGATAGCGGCCGGAGGTCTGAAAAATGCGGAGCTGGAGGAATTAAAGAGGCATAATGAAATCTGCCATATTGACCTTCTGGGGCGTGCTTATGAGATGAGCTGGGCTAATCCGGCATGGGCGGTAAAGCAGCTCGGCAAAAAATTCGGACAGCTCCTTTCCGCGGTGAGCGCGGAACTGCACAGCCTTCCGGCTTTCGTGTATGAGCAGGATCTGGAGGCGGTGACGATACGTACGGAGCTGTTTTTGGAGATTTATTGCGCCTTTGCGGACGCAAAAAGGGAAGATACAGAGCCGGAATACGAGCAGATAAAGGAGATTTTTTACTGGTTCGCCAGCGATTATGCGGAGCTTACCGCAGAGCATGCGGTGGCCGGCAACGTGGACTGGGAACAGGATTTTGCCCGGAAAATCGTGATGGAAAGCGACCTTTCCGATATCCGTTACCTTTTTTACTACGGCGAGTATATCGCGGACGATCAGTGGAAGCTGGCAGAATATCTGAATGGACTGCCGGAAGAGAAGATTCAGAAGATTGCGGATACTTATACCGAAGGCTACAAAAAAGGTTTTGAACTTGCAAAGAAGGATTTGAAATGCAAGAAATCCGTCAATATTCGTTATCCCCTCGGTTTTGAACGGGTGGTGCGCGCTGCGATAGGAAATTTTGCAAACATGGGTCTGGAGCCGGTCATCTTCCGTGCGCCCGCAAGCTTTCTGGAGGGGCGCAGAATATACAAATCAGGGTATTTCGGAGCGCCGGTGAATCGTCAGTTCGATTATGACCATGAAAACGATAAGGCGCTGTATTTTGACAAAAAATATGTGACCCGGATGCTGGAATGCAGGAAGGCGGCATGGGAAGAGTATCAGGACAAGGCGGCGCTTCATGCGGGACCGGCGGTGATAGAATCGTTTGGAGAACAGCCCTTTGAGCCGGAAAACAAGGCGGAGAGACTGGAGCTTTCCAAAGAGCAGCAGAAGCTTTCTGTGGAATATCAGAGCCAGGCGGGAGCGATGACGAACGAATATATCGATCCGGAAGAGAGAAGCTTTACGATCATTGCGTTCCCCGTGCCTCAGATAGGAGAGGATTTTGAAGCGATTTTCGATAAGATACTGGAGATAAATACGCTGGATTATAAGACGTACGAGACGATTCAGCAGCGTATCATCGACGCGCTGGACGAGGCGGAATGGGTACGGGTCAAAGGCAGAAATGAAAATCGTACTGATATGAAGGTAATGCTCCATCCGCTCTCCGATCCTGCAAAGGAGACGAATTTTGAAAACTGTGTGGCAGACGTGAATATTCCGGTGGGAGAGGTGTTCACATCGCCGCAGCTTTCCGGAACAGAGGGCGTGCTGCATGTGACGCAGGTATATTTGAATGGGATGCAGTATAACGATCTGGAGCTGCATTTTGAGGATGGCCGCATCAGCGGCTATGACTGCAAAAACTTCGCAGACGAAGAGGAAAACAAAAAGCTTTTACAGGATAACGTGCTGTTCCATCATGATACTCTGCCGCTGGGCGAATTTGCCATCGGCACGAATACCACAGCGTATATGGCTGCACGCCGCTTCGACATCAACGACAAGCTGCCGATTTTGATAGCGGAAAAGACCGGACCTCATTTTGCGGTAGGCGATACGTGCTACAGCCATGAAGAGGACAGAATGACATACAATCCGGACGGCAAGGCTATCATTGCGCGGGAAAACGAGATTTCCGCCCTGCGCCATACGGACATGTCCCAGGCGTACTTAAACTGTCATACCGACATTACGATTCCCTATGACGAGCTGGGCGAAGTCAGCGCAGTCCGTGCGGATGGAAGTGTGATAGAGATAATCAAAGACGGATTTTTTGTATTGAAGGGAACGGAAGAACTGAATGTGCCTCTGTACGGAGGCTGAAAAATGTATGTGTCCGGCGCAGGCCTGCGTCCGGGCACATATTTTTTTATACGAACACTTTTTCGTATACTAAAGCGAACACTTTTCTGCCGCAAAAACTCATAGAATATTAAGAAAATCTTCCGGATCATACGAATGTCAGACTGCGTCTTTCATGATATAATCATAACAGGAGTATCGGTCGTAGCAAAGGGAGGGCGGAAGGATGACAGGAACATTAAAAAAGATACTGGCGGTATTTTTGGCGGCAGGGCTGCTGGCAGGCTCAGGCTGCGGGGAGAGCGTTCGCACAACGGGGACGGATATAGGGGAAGAAACCGGAAAGGCGGCAAAGGAGACGGAGAACGGCTCAGAAGGAAAAGAGTCTGCCGCAGAGACCTCATCGCAGCCGGCAGGAGAGCAGAAAACGGCGAACAGCGCAGACTGGCTTTATGCGGGGGCGCGGCCGACATTTTTTGAACAGACAAAGGAGCAGACAGAGCGCGTGACGCCGTCAGTGGAGCGATGGTCTGTCGCGCCGGACCTTGGAAATGTTGAAAATACATGGCAGTTTTATATCACGCCGGGGATGCAGGAGAAGCTTGTGCAGAACGGGTTCGTGGTAACGGACAGCGCGGGGAACGAATTTTTTGATATATATGAGACGAACCGCTATGCCATGATACCGAATTTTATTACGGTGGATTCGCTGATGCACACCTATCATTTATGCTTTGACCATCTTCTGGAAGATGTCGAGCGGCAGTATCTTTCGGAGAAGCTAAGGGAGCTGGGCATCCGGATGGCGGACGGCAGCAGGGCGCAGTATGAGGCGCTTTCCGGAAGCGAGTGGGAGGAAGCGGCAAAGCGCAATATGGTATTTTTTTCGGTAGGGGCAAAGCTTCTGGATGACAGCTTTTTGGCAGACGGTGCGGTAGGGGCAGCTGTTTCGGAGGAGCTTTCCAAAATAGAGAGGGCAGAAGGGATAGAATTGTCGGCGGTCACCGGAAAAGAGGAGGACTACAGCCAGTATCGGCCGCGGGGACATTATGCAGGCGATGAAACGCTGGAACGGTATTTCAAAGCGATGATGTGGTACGGCAGGATACATTTTGAGCAGAAGCAGGAGGAGCTGGACAGGAGCGCCCTGCTCATCACGAAGGCGCTGGCGGACGATGCGGACGCGCTGAGGCTGTGGAAGAGGATTTATGCGGTGACATCGTTTTTTGCAGGGACGAGCGACGATGCAGGAGTGTGCGAGTACGCTCCGGTGATGGAGGCGGTTTACGGCAGGGAGTTTGCGGTCGGGGAGCTTGCGGGAAAAGAGCGGGAATTTGCGGATTTTCATGAGAGGACGGCGGCTCTTCGCGCCCCTGCGGTTAATTCCCGGCCGATATGGGACGGGGAGGAAAATCAGATTCCCGGATTCCGGTTTATGGGGCAGCGGTTTAGCGTGGATGCGGCGGTCATGCAGAAGCTCATATACAGCGACGTGGGAGAAAACGGGGCAGGGCAGAAGCGGATGCTTCCCGATGTGCTGGACGTTCCGGCGGCGTTGGGCAGCGATATGGCGCTTAGTCTGCTGGAGGATGCCGGGGCGGCAGACTTTGCCGGATATTCTGAAAATATGGAAAATCTGCGCGCCGTTTTTTCGGAGGAAAACGATGCGCTCCGGCCGTCCAGCCTGTATTCAGGATGGCTGAATACGCTCCGCCCGCTCCTTTTGCCGAAGGGGGAAGGGTACCCCGTATTTATGCAGAATGAGGAGTGGGTCAAAAAGGATTTGGAATGCTTTGCGGGAAGCTATACGGAGCTGAAGCATGACACAGTTCTTTATTCCAAGCAGGTGATGGCTGAAATGGGAGGCGGCTGGGATGAAGAGCCGGACGACAGGGGCTATGTGCAGCCGGAGCCGCTTGTTTACGAACGGTTTGCCGCACTGGCAGGCCAGACGGCGGAAGGACTTTCAAGGCTTGGGATGCTTTCCGAGTCAGCCGGGCAGGATTTGGAACGGTTAAGGACGATGGCAGAACAGCTTTTGACGATTTCCAATAAGGAGCTGACAAAAGAAAAACTGACACAGGAGGAATACGAGTTTATCCGCAGTTACGGCGGCTACCTGGAGCATTTCTGGTATGAAATCGCAAAGGAGGAATCGGGAGCGGACGAGGGGACTTATATTGAAAGTGCACAATATCCGGCGGCTGTCGTGGTGGATATCGCGACCGACCCGAACGGAACGATGCTGGAGGCGGCGACAGGACAGCCAGCCATGATTTATGTGGTCGTGGAGGTGGACGGAAAGCTGAAGCTGGCGAGAGGGAGCGTCTTTTCCTTTTACCAGTTCCCGTGGCCGTTAAACGACCGGCTGACGGATACGAAATGGCGTCAGATGATGGGCTTTGAGCTGGGAGAGGACGGAAGCTACCGGACGGACGGCAGTATCAGTCAGCCCGGCTGGACGCAGAGCTATCGCAGTGTTTATACCTATGAATAAAGAAGGATTCCGCACAAAAATCTTACAAAACAGAAAACGGGTGCTATGGCTGTCTGTCGTATCGGCGGCCGCGGCTGCCCTTTTGGGATATTTTGGCTGGAAAAACGGCGCGTTTCTGCCGCACTGGATTTTCTGGGAGGGCCGCAGTATACAAGATACGACAGTAGGATACCGGATAGAGCTGCAGCGTCGCCGTGTGAGCATTTTTGCCGGAAAAAAAGAAATCTGGCGCTCTCCCGGAGAGATTCAGGTACAGGATGTGATGTCCTGCGATATCGACTATGACGGGCAGGACGAGCTTGTGCTCCTGTGCTGGAAGATAGGACGTTTCGGGGAACATAAGCCCTTCTGGATAAAAGAGGATGAAAAAAAGTGGTCGCAGCATCTGTTTGTATACGAATACGCATCAGACGGCGTGAAGCCAAAATGGATGTCTTCCTACATGGGAGCGGATGCGGCGGCGATGACGGAATATGAAAGCAGCGGAGGACAAAAGGAAATTCTGCTGACGGACCCGGCAGGAAAGGTCAGCCTGTGGAAGTGGGATTCATGGGGATTTACCCGTCAGGAAACAGAGGTTTCCTTTGCGGTATTCGGAGATCTGATCGCACATGAGCCGATATATCGGTACGGGCTTTCGGAAGGGTTTGATTTTCTGTTTGAACATGTAGGGGAGGCCGTGGAGAAAGCGGATATCGCGGTGCTCAATCAGGAAACGCCGCTGACGCCAGAGCCGGGAAGCTATAGTGATTATCCGAGGTTTGCAACGCCCGATCAGGTAGGAGAAACGATTGCAGATGCAGGCTTTGATGTGGTAACCTGCGCGACGAACCATATGCTGGATCAGGGAGCAGAGGGAGCGCTTTTTACCCGGGATTTTTTTGAGGGAAGAGGCGTGGAGTGTCTGGGGATAGGGGAAGAACCCTATGAGCTTTTGGTAAAAAACGGTATCCGTTTTGCGTTGTTTAATTTCACATACGGGACAAACGGGATGTCTGCGCCGGAGAATATGCCGAATCTGGTCCATCTTTTAGAGGATGAAAAACGGATACGCACAGAGCTGGGAAAGGCCCGCAGGGAGGCGGATTTTATCATCGTCTTTGTCCATTGGGGGACGGAAAATGCCGCAGAGCCGGATGCCTTCCAGAAAAAGTGGGCGGATGTATTTTGGGAAGAACGGGTGGACGCAGTCATCGGAACACATCCCCATGTCCTACAGCCGTTTGAGCTGCAGACTGACGGGAGCGGGCATGAAATGCTTCTCTATTATTCTATCGGAAACTTTTTGAGCGCTCAGTCGCAAAAAAGCTGTGAAAAGGGCGGAATGGCACATTTCACGGTGTCTGTCACAGAGAATGGATGTAAGGTTACGGACTACGGGCTGACACCGCTGAGGATAGAATGGGAAGAGGGCGGGAAATTCGTGACGAAGCCGAAAACAAACGAAGGAAATGGAGTTTGGATACAGAACAAACTTTTCTCTGTATGGTAATGGTGTGATAGAGATAATAGACTGCGAAGTAGTCTCCGACGGCGCGGCAGAACGGGCGGGGGCTGTCTTGCTGAAAGATGCGGATACGGGAATGGCGGAAGTGGCATTTATGGATATGGAAGGATATTTTCAAAAAATAGGACTTTCTGCAAGACCTGCGCCCGAACCGGAATTTACCTATATGGGAAACGGTGTTGTAACGTTCCGGCTGCTGACGGATGAGGGAGAATCTTATACGTCTGAGATTGTTTTTACCAAAAAAGATAATGAGATAAAATATGTCAGGAAGGACAGCGTGGATTAGGGGGATATTATGGCAAAGCTTGAGAAAATAACGGACAGGGATTTTGATGGATTGCTTCATAGCATCGAAGAGGGGATTCTGGAAGGCAGTATATCCGCGTCGCTGGAGGATTCCAGTGATTTTCAGAGCGGGGACGCGCGCTGCAGCGTCAGAGTGTTTGAACGTTACAGTTATATGGGCGGAAACCGGGTAAGTCTTTCGGTGACGCTGTTTCAGAGCGGGAATGAGCCGGTTCATCTTTCCGCCATCACGGCGGGAGGCAGTCAGGCGATGTTTTTTAAGATAAATGAATTCGGAGAAGAGGCGTTTCTGGATAAGCTGAGGGAAATACTGTAGGCTGCTGCAGGATGAGATATAAAAGTATATGGGGATATGTGAAATGTGGATATTGACAGGTTTCATAAGCGTTGTGATGACAGGTGTGACCATTTTTCTGGCATGGAAGGACAATGAGAAAAAAAGCTGGTCTGCATTCGCAGCTGTCTCGCTTGCGGCATGCTCTGTGCTGCTGGAATATAAGTGGGTAGACACATGGGTCTTGCATAAGGATTGGGGCGCCTTGATGGATGTGGTTCCGGGAATGTATCTTGCTTATCGGAATTATCTTATTTTTATCATAGCGGTTAATGCAGCTGCAGTCGTATTGAGAAGAGGCCGAAAGAAGTGACGGGAAGAATGGCGTACAGCCGGGACAAATTCATGTTTTTTCACAAAGCGGCAGCCTACATCAGCTCCATTTGGAAAAAACGGTTGCATCCCGCAGAAAAGTTTAGTACACTGTAGATTGATAAGTTATGACATTTTTCGCGCTTTTTCAGCGCGGAATAAAAGCATGATAACAGGAGGAAATACAATATGGCACAGGTCAGTATTGTAATGGGCAGCGATTCTGATATGCCCGTTATGGCAAAGGCGGCGGAAATCTTGGATAAATTCGGCATCACTTATGAGATGCGCATTATTTCTGCACACCGGATGCCAGATACCTTTTTTGAATATGCGCAGACAGCGGAAGAAAGAGGCGTGAAAGTGATCATCGCGGGCGCAGGCATGGCAGCTCATCTGCCGGGGATGTGTGCGGCTCTGTTCCCGATGCCTGTCATCGGTATCCCGATGCATACGACATCTCTGGGCGGCAGAGATTCCCTGTATTCCATCGTGCAGATGCCTTCCGGTATCCCGGTGGCAACGGTGGCGATCAACGGCGGTGCAAACGCGGGTATTCTGGCGGCGAAGATGCTGGCAGTTTCCGATACTGAGCTGCTGAAGAAGTTAAAGGCTTACAGCGCCGAGATGAAAGACGGCGTACTTGCAAAAGATGCAAAGCTGCAGGAAAGCGGCTATCAGAACTATACAAAATAAATCAAACAGTGCACAGGCACGGCATGGAGGAACAGATGGATTACAAGAGCTCTGGAGTGGATATTGAAGCAGGTTACAAGTCGGTAGAACTGATGAAGCAGTATGTAAAAACAACCATGCGCCCTGAGGTTTTGGGCGGTCTTGGCGGTTTTTCGGGCGCCTTTTCCCTTGAAAAGATAAAAAATATGGAAAAGCCCACACTGGTATCCGGCACAGATGGCGTCGGCACCAAGATAAAGCTTGCGTTTCTTTTGGATAAGCATGATACAATAGGTATTGACTGTGTGGCAATGTGTGTAAACGACATTGCTTGTGCGGGCGGTGAACCGCTGTTTTTCCTGGACTATATCGCATGCGGCAAAAATGAGCCTGAGAAGATAGCCCAGATAGTAAAGGGCGTAGCAGAAGGCTGTGTACAGTCCGAAGCGGCGCTGATCGGCGGCGAGACGGCGGAGCATCCGGGGCTGATGCCTGAGGATGAGTATGACCTTGCAGGTTTTGCGGTAGGTGTTGTAGATGAAAAAGATCTGATCACTGGTGAGAACTTAAAAGCTGGCGATGTGCTGATCGGCATGGCAAGCTCCGGCGTACATTCCAATGGTTTCTCTCTTGTAAGAAAAGTGTTTGAGATGACAGCGGAAAGCCTGAATACATATTATGATGAGCTGGGAGCGACTCTGGGAGAGACTCTGCTTGCTCCTACACGCATTTATGTCAAGGCGTTAAAGGCAGTAAAAGAGGCGGGCGTAACGATAAAGGCATGCAGCCATATTACAGGCGGCGGTTTTTATGAGAATATTCCCCGTATGTTAAAAGAAGGTACACATGCTGTTGTGAAAAAAGACAGCTATCCTGTTCCTCCTATCTTTAAGCTGATGGCTGAAAAAGGCAACATTGCAGAACAGATGATGTACAACACATATAATATGGGACTTGGAATGATCGTTGCGGTAGACCCTGCGGATGTGGATAAGACCATGGAAGCAATGAGAGCAGCAGGCGATACCCCGTATGTGGTAGGTTCCATTGAAGAAGGCGAAAAGGGAGTGACCTTATGCTGAGACTGGTAGTTTGTGTTTCCGGCGGCGGGACCAATCTGCAGGCTATCTTTGATGCCATCGATAACGGAAATATCCGTGATGCGAAAGTGGAAGCTGTAATAAGCAACAACGCAGGCGCGTATGCTCTGGAGCGGGCGCGCCTGCATGGCGTAGAGGGGATATGTCTTTCTCCGAAAGCTTTTGAAAGCAGGGCACAGTTTAATGAAGCGCTGACAGAGAAGCTTAAAGGGTTAGCCCCCGACCTTATCGTGTTGGCGGGATTTTTAGTGGCGATACCGGAGTCGCTGATAGAGGCGTTTCCGAACCGTATCATCAATATCCATCCGTCATTGATACCGTCTTTTTGCGGAGTGGGATTTTATGGGCTGCATGTCCATGAAGGCGTACTGGCGCGCGGCGTAAAGGTAACGGGCGCGACAGTGCATTTTGTGGACAGCGGAATGGATACCGGCCCTATTATCATGCAGAAGGCAGTTGAAGTGAAACAGGGAGATACTCCGGAGATACTGCAGCGTCGTGTCATGGAAGAGGCGGAGTGGCAGATACTGCCGCAGGCGATAGACCTGATAGCGCAGGGAAGAGTACGGGTAGAAGAAGGAAAGGCGATTATCATATGAATATTCTGATCGTAGGAAGCGGCGGCAGGGAGCATGCTATTGCAGCGAGTGTTGCAAAGAGCCCCAGAGCGTCGAAGATATATTGCGCGCCGGGCAATGCAGGAATCGCCCAGGTGGCGGAGTGCGTGCCGATTGGCGCGATGGAATTTGAAAAGCTGACTGCCTTTGCAAAGGAAAACAAAATAGACCTCGTGATAGTCGGTATGGATGATCCGTTGGTAGGCGGTCTGGTAGATATGCTGGAGGCAGCGGGAATACGGGCGTTTGGTCCCCGTAAAAATGCGGCTATACTGGAAGGCAGCAAGGCGTTTTCAAAGGATCTGATGAAAAAATATAATATTCCCACCGCAGCATACGAGGTATTTGAAAACGCAGAGGACGCGTTGGAATATCTGCATACAAAGGCAAAGTTCCCGGTTGTGTTAAAGGCTGACGGCCTGGCGCTGGGGAAAGGCGTGCTCATCTGCAACACCCTTGAGGAGGCAGAGGAAGGCGTATGCACGATAATGACTGATAAGAAGTTCGGCACGGCGGGCAATAAGATGGTCATCGAAGAATTCATGACCGGCAGAGAGGTTTCCGTGCTGTCCTTTACGGATGGTAAGACAATCCAGATCATGTCTTCCGCGCAGGATCATAAGCGCGCAAAGGATGGCGATCAGGGACTGAACACCGGCGGGATGGGTAATTTTTCACCTTCTCCGTTCTATACGGAAGAAGTGGATGATTTTTGTCAGAAATATATTTATCAGGCGACAGTGGACGCGATGGCGGCAGAGGGGCGCGAGTTTAAGGGCGTGATATTCTTTGGGCTGATGCTGACGCCGGATGGTCCGCGCGTGCTGGAATATAATGTACGGTTCGGTGATCCGGAGGCACAGGTTGTACTGCCGCGCATGAAAAATGATATTATTGACGTGTGTGAAGCATGTATCGATGGAACGCTTGACAGCCTGAAGCTTGAATTTGAGGATCAGGCAGCAGTATGCGTAGTGTTGGCTTCTGATGGCTATCCTGTCAAATATGAAAAGGGACTGCCGGTTTCCGGACTGGAAAAATTCGAAGGAAAAGACGATGTGTTCTGTTTCCATGCAGGTACGAAGTTTGCGGAGGATGGCAAAACTATCCTCACAAACGGCGGAAGGGTTTTCGGCGTGACCGCAAAAGGAGCAGATTTAAAAGAAGCCCGTCGGAAAGCTTATGAGGCAACGGAGTGGGTCGGATTTTCCAATAAGTATATGCGTCATGATATCGGAAAGGCGATAGACGAGGCGTGAGGACGGATTTTCTGAAAGAGGAATCAAAAGAGGTAAAGAAATGATAAAAGACAAGAAACTGATGAAATTTATTTCCGGGTTCAGCACGGCTGCATGCTGTCTGCTGGCTGCGGGCTTTCTGTTTACGGCATCTCCGATGACAGCGTATGCAGTACCTCTGGGCTCCAATCCCGGCGGCACGAGCACGAATACGAATGACGGCGCGGCAGATAACGGTGCGGAAGACGGCGGTGCAGAAGATGCAGGAAACGGTGGCGCAGGAGAAGCGGCAGGCGGTTCCGTAACGAGTGCGACGGTGACAAGCAGCAGCGTTCGCGTCAGAAAAGAAGCTTCCACTGATTCGGACGTGGCAGGAAAAGCGACGCAGGGTATGGAAGTGACCGTAACCGGAGAGACACAGGGAAGTGACGGAAAGATATGGTATGCGGTATCCTTTGAAAGCAACGGCTCGACCGTTACAGGATACATTCGTTCAGACCTTGTAGAAGCTCATGTTTCAGAGCCTGAGCCAGTTCCCGAGGAACCTGTGCCGCAGGAGCCGGAAACACCGGAGGAACAGCCGGCAGTGCCCACCGATGAATACGGGGTCGTTTATGAGGATGACGGTACAGGCACGAGCTGCTGGTATCTGCATGACAATACAATGGGTACAAAGTATAAAGTGGAAGACCTGTTGAATGCAGAAAAAACGAATCAGAGCAATATGGATGAAATGGAAAAAACAACATCCAGCATGCGTCTGGTGATAATTATCATGGCAGTGGTGATACTTGTTCTGATCGTTGTTGTGACAGTATTTATCATCAAGCTGAAAAATGCGTACGAGGGTGCGGATTATGATGACTATGATGATGAAGATGATGACGAGGATGACGAAGAAGAGGACGAAGACGACGAGGAAGAGGAAGAAGAGCGTCCGCGCCGCCGCTTCGGAAGCCGTTTTGCATCCCGCCGCGATGATGAAGATGATGATGACGAGGATGACGAAGAAGAGGACGAAGAGGAAGAAGAACGTCCGCGTCGCAGCAGAAGGTCTGCGCCTAAGAGAACTTCCCGCCGTGTAAGATATGAGGATGAGGAGGAAGAGGAAGAAGAGGATGACGAGGACGATTACGAAGAGGAACGTCCGCGCCGCAAATCTTCCCGCTCAAAGGATAAAGGCTGGCAGTCCAAGAACTTTTTGGATGACGACGATCTGGAATTTGAATTTCTGGATTTGAAATAAGAATTTCCCGAAAGGGGAAAATATAGAAATGGCAGGGCTGTGTGCAGAACCGGGAACGGTAGGCATGGACCTGCCGTTTTTATATGTTAACCGTCCGGCCTTTTTTGCTTGACGCAGCCCGATGATTTTGTTATATTTTTTCTATAACACATTAAGGCGAAAGTACAATAGATAAAGAAGGTGGCATAATGATTCTGGAAGTGGATTTTAACAGTGATGAAGCGCTTTACATCCAGCTTCGCGATCAGATTATCGTGGGGATAGCGACTAACCGCCTGAAAGAAGGGGACCCTTTGCCAAGCGTGCGTCAGCTGGCGGAATCAGTCGGCATCAACATGCATACTGTGAATAAGGCGTATACCGTTTTGAAGCAGGAGGGATTCGTGAAAGTGGACCGGCGCAGAGGGGCGGTGATAGCTATTGATGCGGACCGGATACAGGACGTGGAGGAGCTGCGTCAGGCGATGCGGGTCATTCTTGCCCGGGCAAGCTGCAGGAATATTTCCCGGCAGGAGGTGCATGCTTTAATTGACGAAATTTATGAGGAAGAGGAATACGGGACGATTTAAACAGTATTCCGGTATTTGGAGGTAACGGATGCAGTCACAGTTTACGGACAAGGCGAAGAACGCCCTGCTTTTGGCAGGACGGGCGGCAAAGAGCCTGCATCAGAATTATACGGGAACGGAGCATATCCTGCTGGGACTTATCCGGGAAAAGACGGGCGTTGCGGCAAAGGTGCTCTGTGATAATGGTGCGAAGGAAGAGACTATCAGGGAAATGATAAGGGATCTGATCGCGCCGGAGGTACAGACCCCCGTGATGGAGAGGGACGGCTATTCCCCACGCGCCGAGGAGGTGCTGAGGGAAAGTCACCGGCAGGCAGCGAAGGCAGGCAGCCTGCTGACAGGCACAGAGCATATCCTGATGGCTCTGATATCTGACGGGGATAACGTTGCGGTGAGGATAATGAATACCTTATCTTTGCCGGTACAGAAGATTTTTGTGGATACGCTGTTGACAATTGGCCTGGACCCTGCGGCATACCGTGAGGAAACAGGCAGCCGCAGGAAGAAAAAGAGTCAGACAGGAACGCTGGATCTCTACAGCCGCGATCTGACCGCGCTGGCGGCGCAGGGAAAGCTGGACCCGGTAGTCGGCAGGGATGATGAGATAGCGAGAGCAATACAGATATTGAGCCGCCGGACAAAGAACAATCCATGTCTGGTGGGGGAACCTGGTGTGGGTAAGACAGCGATTGTAGAGGGCCTGGCTCTGCGTATCGCGCAGGACCATGTGCCGGAGACGGTAAGAGATAAGCGGGTGCTCATGCTTGACCTGTCCGGGATGGTGGCAGGAAGCAAATATCGCGGTGAATTTGAAGAACGTATCAAGAAAGTGATACGGGAGGTGACGGAAGCGGGAAATATCCTGCTGTTTCTGGATGAGATACACACGTTGATAGGGGCAGGAGGAGCGGAAGGCGCGATAGACGCTTCAAATATTCTAAAGCCCTCCCTTGCGCGTGGTGAGATACAGCTGATAGGGGCGACCACGCTGGAGGAGTACCGCAAATATGTGGAAAAGGACGCTGCGCTGGAACGCAGGTTCCAGCCGGTAACGGTAGAGGAGCCTTCCGAGGAAGAAACGGTCGGAATATTAAAAGGTATTGTATCACAATATGAGCAGCACCATCAGGTGAAGATAGCGGAGGAAGCGCTGGAAGCGGCGGTAAAGCTTTCCTCCCGTTATATCAATGACCGCAGGCTTCCGGATAAGGCAATAGATGTGATGGACGAGGCAGCGGCAGCAGTGCGTCTGGAACGGATGGGATCACCGGATGCGGACGGAGACCTGATGGACGGATTAAAGGAGCTGGATATGCGCCTCGAGGAGGCGATACGCAGCGGAGATTATGAGCAGGCGGGCGTTTGGAAAAAGGAACAGGATGAGCTTTTTTCCAGATATGAGCGCAGGCAGAAGCGTTTGGAAAAGAAACGGGAAAAGGATATGCCGCAGGTAACGGCAGAGGATATCGCCAAAGTCATCTCTGTATGGACAAAGGTTCCGGTCAGCCGTTTGACGGAGAAGGAAGGAGAACGGCTTTTGAAGCTGGAATCCATTCTGCATAAGAGGGTGATAGGTCAGGAGGAGGCGGTCAGCGCGGTGGCGCGGGCAATGCGCCGGGGACGCGTAGGGCTTCAGGATCCGAAGAGACCGATAGGTTCCTTCCTGTTTTTGGGGCCTACAGGCGTCGGTAAAACGGAACTTTCCAAGGCACTGGCAGAAGCCATGTTCGGCTCGGAAAATGCGCTGATACGTGTGGATATGTCGGAATATATGGAGGGGCACTCTGTTTCCAAGATGATAGGTTCGCCGCCGGGGTATGTTGGCTTTGACGACGGCGGGCAGCTTTTGGAGAAGGTGCGTCAGAATCCCTATTCGGTCGTGCTTTTTGACGAGATAGAAAAAGCGCATCCAGATGTATTCAATATCCTGCTCCAGGTGCTGGATGACGGTCATATCACGGATTCCAGAGGGCGTAAGGTCAGCTTTAAAAATACGGTCATCATCATGACATCGAATGCAGGCGCACAGAGGATAGTAGAGCCCAAAAATCTTGGCTTTGCAGCAAAAGAGGACGCCCGCAAGAGCTATGAACGGATGAAGAACGGCGTAATGGAAGAAGTGAAGCGCCTTTTTAAGCCGGAGTTTTTAAACCGTATCGATGAGGTGATAGTATTCCATCAGCTGACAGGAACGGATATGAAACAGATAATTAATCTGCTGTCGGGCAGCCTGATAAAGCGCTGCAGAGAACAGATGGATATCCGGCTGATACTGACAGCTGCATTGAAGGACCATATCGTAGAAAAGTACAGCGATTTGAAGATGGGCGCAAGGCCGTTGAAGCGCGCCATCCAGACACAGATAGAGGATGCACTGGCAGAGGAGATATTGTCCGGGCGCATCGGCAGCGGAGACAGCGTGAGCGCAGGATTCCGGGAAGGAAAGGTCACGTTTTCGGTGCATGACCGTTAAGGGGGCATGATTTTTGGCGGAGTGCAGGCATTTGCAGGATACGGACGCCGCAAACAGAGAGCGGCTGTCCGTGCGGCATACCATAATAATATCCGCCGTCAGGGCGGACAGGAGGACAAAGGAATGGCAGCAGTAACAGAATTGATAAGAACAGAAGCAGACGGCAGCATCAGCTTCGGCAATCATCTTCTGGAGGAAAAGAGCAAGAAAGAGGGATTCGAGAGCGGCGGCAACGAATACAAGGTAAAGACCTGCCATGAGCTGACACGGCTTGAGAGAAACGGGATGTTTGTATATGAATCTGTTCCGGGAACAAGTGTGGAGCATTTTTGTGAGAGCGACAGCAGCGTGAGCTTTATTGTAGAAGGAAACGACGATGCGCAGATAACGCTCGGCCTGGAGGCAGGAGCGGAGTACGATGTGCGTATCAACGGAGAAGATGCAGGCCGCATGGGGACGAATATGGGCGGTAAGCTGAATGTGAGCGTAGAGCTTGCGGGCATCGGAGAAGTAAAGGTAGAGATTACAAAATAAATGGCGACAAAAATCAAAACGAGATATTTCTGTCAGGAATGCGGTCATGAATCGGCAAAGTGGTTGGGACAGTGTCCGGGCTGTCGGGCGTGGAACACGTTTGTAGAGGAGCCGGTGGCTGTGACTGCAGGAGGAAAAGAGATAAAAAAGCCAAGCGCGGGCGGCCCACAAAGCCGCCCCGCTGTGTTAAATGAGATCTCCATGGAAGAGGAGAGCAGGATACCTACCGGGATAGGGGAGCTGGACCGGGTGCTGGGAGGCGGTATCGTGAATGGTTCCCTGACGCTCGTGGGAGGCGACCCGGGTATCGGGAAATCGACGCTCCTTCTGCAGATGTGCCGTAATCTGTCTTTTGCCGGAAAGAAGCTTTTGTATGTATCAGGGGAGGAGTCGCTGCGTCAGATAAAGATGCGCGCGCTGCGCATTGGAGATTTTGCAGACTCTATGGAGCTGTACTGCGAGACGAACCTGACACAGATAGAAGCCGTGATAAAAGAGCGCAGCCCTCAGACCGTTATCATCGACTCCATACAGACGATGTATAATGAAGAGGTAAACGCTGCGCCGGGAAGTGTCTCACAGGTAAGGGAGTCTACGGGAGTGCTCCTGCGTCTGGCAAAGGGACTTGGTATTTCGGTGTTTATTGTGGGACATGTGACGAAAGAGGGAACGGTGGCCGGACCGCGTGTTTTGGAGCATATGGTCGATACGGTGCTCTATTTTGAGGGAGACAGGCATGCATCCTACCGAATCCTGCGGGGAGTAAAAAACCGTTTCGGGTCAACGAATGAGATCGGCGTGTTTGAAATGCGTCAGGAAGGACTTGTGGAGGTCAAAAATCCTTCGGAGTTTATGTTAAACGGAAGACCGCAGGGAGCCAGCGGCTCGGTCGTTTCCTGTTCGATGGAGGGGACACGCCCGATGCTGACAGAAATTCAGGCGCTTGTATGTCACAGCAATTTCGGTATCCCGCGCAGACAGACGACGGGAACGGATTTCAACAGGGTCAATCTTTTGATGGCGGTGCTGGAGAAGCGGCTCGGGATGCAGGTCGGCGGCTGCGATGCCTATGTGAACATCGCGGGGGGCATTAAGATTACAGAGCCGGCGATAGACCTCGGGATCGTGCTTGCGGTCATGTCGAGCTTTCGTAACCGTCCTGTGCCGGAGGGGCTCATTGCTTTCGGCGAGGTGGGATTGAGCGGCGAGGTACGCGCGGTTTCCATGGCGGAGCAGCGGGTAAGAGAGGCTGCAAAGCTGGGATTTACAGAGTGTATTCTGCCTCAGGTCTGCCTTGATAAAATGCCCAAGATAGAGGGAATCCGCCTTATCGGGGTGCGGAATGTGTCAGATGCGGCAAATGCATGGTGAGGAATCATAAATTAACATTGTTTTTTAATTGTTTTAATGCTATGATAGAGGGGCAATAGTGGTTGTGAAGCCGGGATAAGCTCCGGCGGACAAATTCAAAGGAGGAATTTTCATTATGAAAAAGTTTTTCAGTGTAGCGCTTGCAGCTGCAATGGTATTTTCCATGACAGCATGCGGCAGCAGCAACACAGAAACACAGCCTGCGGCAAGTGAGCCTGCAGCAGAGTCTACAGTTGTAGCAGAAGAATCTGCACCTGCAGAAACAACAGCTGACACAGCAGAAGGCGACAGCTTAAAGATCGCAATCGTATCCAGCCCTTCAGGCGTGGATGACGGTTCTTTCAACGAGGATAACTACAATGGCGTGCTTGCGTTCATTGAGAATCATCCCGGCAGTGAAGTAACACCTGTTAAAGAAGAGAGCGGAGATACTGCAGCAGCTGTTCAGGCAGTAGCTGATATCGTAGCAGATTATGATGTTATCGTATGCTGTGGCTTCCAGTTTGCAGGCATCGGCACAGTAGCACAGGACAACCCGGAGACAAAGTTCATCCTGGTAGACAGCTATCCGACAGATGCAGAGGGCAATGAGGTCGAAGTGGAGAACATCTATGCAATGCAGTTTGCAGAGCAGGAGAGCGGCTTCTTTGCAGGTATGGCAGCGGCTCTTGAGACTGCCAGCAACAAGGTTGCAGTTGTAAACGGTATTGCATATCCTTCCAATGTAAACTATCAGTATGGCTTCGAGTGCGGCGTTAAATATGTGAACGAGATCGAAGGCAAAAACGTTGAGGTTGTTGAGCTTGCATCTTATGCGGGCACAGATGTGACAGGCGCAAATGTTGGCGGTAACTATGTAGGTACCTTCAATGATGAAGCTACCGGTAAGGTAGTGGGCAATGCCCTGATTGCAGAGGGATGTGACATCATCTTTGTTGCAGCAGGCGGTTCCGGCAACGGCGTATTTACTGCAGCAAAAGAGGCAGAGGGCGTAAAGGTTATCGGCTGTGACGTTGATCAGTATGACGACGGTGTAAACGGCGATTCCAATATCATCCTGACAAGCGGCCTGAAAGTAATGCACTCCAACGTTGAGCGCGTTCTGGGCGAGGTTCTGGACGGCACATTCAAGGGCGGCAACGTTCTTCTGAAGGCTGACACCGATTCCACAGGCTATGTGAAGGAAGAGGGCAGATGCCAGCTGTCCGCAGATACCATCACAAAGATCGATGGCGCATATGAAAAAGTGAAGAGCGGAGAGATTGTTCCCGCAGCGAACTTCAACGGTATCACACCCGAGACTTTTGAAGTGGCAAAATAATAAACTGCTGACAGGCCGGGAGTTTTTCCCGGTCTGTTTTCGCTTAGTTGTTTTTTCTCAGTCCATGTTCGCGTCCGGAAGGTGGATTGATGAAAAACAATTACAATAGATGCATAGGCAGTACACAGCAGGGATGGAGGAAGGTTTATGTCCGAATACGACTATATTGTGGAAATGCGCCATATTACAAAGCGATTTCCGGGAATCGTTGCCAACAACGATGTAAGTATTCAGATCAAAAAAGGTGAGATATACGCGCTTCTGGGCGAGAACGGAGCGGGAAAATCCACATTGATGAGCATGCTCTTCGGAATGTATGAGCCCGACGAAGGAGAAATTTTTATCCGTGGCAAAAAGGTGGATATCACATCTCCGAATCATGCTACTAAATTAAATATCGGCATGGTCCACCAGCATTTTAAGCTGGTGAGCAATTACACGATCGCGGAGAATATCATTATGGGCACAGAGCCTAAGAAGAAAGCGCTTGGGCTGTTTCCGATGGTGGATCTGAAAAAGGCAAATGAAGAGATACGTGCCCTTTCCGTAAAATACGGGCTCGAAGTGAACCCGGAGGATGTGATAGAAAATATCAACGTATCCACACAGCAGCGCGTTGAGATTTTGAAAATGCTTTACAGAGAGGCGGAAATTCTTATCTTTGATGAGCCGACAGCAGTGCTGACGCCTCAGGAGATAGAATTTTTGTTAAAGATAATAAAGGGGCTTCGCGATAACGGCAAGACGATCATCCTGATCACGCATAAGCTGGAGGAAATAAAACAGGTGGCGGACCGCTGTGCGATCTTGAACCGCGGAAAGCTTATCGAGGTTCTGGATGTGGAAAGCACCAGTACGCGCAGGATGGCAAATCTTATGGTCGGCAGGGAGGTAAGCTTCCAGACCGATAAAAAGCCTGCAAAATTCCGGGATGTGGTGCTGGACGTGCAGCATCTGACGGTAAAGAATCGCGACCATTTTGACGTGGTAAAGGATGTGTCATTCCAGATACACGGAGGAGAGATATTTGCGATAGCAGGCGTGTCCGGAAACGGTCAGGTAGAGATAGCAGACGCGATAGCAGGGCTTTTGAAGGTACATGATGGAAAGGTAATCCTGAACGGAAAGGACATTACGGATGAGTCTATCCGCAGACGGACGCTGGACGGGATTTCCTATATTCCTGAGGACCGGCAGAATGTCGGGCTGGTAATGGACTTTACTCTGTCGGAGAACATGGGGCTGAAAGGGTATTTTAAAGAGCCTTTTTCCAAAAAGGGCATTTTGAATACAAAGGAATTTGACTCCTATGCGAACAGGCTGATAGAGGAATATGACGTTCGCAGCAGTCAGGGCAATAGGACTGTGGTACGTTCCATGAGCGGCGGTAATCAGCAGAAGGCTATCATCGCAAGAGAGATAGAGCAGAACAGCCCGCTGATGATATTTGTGCAGCCCACAAGAGGTCTGGATATTGGTGCGATAGAGAATATCCATCGGCAGATAATCGGAGAGCGCGACAAGGGAAAGGCGGTTCTTTTAATATCGCTTGAGCTGGATGAGATAATGAACTGTGCGGATACCATCGGAGTCATCTATAACGGTCAGATACAGAAGATAGCTCCTGCCGATACGCTGACGGCAAATCAGGTCGGAGAATTTATGATGGGGGTAAAGCAGCATGGATAAGAAAAAAGACAGAAAAAGCATCATGAAAAAACTGCTCGGAAATCCCCGGACGCAGAACGTGGCCATTCCGATATTTACGATACTTCTGGCGCTTATTGCAGGCGCTGTCGTATTCCTGCTTTTGGGAAAGAATCCGCTGAGCGCTTATTATAATTTGCTTCAGGGCTGCGGTATCGCACCGAAAGCGTCTTATGCCGGGCATAAGAGTATGCTGACAGATTTTATGAACTTTTTAAGCTATCTGACGCCGATGATATTTGCTGCGCTTGCGGTTGCGGTCGCACTTCGGGCGGGGCTGTTTAATATCGGTGTATCGGGGCAGATGCTTGCGGCAGGTTTTGTTGCATCTATTACAGTCGGTTACAGCTCGCTTTCAGCTCCGATAGCTAAGCCACTCGTAGTCCTGATAGGTATTATTGTCGGCGCTCTGGTCGGAGGGCTGATAGGATTTTTGAAATACCGGTTTAACATCAATGAAGTTGTGAGTTCTATCATGCTGAATTATATTTTACAGTATGTATGCAGCTTTTTCATTAACACGTATTTTGTGGACCCGGTGTCCAGACAGTCCAAGGCTATCGGTGCGGCGAGCCGGCTGACGCTGGCAGACACTGTAGTCGGAGACTTAAAGATGGATATTCCGCTTGGTATCATTCTGGCGCTCGCAGCAGTGGCGTTTGTTCAGTTTCTGATGAAAAAGACGGTGTTGGGTTATGAAATGAAAGCGGTTGGATTTTCCGGCGGTGCTTCCAGATATGCAGGTATCAATGTAGGAAAAAATATCGTTACAACGATGGCGATATCCGGGGCTCTGGCAGGACTTGCAGGCGTAACCTATTATCTCGGATATTTTGCATCTATCCGTCCCAGAGTGCTCTGCGATACGGGTTTTGATGCGATAGCGGTTGCCCTTCTGGGGAATTCCAATCCGGTCGGAATTATCTTTTCGTCCTTCCTGATAACGATGATAGATAAGGGGAGCACTTACATGAGCTCAACGGCAGGCGTTCAGGCAGAGGTGGCGGACGTTATTACAGGCGCTATCCTGTTGTTCTGTGCGTGTACCGCATTTATCAAATATCGTGTGGCACGAATGGATGAGAGCAGAAAGGAGGACAAGAAACAGTGAATACAGTTATCATCGACGGTCTATCTTTTGCCCTTCCTCTTTTTATCATGGCGATCGGAGGTATCTACTCTGAGAAAAGCGGCGTGACGAATCTGGCACTGGAGGGTCTGCAGGGATTTGGCGCGTTTACCGGTGCGTTGGCGGCTGTGCTCGTAGCGGGGCAGTTTGCAGGAAATTCGAGCGTTCCTTTTTATATCGCCATGCTCTTTGCTGTTATCGGAGGAACGCTGTTTTCTCTGATCCATGCTCTTTTATGTATTAAATTCCGGGCGAATATGGTCATCAGCGGCGTTGTGATAAATATTCTTGCGATGGCAATGACATCCTTTTTGACAAAGCAGATAAATTCGGCGGTATTCGGAGCGGCAAGTGATAAGTTTGTACTTGGTGTATCAAACAGGATCACGATTCCGGGACTTTCCCGGATTCCGGTGCTGGGAGCGGTATTTACGAATATTTATCCTTTTGAGATCGTTATTATCGTGGTAGCTTTTATTGCATGGTTTGTTATGTATAAGACGAGATTCGGTCTGCATCTGCGCGCCTGCGGCGACAATCCGCACGCGGTGGACGCGGCAGGTATCGAGGTAGGGCGTGTACGTCTGGCGGCAGTCATGATATCAGGCGCGCTGTCCGGTCTTGGCGGTATCTGTTTTGCCTATTCTATCTCTGCGAACTTTTCAGGCGCGATATATGTTGGATACGGTTATCTGGCTATCGCGGCGCTGATATTCGGAAACTGGCGCATTCTGCCGACACTGGGGGCCTGCCTGCTGTTTGGTTTTGCCCGTTCCGGCGGTTATAAGCTCGTGCAGATAATGGCGATGCCGTCCAGTTATCAGGATCTTGTGATGATACTGCCATATGTGCTGACGCTCGTGCTGCTCGTATTTTTCTCGAAGCATAATCGTGCGCCGAAAGCGCTGGGCGCAATATATGATAAGGGTGCAAGATAACATATAAAAAATGGGAAAAGGCATGTTTCCGGTACAGAGTGTGTATCGGGATCATGCCTTTTTTATTTCATAGGAAAATGCGTCCTATGAAATAAAAAATGCTCCGCAGGAT
>UQDA01000031.1 GCA_900539715.1 uncultured Lachnospiraceae bacterium | reverse complement strand
TTTCAGCATTTCCATGTTCCCATACCATGAGTATACAATAATTTCTGATTTTTAGTTACCTTAATCCACCGTATAAAGCCAGTGGGATTGCGGTAGCCTTATTTCAAGCGCCTGAAGAAAGCCGGTTTTTTCAGGGCGCTTTTTTAATTGTTCCGTAAAACGGGAGGAATACAGCAGGTATAGCACATAAACGTAAGGCATTCCAAGGTTGGTCTCGAGCAGGGAATTGACGAGGAGGGTTATCAGCTTATCGTCCCATGCAGTGATGGAGGCGCTTCGGATACCGCCGAGCAGAAAAATGGTGTCAAACAGCATATAAGCGGGAAGAAATTCACGCTGTGCGATGATTTCAGGCATAGGAGTATCCTTTTATAGAATGATTTTTAGTGTTTTCGATATATCTATTTAAACATTTTTGCGGAAAAGCGGCAAGGGAATTTTGGAGAGGGCGCAGAAAAGGCAGCGATGGGGAAGGACAGAAGGATGCAATTTTTACATTCGTTTGGCACTATGCTGTTTTGTGTAAAGGGTGATATCCTTGTGCTTTGGGAAATGGAATCGCGAATTTCTTTTAAATTGGAAGGATTTGTTGTAAATATACATAAAGTGGTAAATTTTTACATTGAAAGAAAGGTAGAGGTTTTATAAATTTATAGTATAAGAAGCTTAAGAGAAACTGCTTTCAAGAGACGGAGGTGTATCATAATGAAATGGGAGTATGAAGAAAATGGATTTTGGGAGCTGGAAGACCAGGGAAAACGGATTTTAAAAGCATATGCCTGCGGAGAAACACCGGACGGGAGAAGGGTTGATACAAGACAGGCTGTTTTGACGGATGTAAGACAGGCTGGAAATAGTTTGGAGTTATTTTTCAAAGGAGAAGAGGGAATCGACCTTACAGAGCGTTTGGGTGTGACGGAAACAGGAATGGCGTGGGCGCAGTGCGGCATTTCAGAAAGGGACGGGAAAACGATAGAAAGCCGTCTTTTGAAGCCTCTTGTGGTCAGTGCTCCGGGAGAAAAGAGCGGAAAAGCAGCAGTTTCCATCTGGAAAGATTTATGGATGAAAATGCTGACAGTGCCATACGACAATACGATGTGGCTTCGTTATGAAGCGCTTCCTCTGAAGGCGGGCAGAAAAAGTTATGAGGTTACAGCGCTTTATTCAGAAGAAACAAGGGAAGGGATCGTATTGGGAGCGCTGGACTTTGATGTGTGGAAGAATGGTCTTGTCTGTTCCGCAACAGACGCCAATACGATAGAGGCGAGAAGCGGGATTGCGGATGAAGGAACGCATGATACAGTTTCCCATGGTCTTGTAAGAGGGACGCAGATACTTTCTTCCCGATTTGGAATTTTATACGGGGCAGATTACAGAAGACTGCTGGAAAAATACGGAGATGAGCTGGCAGGGGAGAAATCGCCCCTGAAATGGGAGCATGGTGTGCCGTTTGGATTCAATAGCTGGGCGGGGCTGGCATTTAATCTGAATGAAAGACGTTACGAAGGGTCAGGAGAGTTTATACGCAAGGAGCTGATGCCGGAAGGATATCAAAATAAAGGGACGACATATATCAATCTGGACGCCGGCTGGAATGTGATGGGAGAAGAGCGGCTTATCGAACAGACCAGACGTTTGCATGGATGCGGGCAAAAAGCGGGGATTTATGATGCGCCTTTTGCGTTTTTCGGTACGGATACAGGAGCTGAAATTCCGGGGGTGCCGGGGCACAGAATGGAAGAGATACTGCTGAAGGATGAAAAGGGACGTTTTCTTGCAAGAGTTGATGGGGCGATCCCATACGACGTGACGCATCCGCTTTGGAAAAAAATGACAGAGCAGAAATTTGCAAATTTTGTAAAGTGGGATTACGATTATGTAAAAGTTGATTTTATGAGCCATGGAGGTATGGAAGGCTGCCATTATGATAAAACAGTGATGACCGGGAGACAGGCGATCGCTCAGGGATATACTTTTTTAAATGGATTACTGGCTGAAGAAAGGATTGGCAGACCGTTTTTTATCAGCCTGTCCATAGCGCCTGTTTTTCCTTATGGATACGGACATGCAAGAAGAATATCCTGCGATGCGTTCGGGACGGCACAGGATGTGGAATATGAGTTAAATTCCCAGACTTATGGATGGTGGATGAACGGCAGGTTATATCAGTATAATGACCCGGACCATATTGTCTTGCTGAGAAGCTTTGGAATGGAGAAGGACAGCACGGAAGGGGAGGCGAAGGCACGTTATACAAGTGCAGCGATCGGCGGGACTGTGATGATGCTGAGTGATGATTATGAGCGGCCGGAAGCAAGAAAAAGAGCGCGTCAGTTTGCATGCAACCGGGAAGTGAATGAACTTGCCGCATCTCAGACGGCATTTATTCCGGTGGAGTCGGCGCAGAGCAGTGCATCCGCGTGGTACACGGCAGAGTGGAATGGGAAACATTATATCGCGGCATTTCATTGGACAGAGAAAAAAGAATCCTTGTCTCTGGATATGGAGCGGGCTGGTCTGGACGAAAAAAAGCGTTACAGGGATTTATGGAGTGGAACAGAGTTTGCCGGAGAGCAGGGGATTTTGAAGTGGACAGCAGAGGGCTGTGATGCATTGTTGCTGAAAGAACTATGATGACATGAAGGAGGAGGGGACAGATATGAGGAAGGGACTGAAAATGCGGAAGCTGAGGACGAAGATCATGCTGTGGTATCTTATGTTTGCTTTCCTTCCGATGGTTTTGATAATGACTTATGTTTATTTTTACAGCAGTCAGCTCATCACAGCGGGGCTGAATAGAAACCTGGACCATGAGGTAGAGCGGATGGGAAAGGAGTTGGATGAAAAAACAGGCGATTATTACATGATTTCCGATATGCTGTATACAGATGAAACGCTCTGGAATTATCTGACGGCAGATTATTCGGAAATGGGATTTGAAGACTTGTATCTATATGTGGATAGCCTGTTTACAAATATCAGGATGCTGTATCCGGATATCGAGTCTCTTTCTATCTATAGCACGAATCATACCTTGCCGCGGGATGAACATTATTTTTATGTAGTAGAAGAAACGTCTATCAATAAAAAGTTTCCGCAGATTGGCGGGATAATGTATATGGAGAAAGGTTCTGAAGGGGACCTTTCTTTCTCGCGTTTTATGAACCGTTATGAAACGGGGATTTTTCGGAATTTTTTGACGATGCGGGTTCGGGAAGAAGAAATCCGCTCGATATTGGAAACGGGAGAAACAGGATTTTGCGTGATGCTGGCAGATGAAACGGGAACGGTTCAGCTGTCTGGTCAGAGGGAACTTCAGGGAAAACAGGTCGGAGAGCTGGATTTGGAGAAACAGGTAGTAAGGAGGAGGACGACAGAGCATTGCGGGGAGCTGATCGTATATGTAAACCCTCAGCTGTTCCGTCAGCCGGTAAGGCGGGAGGCAGTCAAGATATTATGCGTATTTGCTCTTTGCGCGGGCATGGCATTTGCGGCGATAGCACATTGGAGCAAAGGCTTTCAGAAAGATGTTGAGAAAGTGATGATAGGAGCGGGGATCATCAGCTATGGCGATTTTGGACATCGGATCTCTTATTCGCAAAATAATGAAATCGGGATGATAGCGGAATCGGTGAATAAGCTTGCGGAACGGATTCAGGAAACGATCGCGGAGTCATATGAAAAAGAATTAAAGCGAAAAGTGTCTGAAATGAACCAGCTGCAGGAGCAGATAAATCCGCATTTTTTGTATAATGCGCTTTCATCCATTTCGTCTATGGCGATTGGAAATGGAGACCGGGAAACGGCGCAGGCGATTGTTTATCTAGCGGATTTTTATAGGATTTCTTTGAATAAAGGAAATCAGGAGTTGACGATACGGGAAGAATTTAAGCTTCTGGACAGTTATATGAGGATTCAGCAGATTCGTTTCGGGGATGGTATCGTATTGGAATATAATGCAGATGAAAGCCTACTCGAGCATAAGATAATGAAGCTTACGCTCCAGCCTATCGTAGAAAATGCGATTCACCATGGGAGGACAGACGATTCAGAATTTCTGCATATTTTAATCCGATTGTATGGGGAAGACGGAAAAACAGTGCTGGAAGTGATAGATGACGGACGGGGTATCTCGCCGGAAAAAATGATAGAGCTGCAGGAGAGCATGGACCATTCCGAGGGAGGCTATGGCCTGCGGAATGTAAATATCCGTTTAAAACTGCAGTATGGAGATGCGTACGGCATCAATCTGGAAAGCGAACCGGGATTTGGAACAAAGGTAAGGGTGGAATTACCGGAATAGGAGGGGCAGTATGAGAAAAGCAGGGGTGACAGCTGTAATAGGAGCGATCGTTTTATGTATGGCAGGATGTGGTGCAGAAACTGCGGAGAAAGCGGGAAAAGAGGTGGAAAATGAGAACGGGCACAGAGCGGAAGCGGAACTGACGCTGTATGACAGGAATTCGGCAAGACATCGTTTTGATGACCGGATAGCACAGGAAATCATGAAAAGAACGGGAGTCCGAATAGAAGTAATCGATTCTACAGAAGATACCGCGGGAAAAGAAGAACAGATGTTTACGATGAAGGACTATCCGGATATGATAAAGGTGGAGTTAAATATGATCGATCAATATGAGCATGCGGGATATCTGGTCGATTTGGAACCATACCTGCCGGAATTGCCGGCAGTCAGGGAAATGTACGGGGATATGATTAAAAAGATGATGACGGACGAAGGGCAGCTGTTTTACCTTGGAAACTGGTATGGGGCTGATACAGATGCGGTGTTCGGATTTCAGATACGTTATGATTATATGAAGGAGCTTGTAGGAAAGGAGCGGGCAGACAGTGATGAACCTTTTACGGAAGAGGAATTTCTGGAACTGCTGCGGCTGTTTTCGGAGAAATACCCGTCAGTGGGAGGAGAAAGGTCGATACCGTTTACAACGCGTAAGGAGTACGGCTATATCGAAGGGATGAGAGGAATGTATGGTCTGAAAGAATATTCTGTTAAAGACGGTCGGATATATCATCTGGTAAGAGACGCTGGCTTAAAAAAGATGATGGAATTTATGAATCAGATGTATCGGGAGGAACTCCTGGATAAGGAATGGCTTTTGAACCGTAAAGAGTTGTATCATAAAAAGCTGGAAAGCGGCAGGGTTTTTGCGACGGCATGTACTTATTGGGATGTGGAAGAGGTAAATGAAGTCCTGAGGGAAAAAAATGGAGAAGATGCTTTTTTTGCATGTTATAAGGTTTTGGGAAAGGGGATAGAAGAAACAGAGACGACCTATGGAGGGAGAAATTCTATCGGATGGGATGCGATCGCCGTAACAGACCGATGCGAAAATATAGATGCTGCGCTCAAGGTTATAGATTTTCTGGCAAGCGAGGAAGGGCAGTATCTTATGCTGTGGGGAATCGAAGGGGAGGATTGGGACTATATAAATGGGGTACGCACGCCGCGTGAGAAGAATGTGGAACTGTTTGCCGGCGATGTAAATGAAGCAGTGGAAAAAACAGATATCCGCCGGTGGATGTGGTTTATTAAAAACGGGAATGGAAAAGATGGAACGCCGTATGATGTTATGACGAAATATCGTGCGAGCAGGGAGGCGGAGCTGGCAAACAGGAGGATGGCAGGAGATTATTGGGATGCTTCAGAATATTTGGGGCTGGAACCGGAAAACGGGACGCAGGAATCGCTGATGTGGACAAAGATCGAAAATATTTACAAAAAATATTTTCCGAGGGTGATAGATGCAGAAAGCAGGGAGGAGATGCAGAGGCTCTATTATAAAATGGTCCGGGACATGGAGGAGGAAGGGCTTGCCAGAGTCGAACGCGTCTGGACCCGTAATTATCAGAAAAACAAAGAACGTCTGGAGGAGTGAGCTATGCTGAGTCTTTTGCTGGTGGACGACGAACCGTTGGAATTAAATGCGTTAAAAGAACATGTGGATTGGGAAGGATTCGGGATATCCAGCGTGCTGACTGCACGGAACGGGCGGATCGCATATGAGATGATTTTAGAGCATGAGCCGGATATCGTCATTACAGATGTCAATATGCCCGGAGTGGATGGAATCGAGCTGGCAAGAAAGATTTACGAACTGAATCGTAAGATAAAGGTGATATTCCTGTCCGGATATGATGAATTTTCGTATGTGAGGTCTGCAATGCAGATGGGGGCTATGGATTATCTGTTGAAGCCTTTTACGGAAAAGGAAATTGAAAAGGTCATCAATAAGGCTAAGGAAGAGCTGGGAAGAGACCAGATTTATTCTCATTCCCTGGAGGCGCTGGAACAGCAGATACTGAGAAGGATATGTGAAGAGGGCGAGGGAAAAGAGGGAGGGTTGCTGAAGGAGCTGACAGAGATAAGAGATGTTTCTCCGGGGGAAGAAAGTTGGGGGATTTTGATGTTTTGGGGGATTTCGACGAAATTACTCCCGGAGCATCTGCTGAAAAATATGGGCGGGGTCCAGGCGGCATGGCTGGATGAAGGACGGATGACAGTGATTCTGCAAGGCTATGCGGACCCGCATGACAGAGGCAGTAAAATACAAAAACAGCTGGAGAAGCTGACGGGCTTTCGGTACAGCGGCGTTTATTTTGACCGGAGATGTATCAGGGATACGGAGCTGCATTCCTGTTTTGAGATGATGAAAACGTGGGAAACGTATGTCTATTATCAGGAAGAAGGATATTTTGAAGGGATAAAGAAAGAGTTTTTCAGGGATGGGCCAACGAAAGAAAAGCTGGCGGAATTTATGGGGCAGAGTCTGGAACGACTGCAGAAATTATTCCCGTATGAAGAGGAAGAGGCGGTAGAGGATGCAGTAGAGCAGGTGTTTGAGGGACTGAAGGAGCTGTATTTATCAAAGGGGGAGATAGCGATGCAGGTATCGAAGCTCTGCATGCTGTTGGAGCATCGCATGACTCCGATATATCATGGGATACAGAAACAGGTTTTCAGCAAATACAGGGCAGAAAGCAGCCGGTGCATCAAAGAGTCAAAAGAGCTGGTAATGAATTATTTCGGCTGCATTTATGCGGCAAACAGGGAACTTGAAAAAAACGGCGACAGAGTGGCTTATGTGGTAAAAAGAGTGAAGGAATATGTTCAGCGCCATTATGGGGAAGCTATGACAATGGAGGATATGGCGGAGGAGATACATCTTTCTGTAAATTATGTACGATCGATATTTAAAGAAGGGACAGGGCAGACGATTTTGGAATATATCACGGATTTCAGATTTGCGAAGGCATGTGAGCTTTTAAAAGACCCGTCTCTTAAAATAAAAGAAGTGGGAAATCGGGTCGGATATGAAAATATTTCATATTTTGGGTCCATTTTTACAAAAAGATATGGGATGATGCCTAATGAATATCGTAAGAATCATTCATGAACCGTCAAAATGATTAAAAAATGATATAAATTGGTGGAAACAAATATTTAAGTTGTCCTTTTTTACCGATATGATTGATTTATCAAAAGAAATGAATGACTCAGCGGAAAAAAGGAGGCTCATATGAAAAAGAAATTTGCATTATGGATGGCTGCGTTATTGGCGGCGGGCAGTCTGACCGCATGCGGGAATGCAGGAACAGAGGCTGCAAAGACCGATGGAGGAGCGGAAGGAAATGCAGTGGCAGTAAATCAAGGAGAAGTAGCGGAGGACGGTACGCCAGTAATCTCTTTCTTTGACAAAAATTCAGGAATAAAAACATTTGACGACCCGGTGGCGAAGGAGCTGATGAAGCGTACAGGCGTAACAGTCAACCTTATCAGCCCTACAGGGGATCCGGGAGAAAAATTATCACTGATGCTCGCAGGTCAGGATTATCCCGATATTGTCCTGATGGACAGAGGGTCGGATATTGTAAATCAGTATATCGAGGCCGGGGCGCTGGTGAATTTATCCGATTATATGGACCAGCTTCCGAATGTTCAGAAGATGTACGGCGAAACATTGAATAAAACCAGATATGTGGATGGAAATAATTATTATCTGTCGAACTGGTATGGTTATGACCCGGACCCCTGTAACGGTTTTATTATGAGATATGATATCATGGTGGACCTGGTCGGACAGGAAAGGGCAGACAGCCCCGAGCCGTTTACTTTTTCGGAAATGGTAGAGCTTTTGAAGCAGTTTAAGGAAAAATATCCTCAGCTGGCAGGAGCAGACAGCATCGGAGTAACGATGGGCGAGCCTGGAGCTACGGAAAATCTGCACGGGACATTTTCAGGAATGTACGGTATGAAATCTTATTATGTCGATGATAGCGGTAACGTCCATTACAGAGTAAGCCATCCGGATTATCTGAAGGCAATCCATGATATGAACACGCTGTACAGGGAAGGCTTGCTGGACAAGGAATGGACGTCCAATAATCAGGAGCTGCGGAATCAGAAGCTGAGCCAGGGAAATGTTTTTGGTTATATCGGTGCATACTGGGATACCTGGGGAGGAAGTGCGGCATTGATGGATTCGGACAATGAAAATGCAGAATATCTTGCTTATAAGGTGGTGGCAGACGGTCATGATCCGGAGAAGACAACCCTGAGCGGAAGAAGTTCCCTTGGATGGGATGCGATAGCGATCACAAAGAACTGTAAAAATCTGGATGCAGCTTTAAAATTCGTAGACTACTGTGCAAGCCAGGAGGGACAGGACCTATTGTTATGGGGAATCGAAGGTCAGGATTGGGAGTTTGTTGATGGTGTTCGTACACCGATAGGCGACCTTGTGGAACGGTATCAGGATGACCCGACTAAGGTTGTCGATGACACGGGTATCACGAAGTGGACATGGTTTGTAAAAAACGACCGGCATGAGGATGATGATACGACGAACCGTATCTGGTACAATGAACAGGACCGTTCTGCAAAATATGCATATCAGAATATCACGAATGGATATTGGGATACGGCAGAGTTTGATAATCTGGTTCCGGCAGGCAACAGTACGGAGGCGTTAAAAGCGCAGAAAGTACAGGATATCATCAGTCAGGCATATCCCAACATGGTAAACGCGGCAACCATTGAAGAGTGCGATGCGGTATACGGGCAGATGATGCAGGATTTGGAAAATGCGGGCATCGCAGATGTGGAAGCGGCGATTACAGAAAACTATAATTCGAGAATGGAACTTTGGGGGAATGCAGAATAAGCGGAGCTGAAATTTCCGGAATGTAGTTGAAGTATGGCAGGAAAAGGCAGTTTATCGAAGAACTGCCTTTTCTATACCAGAAAAGGAGAAGTTATGGCAAAGGAGAAGAATTTTAAACCGTCTTCAAAAGCTCTGAAAAAAAGATTATGGAATCAAAGATATCTGTTCCTGTTGATGATCCCAGCTCTAATATGGGTTACTTTGATATGTTATGCCCCAATGACCGGTCTATATATGGCGTTTACCAATTACAGACCATCACAGAACGGATACTGGCAGGACCTGCTGAACGCACCGTTTGTGGGACTGGAATGGTTTCAGTATTTTTTTGAAAATGACTTTAAAATGATAATGAGAAATACGCTGGCGACCAGTTTGCTGACACTTTTATTTTCTTTCCCGGCACCGATACTGATCGCGATATTTCTGAATGAAGTTAAAAATGTTAAGGTAAAAAAATTTGTACAGACGGCATCTTATCTTCCATATTTTATTTCATGGGTAATCGCATCCAACATCTTTTTGACATTTTTATCCGGAAACGGCGTGATAAATGATATTCTCGTGGCACTTCATATCGTGGAGGAACCGGTCTTATTTTTCCAGAACGGAAAATATTTCTGGTGGATAATCGCATTTGCAAATACATGGAAAAACATGGGATACAATGCCATTATTTATTTGGCATCTATCTCAGGTATCGACCAGGGACTGTACGAGGCGGCGGAGGTGGACGGAGCCAACCGGGTACAGAAGATTTGGCATATCACACTTCCGGCCATCCGTGGAACTATCTGTATCATGCTGATATTGGCGATCGGAGGTATTTTAACAACAGGATTTGAACAGCAGCTGCTGATGGGAAATAATGCTATCTTGAATTATTCTGATGTACTGGATACATATTCGTATCGCTATGGTCTGACAAAAGGGATGTATTCATATGGAACAGCGGTTGGAATGTTTAAGTCGGTAGTTTCATTTGCATTGGTAATGTGCGCCAATAGGATCACGGCGAAACTAAACGATACAGCATTGTTCTGAGAAAGGAGCGAGATATGTCAAAAACGGCTGTGAAAAGAAAAAAAGCGCCACGGACACCGAGCGAGTGGGTTTTGGATATTTGTAAAGTAGTGTTTCTGATAGTGGTAACGGTTGTGACGGTCTATCCGTTTTGGAATATTTTTATCGTATCGCTTAATGACCCTACCGATGCAATGAAAGGCGGTCTGTATTTCTGGCCACGCAAGCTGAGTATCCTGAGTTATAAGGAAATCCTTGGCCGATCTACATTTGTTCACTCTATTGGAGTGACTTTGGCAAGAACTTTTATCGGTACGCCTCTGGCAGTAATGTGTACGTCTATGCTGGCATATTCTCTGTCCAGAAAAGAGCTGGTCGGACGAAAATTCTGGAATATGATGTTTGTTTTTACGATGTATTTCGGAGGCGGTCAGGTACCGTATTATATGGTACTGAAAAATTTGGGACTGTTGGATAATTTCTGGGTATTCATTTTCCCGCTGATAATGAGCGTCTATAACATGATACTGATCCGGTCTTATATCGAATCCATGCCGGACGAGCTGTTTGAGGCGGTAAAAATTGATGGCGGGAACGACCTGGTCGTATATTGGAAGATAATTCTCCCGCTGGCGAAACCGATACTCATGACGGTAGCCCTGTTTGTGGCGATCACTCAGTGGAATTCCTGGTTCGATGCTTATTTGTATACATCGAGTGAGAATCTGAAACCGATGCAGTCGATCCTTGTGGAGATTTTGAATCAGTATAATACCGGAGCGACAACATCAGCCCAGATGTCTAATGCGAAGTCAGGAATGACGATCACGCCGGACTCTCTTCGTATGGCGGCAACAATGGTGGCAACCCTTCCTATTATCTGCATATATCCGTTTATTCAGAAATATTTTGTGAAAGGCATCATGCTCGGAGCGGTAAAGGGTTAAAGCGGAGAGAAAGATATCATATATAATACGGACAGTATTGCCGTCCGGGGATATATGCGGAACGGACGGAGATTTTTGCCGGAATGGGAAAATAACAGGAATACTGATGAAAAAAGGAGCCGAAAGGCTCCTTTTTTCTTGAAATCATCTGGTAATGAAATTTAGAATCGGGTATAATAAGCAGAACGGGTCAAACCGCAATATTTTTTGTGATCGATCAGGAGGAACTCATGCTTACATTAGAGAACGTATCCTTTGACGTAAAGGATGAAAAAGGCGAAAAAGATATTATCAAAAATTTGAGCTTGACGATAGATGATAACAAATTCGTGGTAATTACCGGGCCGAACGGCGGAGGAAAGTCCACGCTGGCGAAGCTGATAGCCGGAATCTATAAGCCTGCTTCGGGTAAAATCTATTTTAACGGGAAGGATATTACGGATGCATCCATCACGGAGCGCGCGAATATGGGGATAAGCTTTGCTTTCCAGCAGCCGGTGCGCTTTAAGGGCGTTCAGGTCCTTGACCTTCTGCGCCTTGCCGCGAAGGAAAATCTGTCTGCGGCAGATGCCTGTCAATATCTTGCGGAAGTCGGGCTCTGTGCGAAGGACTATATCAACCGAGAGGTAAATGCGAGCCTGTCCGGCGGCGAGTTAAAGCGTATCGAGATTGCGACGGTTATTGCGAGAAAGACACAGCTTTCTGTATTTGACGAGCCGGAGGCCGGCATCGACCTGTGGAGTTTTCAGAATCTGATACAGGTATTCGAGCGGATGAGAGAGACAACAAATGGTTCTATCCTGATAATTTCGCATCAGGAGCGGATTTTGAATATTGCGGATGAAATCGTTGTGATCGCAGACGGACAGATTTCCAAGCAGGGCACGAGGGAGGAGATACTTCCTCAGATCCTCGGTACGGCTTCAGCGGTCGATTCATGCAATGTATTTAAAAGGTAAGGAGGACAGGCGGCATGGCACAGAAAATAGATGAGATACAGAAAAGGCTTTTAGAAGAGGTGGCTGACCTCCATGAGGTGCCGGAAGGGGCGTTCAATCTGCGGGCAAACGGTCAGACGGCGCAGAGGGCTACGACAGCCAATATCGATATCGTTTCCAAGGAGGACGGCACGGGCATTGATATCCGTATCAAACCGTATACGGTAAAGGAGAGCGTTCATATTCCTGTTGTTTTAAGCGAAAGCGGGCTGACAGAGGTTGTATATAACGATTTTTATATCGGCGAGGGCGCGGATGTTGTCATCGTGGCAGGCTGCGGCATTCATAACTGCGGGGAGCAGAAGTCGGAGCATGACGGTATACATCGTTTTTTTGTCGGCAAGAATGCAAAAGTGAAATATGTGGAAAAGCATTACGGCAGCGGCGACGGCAAGGGCGAACGTGTATTAAATCCGACTACTGAGATAACAATGGAGGATGGCAGCTATCTTGAGATGGAGATGGTTCAGATAAAAGGAGTAGATTCCACCATTAGAAAGACAGTGGCAGACCTGGCTGCGGATGCGAAACTGGTCATCAGGGAGAGACTGCTGACCCATGGGACGCAGGAGGCGGAAAGCAGTTTTGTAGTTAACTTAAACGGCGAGGGATCCAGCGCTAATCTCGTTTCCAGATCGGTTGCAAAGGATAAATCCCATCAGGTCTTTATTTCGCGTCTGAACGGAAATACGCGCTGTGCCGGTCATACGGAATGTGATGCGATCATTATGGATGAGGCACGGATAGAAGCAATTCCGGAGCTGACAGCCAACAATATTGACGCCGCACTGATACATGAGGCAGCGATAGGAAAGATAGCGGGCGAACAGATCATCAAGCTGATGACGCTGGGGCTTACAGAGGAAGAAGCAGAAGCTCAGATCGTGAACGGATTTTTAAAATAAAAACTTCTCACACTCTATACATACCGGATTTTGTGTGATAATATAAAAACACTGTGAAAAGTAGTTTTTAAAACCGGATGAAGCGAGAGGTGTTATCATGCAGGAAAATGTACGCATCATAAGCGACGGTTCTCTGGATCTGCCTGAGGAACTGACAAAGGAGAAAAATATAGAAGTAGTGCCTTTTTATGTTTCGTTTGACAGTGAGACGTATAAGAAAGAGATGAAAGAGATGGGGGTACGGGAGTTTTACCAGGAAATGGTAGACCATCCGAATGTATTTCCCAAGACGTCGATGCCGTCGGTGCACGATTATTATGAGGTATTTAAGAAATATGCCGAGCAGGGTATCCCGATGCTCTGTATTTGTATTACGAAGAAATTCAGCGGTTCAATGCAGTCGGCTGTAACCGCAAAGGATATGATACTGGAAGAATATCCTGATGCAAAGCTTACGATAATGGACTGTACTTTTAATACGGTTTTACAGGGGATGTTTGTACTGGAAGCATGCAGACTGCGCGATATGGGGCTTTCTTATGAAAAGGTCGTGGAGGCGCTTCTCCCGATACGGGAAACAGGGCGTATATTCTTTACGATCGGAAGTATTGATTATCTGAGACATGGCGGAAGAATAGGAAAGCTTAAAGGAATTGCAGCCGGTGCGCTGAAGATAAAGCCGCTCATCACACTGAAGGAGGGCGAGATATTCAATTCCGGCATCGCAAGAAGCCGTCAGAAATCCATGCAGAAGGTTGTGGAGATGGCGGAAAAATATATGGACGAGGTCGGTGCGAAGCCGGGGGAATACAGTTTCTGCATCGGATTCGGATATGACCGTGAGGAGGCTGTTGCTTTTCGGGAGATGCTCAAGGATCTGGTAAAGGAGAGACTGGGTATCGAGGAGATAGGTATTTATCAGATAGGAGCGACGATAGGCGTACACACGGGACCTCATCCGATAGGAGTCGGAATTTTGAAGCGGGCAGAAGTGTAATATGATGCCTGAACGAATGATATAAGAGGGGATTTGGATATCAAAAGGATTATGGAATAAAAGACAGAACCCGGAGGTCGGCGATTTAAGCCGTTTTCCGGGTTCTTCTTTTATTTTTTGGCAATATAGGATTGTACATCCGTTTTTGATATGGTGTATCAAAGAAAAAGGATGAGAGCACGGCTTATGTGAACGCAGTTACTTACATTATGCAGTATGCTCACAGAAACAGCGCACCGGCTGTTTCGCGGATGAGCGGCGCAAAAAGCAGGGCGCTTCCGAGCGCGGAAAGTGTTATCATGGCAGATTCCCATTTAAGGGAGGGATGGATGCTAAGACAGTCGGCTGTCAAAAGGCATGAGGAGCAGAAGGTGGGGAACAGTCTGCGGATGAGTCGAAAAAGGGCATATCCGAAAAAAGCTCCTGCTGCAGCGATGATAAGGGCATCCACGCCTGAGGTATGGAGTGTGAAGATACGCAGGAGCTCAATGAGCAGGGCAACTCCCAGACCATACAGGAGACAGACGCTCATTTTCTGAAAGAAGGAAAAGAGCAGGGGGAGCATTGCACCGAGCGCAGAAAAAAACAGAAAATACAGCGCATACCAGAGCGGGTGCAGGGGAATCTGGGAAAAGGGCGTCAGGTTGAATCGGAGGTCAGCGTAAAATTCGTAAAATCCGGGAACCTGCGCAACGGATAAAAGGGCGGCGAGAAGGAAGCTGAGCATTCCTTCACCGACCAGATGTCTGAGCGGAAGGAATGGGATCAGCCTGCGGGCGACGATTTCCAGTATGATAAGAAAAGGCAGGACGGCGAGGGCGCCGGACGCTGCATCTATAAAAAGAGAAAGCATATCGTTTTATCCTCCATGCCGCAGGGACTGCGGCGGTCTATATGATGTATTTTATCTACCCTACCAGATAAAAGTGAAAAATGCAGAAAGAGTTTTTTAAGATTTTCGTAACGATATTGATTTGTTATAGCTGCAGCGCACAGCGGTCCAACATGAAGAAGACCTGACCGGATATAAAAGCCGGACGGGTAAAAAAAGCTCACCCTGCCTTTTCGACGGAAATAATGGTGCCGGTAAAGGCATCTACGTCGCTCAGAACGCCAGTATAAGTAACGGTTACTTTATCGCCGGCAGCGACACTGTCAAGTCCCTGAGGCTTTTCGGAATCGAAGCTGAGCACATAAGAAACGCCGTCATCAGTTGTCAGGATGAACATGAAATCTTTTATCTCATCTATTGTGCCGGAGATAGAAGATTGTTCAGAGCGGTCGGCGTCAGAGGTTTCGGCGGCATCCGGAGCGTTTGTATCTGCAGTTTCGATAATGACGGAAGTCTCTGTGGGAACGCTTTCAGGGGCAGGCGTCTGGGTACCGCAGGCAGATGCAGAAAGCATAGCGGCTGCAAAAAGGGCTGCTGAAAACATATATTTTTTTCTCATGGTTAAATCTCCTTTGCGTTTATGGATTAGGTGTTTTCAGAAGTATAGATATTTTACCGGAACAAAAAGTTTAAGACGGCGGTTAAAAACTGTTTATTTACAAATAGAGAAGTGTTTGATATTCTGAGAACAGCTTTATAAAATGAACTTGCGACTGAAGGAGGGGCAGCCATGACGGCATTGGAATTTATACATAAGCATCGGGAGGATGAGGATAACTGCGAATGTCTGATATTGCCGAATGGGAATGTGGAGGAACCGCTTCCGTCCCATATCGGCAGACTTGTTGAGATAGCGGGGTATGATCAGGCAATTTTACATGGGAAAATGGAGAGGAGTATGGAGCCGCTGTTTTGGATGATAGAATTTACAGGGTGCGTGTCGGTGTGGCAGACCCGTGTGGTCGTGCCGTCCGGGATGACCCGGCAGCAGCGGGATGCGCTGGAGCAGCTTCATGATGCGGCGTTTCTTTCGCCCAGATATCTGCTGGAACAGGTGGATGAAAAGTACGCGGAGAGCGTAAGGGCAGCGAAAGAAAAGATAAATATTCGGTAAATGCGGAGAAGTCTCCGTCAGAATTTGTTTTTGCATATTTTTTGTATACAAAAAAGAGGGGCAGGGAAAAATCCTGCTCCTCTTTTAAAAACCGTGATTCAGAAGGGTTCTTCTTAGCCGAAGTATCTCTTCAGCAGACCCTCAAATGCTTTGCCGTGACGAGCCTCGTCGCGAGCCATCTCATGAACGGTGTCATGGATAGCATCCAGATTCAGAGCTTTTGCTCTCTTAGCCAGATCGGTCTTACCAGCGGTAGCGCCGTTCTCAGCCTCTACTCTCATCTCGAGGTTCTTCTTTGTGGAGTTGGTAACAACTTCGCCCAGCAGCTCAGCAAACTTGGAAGCGTGCTCAGCTTCTTCATAAGCAGCCTTCTCCCAGTACAGACCGATTTCAGGATAACCTTCTCTATGAGCAACTCTAGCCATAGCCAGGTACATACCAACTTCAGAGCACTCGCCCTCGAAGTTTGCTCTCAGGTCAGCGATGATATCTTCAGGAGCGCCCTGTGCAACGCCTACAACATGCTCAGCAGCCCAGCTTCTCTCATCAGTCTGCTCGATGAACTTGGAAGCAGGAACATGACATACGGGGCACTCTGCAGGAGCAGCCTCACCTTCATAAACATAACCACATACAGAACATACAAATTTTTTCATAGTAAAAATCTCCTTTCGTTTTAAAAAGTCCTCACCAGTGCGGTGGGAAGTTCGCTTATCTTCCTGTAGTCAGCTGGAAACAGCTTTGCTGCAGCAACTGCAGGTTCCATAAAAATACGAGACGTGCCCTTCGACCCGGTTGCCGTATCTGTCTGTCCCGTGGAGTACATCAAATGCATCCGGGAGGTCGAGGTCAAGATCCGATACGGAATGACATCTGTTACAGACAAAATGATAATGACGGCTTGTATCGGCATCGAAGTGATCGACGCCATCCCCGAGCCTGAGCCGGGAAATCTCTCCCAGGTCAGCTAACAGCGTCAGATTCCGATATACGGTACCGAGGCTGATGTTGGGGAATTCAGTTCGCAGAGAGTGGTAAACGACATCTGCGGTCGGGTGATCACGGCGCGTCATAAGGAAGTTCTTGATAGCCTCCCTTTGGCGGCTGTATTTCAAGGCCGGCATCTGTACCTCATCTCCTCTCTAAACAATAACGATTACTGTTATCATGATTGAATCATAGCAGAGAAAGAGAAAAATGTCAACAGGTTTTTGATAGTTTTTTTGAAAAAAGCACTTTAGAATTTTTTTAGAAATATATTCCGCTCATTTAATATAAAGGAAGCGGGGATTATGATATACTGGTATCATAAATGGGGAGATGAGCATGAAATTCAAAACAAAACTGGCGATAACTTTTTTGACTATCATTTTGCTGCCGGTGCTTTTGTCGCTGGTCGCATTTATTATGATAGGGGCGGTCATGGTCCATACGGATGAGCCGAGCTACGGATTGGGACTGAGTGATTATACGATGATGTCGGACACCATAGACGGTTTCAGCGGAGCTACGGACGAACTGTTTGACAAGATACTGAATGCATCGAGGGATGACGAGGCGTGTCTGGAGGACAGTTCTTATCTGGATAAGCTGAATGAAGAGGCTTCTGAATATTCTTCTTATGTTATTGTACGTAAGGATGACGGCATATTTTATGCAGGGAACAGGGAAGCGGCGCAGAAGATATGGAATCGTCTTCCGGTATACGGACAGGACAGCGAACGGGCGGATTCGGCATTTTACTTTAATGACCTGCGTAAGCTGGTAAAGCAGGTGGATTTTCGTTTTTCAGACGGCTCCGAGGGAAGCGTATTTATTGTGACGCGTATCACGAGCGTGATATCCAAGACGTTCCTGATGGATATGTTTCTGGCGATAATATTTATTCTGGTGCTCACGAGCATGGTCTTGACGCAGTGGATACATAAGGGCGTTTTTTCACCTATCAACAGGCTCAATCTGGCGATGCAGAAGATTGCGGAGGGCAATTTTGATTATATCCTTGAATCGGAGGACGACAATGAGATAGGAGAGCTGTACCGCAATTATGAGGATATGCGTCTTAGGCTGAAGGAATCCACGGAGGAGAAGCTTCAGAATGAAAAGCAGAATCGGGAACTTATCAGCAATATCACCCATGACTTAAAGACGCCTATTACTGCGATAAAAGGATATGTGGAAGGTATCATTGACGGGGTGGCGGATACGCCGGAGCGTCGTGACAAATATCTTCGCACGATATATACGAAGGCGAACGATATGGACAGGCTTATCAATGAGCTGACATATTATTCCAGTATCGACAATAACCGGATTCCATATAATTTTCACAGGATAAATGTGGCGGAGTTTTTTGAAGATTGTGTGGAGGACGTGGGACTGGATTTGGAATCCAAGGATATTCAGCTGAATTATTCCAATCTGGTCGATCAGGAAACGCGTATCATCGCCGACCCTGAGCAGCTTAAAAAAGTCATCAACAATATTATCGGCAACAGCATTAAATATATGGACAAGGCAAAGGGTGTGATAGACATCCGGCTCCTTGACGAGGTGGATTCTATCCGTGTGGAGATAGAGGATAACGGCAAGGGCATTGCGGCAAAGGATTTGGGCAACATCTTCGAACGTTTTTACCGCACGGATGCATCCCGCAATTCGATGAAGGGCGGAAGCGGCATCGGCCTGTCCATTGTGAAAAAAATCATAGAGGATCACGGCGGCTATATCTGGGCAACCAGTAAGGAGGGTGAAGGGACATGTCTTCATTTCGTGATCCGTAAATACAGGGAGGCAAATACTGATGAGCAGAATACTAATCATTGAAGATGAGGTTGCTATTGCGGACCTTGAAAAGGATTATCTGGAGCTGAGCGGTTTCGAGGTCGATATCGAGAATACCGGAGACAGAGGGTTGTTGCGTGCGCTGCAGGAGGATTTTGACCTGATAGTTCTGGATCTGATGCTTCCGGGAATGGACGGTTTTGAGGTGTGCCGTCGTGTCCGTGATGAGAAGAACGTGCCTATCCTGATGGTCAGCGCCAAGAAGGATGATATCGACAAGATAAGAGGGCTGGGGCTCGGGGCAGATGATTATATGACGAAGCCTTTTTCACCGAGTGAGCTGGTAGCGCGCGTGAAGGCGCATATGGCACGTTATGAGAGACTGACAAGCAGCCATCAGAAAGCGAATGACATCATTGAGATACGGGGGTTAAAGATTGACAAGACGGCAAGGCGCGTCTGGATAAACGGAGAAGAGAAGGCGTTTACAACGAAGGAATTTGACCTTCTGACATTCCTTGCGGAGAATCCGAACCATGTATTCACAAAGGAGGAACTGTTCCGGGAAATCTGGGATATGGAATCGATCGGTGACATCGCAACGGTAACGGTGCATATCAAGAAGATACGCGAGAAGATAGAAGTGGATACGGCAAATCCCCAGTATATCGAGACGATATGGGGCGTGGGATACCGTTTCAAGGTGTGAATATGAAATTGATACAGGCGGCGGCGCTTTCGGGTGCAGCCGCCTGCGTATTTTAGATGCCGGTATTTCAGCGCGAAAGTCTTGTTGATTGACAGGACGGGACGGTTCGCTTATGATGGGAACAGGCAAAAGGATGGAGGAGAATAGATTGAGGACTGAAATCATTTATGAGGACGGGGATATACTCGTTTGTAACAAGCCTGCCGGCTTGGCGGTACAGAGCGGCAGGATATCTGAGCCGGACATGGTCAGCGAACTGAAAAATCATCTGTCAAAGGAAGGCAGGAGTGTTGTGAGCGTTTCGGGAGCAGGAGCAAGTGTGCGCTGCGGGATTCCCGGGAAAAACCAGCCGGTCTATCTTGGGGTGATCCATCGGCTGGACCAGCCGGTTTCGGGGCTTTTGGTCTTTGCAAAAAATCAGCGGGCGGCGGCAGCCTTGAGCGGGCAGGTGGCACAACGCCGGCTCGAAAAGATATACCGGGCGAAGGTATATGCGGAGGCAGGGGCGGTACTGACGGAAAATGAATCCGTAGTCTTAAAAGATTATATGATAAAACTGCCGGGCGGCGGTGCGAGGATAGCAGAACCGTCGGAATCGGATGCAAAGGAGGCGCGTCTGGAATATCGCTGTCTCGGACGGCAGGGAAGCTGTGCGCTCGTGGAGGTGAACCTGGATACGGGGCGCCATCATCAGATAAGGGTGCAGATGGCGAATGCCGGGATGCCTCTTTTGGGAGATGCAAAATATGGCAGCGAGGAAAGCCGCAGAGTGTCTCGGGAGATGGGAATATGCCAGATACAGCTTCAGGCGGCGAAGCTTTCTTTTGTACATCCGTCTACAGGGAAAAGAGTTGAATATGAGCTTACGAAAAAACTTTCCATTTAATAAGTATAAAATCGCTTCGGGGCTGACAGGGCTGTGGGCGTTTCTGATGCTGACGGTGTTTCCGTTCTATATGAAGGACCGTTATGCAAAGCTGGGGCAGAGTAAATTTGACTTTTTCCTTATCGTGAGCGCCGTCTGTCTGATACCGGCTGGAGCGGCAGCGCTGTTGGACAGGATGGACGGAAAAGCAAAAGAGCGCAGGAAATTGAGCTGTCTGGATATGGCGGTGGCGGCGTATACTTTGTCGGCATGTGTATCGTGGCTGTTTGCGGCGGATAAGTCCGGCGCATGGACAGGAGTGGACGGCTGGATGATGGGGCTTCGGACGCAGCTTGTTTTCGGGATGATATATTTTTTGGCATCGAGGTATTTCCCCTGGAAAAAGATTATATTTGCGGGACATTTTCTGGCTTCCGGAGCGGTGTTTTTTCTGGGTATCCTGCATCGGTTTTCCATTGACCCTCTGGGGATGTACGAGGGGCTGGGAGAAAAGACCCAGCGTATGTTTTTATCGACGATCGGGCAGGCATCCTGGTATTCGAGCTATGTGTGTACGGTACTGGTGCTTGGTATAGTCGTATTTTTGCTGGCGGAAAGCGGGGTATGGAGGATAGCGCTGGGAATATATTGTATGCTGGGGTTTAGTACGATCGTGACACAGAATAGTGACAGTGCGTTTGCGGCGACGGCATTTTTGTTTTTGGGAGTGTTTATAGTGTCATGCGGCAGCCTTGACCGGCTGGAGCGCTTTTTTGAGCTGCTGCTTTTGATGTTCGGGAGTTTTAAGCTGATAGGGATATTGCAGATACTATTTCCTGAAAACGCAGTACAGCTGGACGGGCTTTCGGTCTTTTTTTCGCAGAGCACGATGGTATGGGTATTATTTTTACTGACATGTATTGCATATATCGTGCTGTTATTTTACAGACAGGCACATGAAGGAAAAACGGAAATCAAAAGCGCCGGGCTGTGGCGCAGGGGAGCATGTATCCTGACGGGAGCAGGGATTGTCGGCTATGTATTTACAGTGTGGGCGAATACGACGGGGCTTTTGGAGCGGTGGTTCGGATTTGCCAGTGCGAATCAATATCTTTTGTTCGACCGGCATTGGGGGAATTCCCGGGGGTTTTCGTGGAAATTTACAATGGAGACATTTGGGGGATTTCCTCTGCTTAAAAAGCTTGTGGGCGTGGGACCGGACAGCTTTTCGATGTATTGCTATGCGGATGCGGGGCTGACACAGGAGCTGAACCGTTATTTCGGACACGATCAGATGCTGACGAATGCGCATAATGAATTTTTAAATGTGCTGTTTTGCATGGGGATCATAGGGCTGGCGGCGTTTGCGGCTGTTTTTGCGGCGGCGTGCGTGCGCTTCTTTAAGGCCCGGAGGATTGCGCCGTTTGCTCTGGCAGGGCTGCTGGCGGCGCTCGTTTACGGGGCGCATGATTTTTTCTGTTATCAGCAGGTGTGCTGTACGCCGTTTTTATTCCTGATATTGGGAATGGCGGAAAATTCCGTGAGAAACCGCCAGAAAACGGCAGAAAATGATATGGTAAAGACCACATAGAAGAAAAAGAATTACCCATACTACCTCTTACAAAAGGAGGGGCGGTATGGGTGATTTTTTTGAGAAAAAATGGAAAAATATTTTGAAGGCAGCGTTGTTTGCAGCAGCGCTTCTGCTGGTATTCCGATATGCGCTCCCTCTGGCGGCGCCTTTTTTGCTGGCGTTTGCGGTCGTGTATGCGTGCGAGCCGATGCTGGAGCGCGTTCATGAAAAATTTCATATCCGCAGGGAGATTTTTCTGGCGGGGATGTTTGTTTTGGGGGCGGGGCTTGTGGTCGCGGTGATCTGCGCGTGCTTTTCGTGGGGGACGCTCCATGCGGCGAAGCTTGGGGACGGGGCGGCGCTCGTACTGGAGCGGGCGGATGGAGTGATGAAAGGCTGCTGTGATTTTCTGGAAGAGCATATGGGAGTCCCGGCAGAGGAAATAGAACGGAGATTTCTTGAAAAATGGGATATGCTGGCAGGACAGCTAAGGAAGGAAGCGTTTCCGAAGGCGGTGGGCCAGTCGGTGGAATGGTGCCGTTCGCTGGCGTCAGTGCTGGGATTTGTCGGAATATGGGTGATATCATCTGTGCTTTTGTGTAAGGATTATCCGGAGATAGCATTAAAGGTGCAGAAAACGGATGTTGGAAAAAGCGTCTGGCGGTATGGGGGACGGACGCTTTCTTTGATAGGAGGATATCTGAAGGCGCAGATGGTGATAATAGCGGCGATATCTCTGACTGCGGCGGCAGGGCTTGTGGTTGCCCGGGTAAAAAATGGGGTGTGGATAGGGATAGCGGCTGGGATTTTAGATGCGCTGCCTTTTATAGGAACAGGAATTGTGCTCATTCCGGCCGCAGTGTGGCAGCTTATACTGGGAAATATTGGGAAGTCATTGATCATAGCCGTATCGTATGCAGCCTGTGTGATAGTCAGGGAATATCTGGAGCCAAAGCTTTTGGGAAAACAGACGGGGATGTATCCGGTCGTGATGCTGTTTTCAGTATACGCAGGAGTAAAGCTGTTTGGGATTGCGGGCATTTTTTTAGGACCGCTTTATGCAGTCCTTTTGAAAGAAGGGATTATAGAAATGGGGCAAGGGGATGTCAGGGAGTCTCCATGAGTTTCTGAAGCTGTTTAAAACGTCGCTGGGCACAGGGACATGTCGCACCGCCGTCCAGCTCGATATAACAGGGACGCCGGAAAATAGAACGGATATGCCGGGTATTTACGAGAACGGATTTGTGGCAGAGAAAAAAGCTGTCGTCGAGGCGGGACATCGTTTCGTTAAGGGAACCGCCGCACTGATAGATGCCGTTTACGGTATGGATTGTGATACGGTGCGCCGCAGTAGACTGGATATAGAGGATTTCGCTGACCGGAAGGAACAGATCCTGATCGGGCAGATGCAGGTGCAGCCGGATGTCGGGGGCGGGAACAGAGCTTTTTTCAATGATATTTTTCAGACAGTGAAGTATCTGGAAGGTATACTGAGGATCATCCTTGACCAGAAAATCAAGAGGTTCTACCTGGTAGCGGAAGGTGGTCATCGCCATTTCGGAATGGGTGGTCGTAAAAATGATGAACGCTCTCGGGTCGTTTTTTCGGATTTTGGCGGCAAGTTCGATACCATCCATGTCAGAGCCAAGCTGAATATCAAGAAAATAGACTGCGGTCTCAGCCTTGGGGGCGAGAGCGGAAAGAAGAGCGTGCGGGGAAGCAGCCCGGCACACGATTTCCATATCGTAGCCTTGAATGAAAATATATTTTTCTATTGTTGAGGCGAGCAGGTCGAGCTGATTTTTATCATCTTCACATAAATAAATCGGTATCATGTGTTTTTCTCCTTTGCAGGTATGACAAGTATTTGTTTCATAAGACCGTTCTCACAGAGCATCCTGTGAGAAATTTCGGGGATGGAGTCCAAAAGCATGGAAACGGTGGAAAGCCCGATGCCGCTGTGATTTTCTTTTGTGGTAAAACCCTCTTTCATCAGGCATTCGAGGGGCTGCGGCAGTGGCAGGGTGGAATTTTCAATATGAAAGATTATCTTTTGGTCTTTTTGAAGGATAGCGATGTGGAAACGGCGTTCCTTTGTGAGTACGGCAGCTTCCATGGCGTTATCCAGAAAGATCCCGAGGATTCGGGTTAGGGTAAGCATATTTACAGGGAAATGGAAGAATTCCTGTGTCAGCTCCAGAGATACGTTCAAGTCAAGATTCATAGCCTGAATGAGCTTGGTATAAAGAAGTCCTTTTATTTCCAGAGCACGGATGAGAGCGAGTTTTGCGATGGTCGCGTCGTTATTGAACATGAGACGATTGACGGAGCCGAGGCGCAGGTCAAAATAGTTTTTCAGCTTTTCGAGGTCTCCCTCCTGAAGATAACCGTTAATGGTGGACAGGATGTTCATATAATCATGTTTATAACGTCGTATCTCCTGATAATGATTTTCGAGCTGGATCATATATTCTGTGAGCTTTTCCTGTTCCTGCGTGCGAAGCTCGAGCCGCTTGTTTTCCTGAAGCGTGCGATAGAGTATCAGAAAAATGATAAAATTCGCAGCGGAAAAGGAAAGGATGAGTACGCCGTTGAATAAGAGGATTTCCGTCGGGTAATTATTGAGGCTTCCGAAAAAGATATTGAACAGGAAAATGCAGGAGCAGATGGTGACATCTGTGAACAGGAGCTTCTGAATCTTGTCCGGGATGATGTTGCCGTCGGAAAACAGGCGGCTGCGGCGCAGACGTCTGCCGAGAAAATAGCAGGGAAGGACGCACAGAAGGGCATGGAGGAGGGAGAAGAGGAGGTTCATCATCAGAGAGGAGCGCATATCGGAAAATCCATATCCCGCTATGCTCAAAGGGATGGTCAGGGCATAGTCTGTCAATAAGCTCCAAAACCATATCGCCTGAAAGAAAATGAGATTATAAAATCGGTTGGCGGGACTGACAACGAGTAATATGACGGAGGAGCCGAGCAGCATGACTGGTGTTCCCAACTGACCTAAAAGCGGAGCGATGAACAGTCCGCAGACGGCGATATATCCGTAAAGCAGTTTCTCATAAATTTTGCGTTTGGCTGGAAAAAGGATAAAATTGCATGTAAGGATAAAAGCGACAGTGCTGATAAGCTGGCAAATATAGACATTGAAATTCATAAAACATTCCCCCTGTTCCGGAATATGATAGCATATTTTGGAAAGACAAAAAAGAAGGGGGATTAGATGAAAAACCGTAAAAAAGAACACTATAAGGATGCGTTGGGGAAAAAAATATCGACGTTTGGGAAAAAATGTTCAGATTGTATAACAGGATGGTAAAATGATAAAGAGGTACAAGAGATGAAGAGGCTGGCATATCAGATTTCTGTATGGAATCAGAAAAAATTAAAGCTGTCTGAGCAGGAGCGGCAGGTAACAGAATATGGAATGGAGATATTTTTAGACGGTATATTTAAGCTGCTGATTATTTTGGGGACAGGGGCTGTCCTCGGAAGGACTGTAGAGTTTGCAGTCTTTTTGGCAGCGTTTTGCGGACTGCGGTGCTGGGCGGGCGGAGTACACTGCAGGACGGCGGGAAGATGTACGGCGGCTATGGTGTTCATTTGCCTGACCGGGCTGGCGGGGGAGTGGATACTCGTCAGGATTCCGGCAGGAATGATGATATCCATATGGACAGGCTGTATTTTGGTATTGATGGCAAAGGCTCCGGGAGAAACCGGAAAAGACGGATATTTTTCTGAAAGTGAAAGGAAGAAGCGGAAATGGAAATCCGTGCTGTGCGGGATGCTGCTCTGGGGATGTTTTGCAGCCGTTCCGCATATGTCGTGGAAGGGAGCTATTGTTATGGCGGGGGCGGGCGCAAACCCCCGGATTTTTTCCTGTCATGGAAGCG
>UQDA01000030.1 GCA_900539715.1 uncultured Lachnospiraceae bacterium | reverse complement strand
AGTCACGCGCCTCTGTCCCTATCATATATGCTTTTTTCTAATATTGCAAGTGTTTTTTAGAAGTTTGACTTATTAATTTTCTTAATAGAAAACCCCATTATTAATATTTATTTTTCGATAAAAATATGTTATGATATTAAGAAACAAAAGTCATCAAACACGACATGCTTGCACGGGAGTGATTCTCTGACTTATTACCCCGCCCAAATATTCGGATTGCGGGAACGTGAAATGCGAAGCAATCCGTATATATCTTTTCTCCAACATTATTTTAAATTTTCTCAGGAGGATAATGTCATGCAGGATTTCCGAATGGAGACTTTTCTGGCTGTCTGCAAATACATGAATTTCACGAAAGCAGCGAATGCGCTCAGTCTTACCCAGCCCGCTGTTTCCCAGCATATCCATTACCTTGAAAACGCTTACGGCGTGCCGCTTTTTGAACAATCCGGCAAAAAAATCTTTCTGACCGAAGCAGGAGAAATCCTCTGCCGCGCCGCTCTCACCATGAAGCACGATGAAGAGCATATGAAACAGCGTATGCTGAATACCCGCATTAAAACACAGAACTATTCCTTCGGCGCCACCCTGACCGTTGCGGAATTCATGCTTCTGGATGACTTAAAAAGCTTCATACTTTCCCATCCTGACAGCCGCATCCGCATGCAGGTGGAAAATACCCGGGAACTGCTCCGGCGTCTTGACTCCAGCGAAATCGATTTTGCTATCGTAGAAGGCGATTTTCCAAGGGATGAATATGATTTTCTCCCATATAAAACCGAAGATTATGTGGCTGTCGCAGCTCCCCAAAAGGCTGCCCTTTACAAAAACGGCTGTGTCAAAGATCTTTTGGCAGAAACGCTCCTTCTGCGCGAATCCGGTTCCGGCACGCGCGAGATAATGGAACAATGGCTTTTACAGCAGGGACTCAATACAGATTCTTTTTCCGGACAGATTGAGCTCGGCAATATCCGTGCCATCAATGCGCTTTTAAAATCCGGCGCCGGCATCTCCTTCTGCTACCGCGCCGCCATCCAAAAGGAAGAAGAAAAGGGAGAGCTTTCGGTCATCCCTCTGAGGGACTTAAAGCTCTCCCATGAAATCATGTTCATCTTCCGCAAAGGAAGTATCTTCAAGGACGATTATATTGAGATTTATAGGCAGCTCTGCGGGAAAGAGCCCCTTTTTTAAAGCCGTATCAGGTGTATCAGCTTTCCTGCAAAATCTCCCCACAAACGCTCTACCGGAAGCCCGGCATACATCAGCGCATCTCCCCCGAACGTGCAGCCGCTTCCTTCTATTTGATAGCTTGCCGAAGCATCCAGCCCGTTTAAGCGTATCAGCCTGCTGTGCCCGTTCGCTTCCCCAAGCACCTGAATCCATGTGACAAGCGCTTCGCTCTTATCCTTAGCCGCGACCATCCAGCAATCATATTTATGGTTTTCAGAATAAGAAGCCAGTCTGTAATAATCTCCCTCCCGTATCAGGTCGTTATATTTGTGATAAAGCTGTGTCTGTTCGGGAATCCGGCTGTAATCCTCCTCCGGAATCCGTGTCACGTCCAGCTCATACCCGAACGTACCCGCAAGCGCCACATAGCCCCTCGTTTCAAAAGGCGTATTTCTCCCAACCGCATGATTGGGGCAGTCGCTCACATGTGCGCCGATACAGGATAACGGATACAATAACGCCGTCCCTTCCTGAATAGAAAGCCTCTCTATCGCATCTGTATCATCCGAACACCATATCTGCGGGCTGTAATAAAGCATTCCCGCATCAAACCTCGCCCCGCCGCCGGAACAGTTTTCAAGCAGGATATCCGGAAATTCTGCTACCAGACGCTCCTGAAGCTCATATACCCCGAGCATATATCTGTGCGCCAGCTCCCCCTGCCGCTCTGCCGGAAGCCCCATACTTCCCATATCGCTCAAAGGGCGGTTCATATCCCATTTCACATATTCTATATTCGCGCTCTTTAATATGGATTTCATCCGCTCCCATATTCCGTCCACAATCTCTTTCCTTGAAAAATCAAGGACATACTGATTCCTTGCCTTCGCAGGAATCCTTCCGGGAATGGCGATTGCCCAGTCCGGATGCTCCCTGTACAGCTGCGATTCAGGTGACACCATTTCCGGTTCAAACCAGATACCAAATTTCATTCCCAGCGCATTTACACCGTCCACAAGCCGCTTTAACCCGCCGGGCAGCTTCTCCTCATTCACAAACCAGTCCCCAAGCGCCCTGTTGTCATCAAATCTGTTTCCAAACCACCCGTCATCCATCACGAGCATTTCAATGCCGAGCGCCGACGCTTTTTGGGCTATATCCAACAGCTTTTCCGTATTAAAATCAAAATAAGTCGCTTCCCAGTTGTTGATCAGTATCGGTCTTTTTTTATCTTTGTACTTTCCACGGATTACATGTTTCCTTAAAAAATCGTGATAGTTCCGGCTCATCCCGCCAAGTCCCTGTGCCGAATATATAAGCAGCGCTTCCGGCGTACAGAAACAGTCTCCGCATTCCAGCTTCCAGCAAAAACCATCCGGATTTATCCCTGCCTGCCATCTGACAGAATCAAACTGATTCACTTCTGCCCGCATCTCAAAATTCCCGGAATACATGAGCTGTACCCCATAAACGTCACCCTGCTCCTGACCCGCGCCGCTTTCCTTTAATCCCAAAAACGGATGGTCCTGATGTCCCGACTCTCCGCGTCCCGAAGAGACCGTGTAAGAGCCAAGCCCAAGCTTCATCTTCTGGATATGGCGCTCTCTCGCCCAGGAACCGTGAAGCGTTACTGTTTCAAAGCTGCGGTCATCCATATCAAGGGACATGGAGCATGCCTTTTCCAGCCACACGGGTGCCTCTCCCCGATTATATATTTCCGCGTGACGGGCTATCACATCCGTCTTTTCAAATACTGTATAAAAAAGGTCCACATCCACATTCGCATCATGGCAGTGCAGAACGAGCGTCTCGCATTCCCCATCCTCCCCAAAGGATGCCGGAAGCCCTTCAAGCCCCCTTTTTCCCTTGTATATCTCGTGTGAACCATACAAAACCTCGCTCGCCCTGTGTCCCTGCTGCGTCCTCACGACCAGCGCCGCCGTCCTGTAATCGCCCCTGCCGTATCCCGGATACTCTGCCGGAAAGCTGTCCATAAACGAAATCCTGTCCCTGTCATTTCCTGACGGAACAAACGGCGCCTCCCCCAGCCTCAGCAAATATGAAAGCTCCTGCCCCTCCAGCTTTCTTCCATAATATACATGGCCTATAAAACCCTCTTCATCCGCAGCAGCGATGACATAGCTTGTATTTTGCGTATCCAGCTTGAAAATTCTTTCTTTTTCAAAATATGAAATTCCCATCGTCTTTCCCTGAAAGCCCAAAGGCCGGCAGTTTCCTGCCAGCCACCCGGCTCTCCCCTTTCTTCCCGTGAGGGAGCTGCTTTATTTATGTGCGTTCATATACTCTTCATATTGCTTCATCTGTTCGGAATGCAGAGCCGCCAGCTCTTCCTGTACATCCTTGATTCCTGCGTTTTCAATGTCTGCCACAAACTGGTCCCAATCGTCAAGAGATTTGCTTCCGCTGATGACGCCCCACATATATTCTTTAGAGATATCGCCGATATCTGTTCCCAGCTCGTTCCCTACCTCATATTTCGCGGGATTTTTCTTTTCTATCGTCAGCTTATAGGCATCCCGGCTGCTTTCCTTTACCTTTTCAAATAATGCCGCCGTCTCCGCACTGTTCTCAATGTTACATTCGTCTTTTCTGGAAAAAAGGTCTTGGAACAGCTCTATGCCAAGGTTCTGTTCCGTATTTTCCGGTCCGTCGCCGGAATGGATGATTTCATAAGTGCCGTCGCCATTGTCGATGTAATCCCTGCCCTCTACGCCAAAACGTCTGCGGATATAATTTTCAGGCTTCGCCATATCGTCCCATATTGCATATGCCCGTTCAGGGTCGGCGCATACGTTTGTAATGCCAAAATAGCACCATGCGCCTACAGATGCCGGCTCATCCTGAGGCTTGCCGTTATCGCCCGTCACCATATCGACAGGAACCCACTTCGCATCCGGGTTTGTTGAGTAAAAGGATTTCATCGTCCCGTTTGAAGGATTGTTATAAATAACCCAGTTGTAGGTCACGCCGAAGCCGCCGTTCGCCATTTCCTCGTCACGGTCGGTATCCGTTACAATATTTGGCGTGATTACGCCGTCCGCATACAGTTTATGGACTCTGCCAAGCCATTTTTTTGCATCCTCCGTCGTCGGACCATATACATAACTGCCATCCTCTTTTCTCACAAAGCCTTCTCTGCCAAGCCCCTCTCCGCTTCCCTGCACCCACGGCCAGAAGCTTCTCATATCATAACCGTCTCCGCCAAGACCGTAAGTATCGTCCACACCGTTTCCGTCCGGGTCGTCAAATGTGAATGCATACAACACCTTTTCCAGCTCGTCCAGCGTTTTGGGAATCTCCAGATTCAGATTATCCAGCCAGTCCTGACGTATCCAGAGCGTCTCGCAGGCAGGCTCCGCCACATCTCCGGGTATCCTGTATATCGCTCCGTCTTCCTCAGAAGCATAAAACAGGATTCCGGGGGCTATGCTGTTATAATAATCCCGCATTGTCGTATACTTTTCCATGTAGGGCGCAACGTCCACCAAAAGCCCCGCATCTACCCATTCCGCAAAGTCCGCATCCATATTCCACCACCACAGGATATCCGGGCGCTGGCTTTCATCCGCCATCAGAAGCGTTATCTTCGCCGTCGCATCGGACCAACCGGGAAGCGCTATCACTTCCACATCCAGATTATACCGCTCCTCCATCCAGTGTTCAAATTCGCTGTCCGGCTGGGTATAACCCTGCAGGCAGACTACGGACATCCTCATTTTTTCACTCTGGTTTAAAACGTCGACCTTTCCTTCTGCGACAGGGGTTGCTGCAGCCTGCTTCGTCTCCTCCTTTGCCCCTCCGTCAGAGCTACAGCCCGCAAGCGCGCCTGCCGCCATCACTCCTGCCAGAAATAACGCTGTCAGTTTTCTTTTCATCTTCTTTTCCTCCTTGATATTTATATCGTATCAACCCTTCACTCCGCCTATCATTACGCCCTTTACAAAATATTTCTGCACAAACGGATACACGCACAGTATCGGAACCGTCGCGACTACTACCGAAGCCGCCTTGATCGTTGCCGCAGTCACATTCGTCGCCGCAGCCACCGTCACACCCGCCGACTGCATCGCCTGATTCGTATTTGTCAGCATATAGCGCAGCACCGCCTGTAAAGCCCATTTTTCCTTCGTATTGATATAAAGGACTGTTGAAAAATAGTCATTCCAGTAGCCGACTGCCGTAAACAGCGCTATCGTCGCCACAGTCGCTTTCGACAAAGGCAATACGATTTTCCAGAATATCGTCACCTCTGTCGCCCCGTCGATTTTTGCCGATTCCTCCAGACTTTCCGGTATCGACTGGAAAAAGCTTTTCATAATGATGACGTTATATGCACTGATGAGCCCCGGCAAAATGAGCGCCCACCTGCTGTCTATCAGCTTCAGATTTTTCATGAGCAGATATCCGGGTATCATCCCGCCGGAAAACAGCATCGTAAAAAGCACCAGCAGAAGCAGTATGTTTCCAAAAGGCAGATTCTTTTTGGACAGCGGATATGCCGTTGTCGCCGTGAACAGCGTTCCCAGAAATGTACTTACCACCGTAACAACAACTGTCGTAAAATAACCGCTCCAGATGGACGGGTCTTTAAATACTTTGACATATGTGTCCAGATTAAAGCCCTTCGGCCAGAGGAATACGCCGCCCTTTGCCGTTGCCTCCACCGAACTCAGCGACATCATGACAACATGCCAGAACGGATACACCATCACGATACAAAGCCCGATAAAAAATATATAATTGAAAATACTGAATGCGACCTCGCCCCTGCTGCGCCTGATCGTACTTCCCTTACGTTTTGTCGCTCTCATTTCCGCATCACCTCCTACTAATACAAGCCCTCGTTGCCGGTCTTTTTTGCTATCGCATTTACAACGACTATCATGATAAACGCCACAACTGACTTAAACATACCGGCCGCCGTACTGAACGAATAGTCCGCGTTCACGATACCTATGCGGTATACATAAGTATCAATGATATCCGCCACATCATATACATGGGATGAATACAGCATAAATATCTGGTCAAATCCGGCATTCAGGATATTTCCGCAGTTTAAGATAAAGCAGACCACTATCGTCGGAATGATAGAAGGAAGCGTGATGCTCAGAGCCTGTCTCCATCTGCCCGCGCCGTCAATGGACGCCGCTTCGTAAAGCTGCGGGTCGATTCCGCTTATCGCCGCAAAATACAGTATCGTACCCCAGCCCATCCCTTTATAGATATCCGTGATTATCAGCATCGGCACAAACCATTTCGGGTCTGTCAGCACCATTACCTTTTCTCCGGTAAGCTTCATGATAAGGTCTGTTATCAGCCCGTTGTCAGGGTCTAAGAGCGTCATGATGATACCGCCCAGAATGACCCATGAAATAAAATGCGGAAGGTACAGCAGCGTCTGGGAAACCTTTTTAAACTTCAGATTCCTCATCTCATTCATCATAAGAGCCAGAATGATAGGAATCGGAAACCCGATAAGAAGCTTCAGGAGGCTTATCACTATCGTATTCCTCAAAACCGGAAGGAACGACCTTTTTGAAAACAGCTTCACAAACTGTTCCAGTCCCACCCACTCGCTCGCTGCAGGATTATACTGATTATAATCCATAAAGGCTATCTTCAGTCCGTACATCGGAATGTACTTAAATATGAAGAAAAAAATGATTCCCGGAATCAGCAGAAAATACAGCCAGCGATATCTGTACATCTCCCTCAATAGCGCCCGCCCTTTTCCCTTGCGGACAGCCGCAGCTTTTCTGGTACCTGACATATTTTATTTCTCCTTTCATTTTATTGCATTATTTCGCACGTTTCTGTGTTTTATTTTTCTTTACATCTACTATTAAAGCACTTTTTTGAATTATTTTCAATGGTTTTATGTCGTTTTAATGCATTTTGTTACAATAAACGATTTCTCCTTTTATTCTATGCACTATTTTGCACCTTATTTGTGTATTTTTAACAAATGCCCGCTGTGCTCCCAGTATATGGTTTCTCGAAAAAAAAGGGAGCCGTCGCACGGTTCCCTTTTCTCATAAAAGCTTCAGTTTTTTCCTGAAGACCTCCTTAATATCACTTTTCCTTCTACCATGATTTTTTCAAATGGAGCGTCGGGATGCTCCAGACGCCATAAAAAGCACTGCACCATTCGCCTTCCCAGCCATTTTGGATTGATATAGACCGTGGAAAAAAACGGATCGAGCATCCCTTCCTCATCGTTATCAAAGCCTGTTATCGCAACGTCCTCGGGAACCCGGTATCCCTTTTCCCGCAGAGCCTGCGTCAAAAACTTCGCAATAGAATCATTTCCGCATACGACCGCATCCGGTTTTACCCGGTAGCTGTCCACAATCTCCTCAAATGTCTGAAGCCTGTAAAAAAAATCGCTCTCCGGATTCGGAAGGACAATGGACGGGTCCGGTGAAAGCCCCGCCTGACGCATCGCATAGCAATATCCGTCGTAACGGTCATACATTGTTTCATAACGGTCGCTGTTCTCGCTCAAAAACCCTATCTGCTTCATCCCCTGGCCTATCAGGTGCTTTGTCAGCGCCACTACCGCATTGACGCCTTCCATTTTTACAACGTCACCGACAGCCCCCGTTTCCATGCTTTTCCTCTCATCCAGAAAAAACAGCCATATCCCTTTTTCCCGAATCTTCGCGATATACTCCTCGCTGAAAAGCTGCACGCAAAAGACTGCCTTGATACCGTCGTCTATCCCTATCGGAAGGACAAGGTTTTTCTCCGCATCCTTAGTCACAACAGCAACCTGCGTCTGGCATCCGCTCAGGCTCGCTTCCGAAGAAATCCCGCTGATAACCTTATCCCAATATACGGCAATATCTGTTTTCCGCAAAATCATGATACGGAACGGTTCCGTATTTTCTTTGCCAGTCTCCACCTGCTCAGTCCGGGCATATCCCCCTGCCTCCTCCGCATATCCTGAAAATTCAGACGGCGCTTCCCCGCCATCCTGCAAAGCTTCCCCCGGCAGATAACCCACCGACCTCGCATGCCTTATCACAAGCTCCTTTGTGCGTGCCGTTACCAGTTCGCTGTCCTTTAATGCCAGCGAAACCGTATTTCTCGACAGTCCAAGCTGCTTTGCCATACTCTGTATCGTTGCCTTCCCCATGTTTTCCTCCTGTACCGCGGCATGCTATCTGCCGCTTTCCGAAACCCTATCCCGTATTTGCTTCTATAACTGCTATTCCTTATAACCTTTTGCCCTATAATGAAATATTTTTGGGCTTTATTTGAATATATCATAATATCAAAATATAGTAAAGCACGAATATGCACGATTTTTGATAATCTTTTAAAAGTTCGGGCATCATTGTACTTTTTATACGACAGAAAAGCGGCTTTCCTGCCGCAAAAAAAAGAGCCGGCGCACCGACTCTTTTTTATACAGCTTACATCTTACCCGGCCGCCTGCCTGCATCCGCCCGGCATATGTCTCACGGACTCAGTATATCATCGGCCAGCTCCCGCATCTTCTCTGCCCGCTCTGCGATATCCTCTTTTTTGACCAGATAGACGGAATCCTCCTTCGCCGCCTCCTGCGCCATCAGATGATTGATATCCGCAGAAAAATGCACCGGGTCCATATAATTGTCCAGCTCCATGATAATCCTTTCATCGGTCTGGAAATCCAAAACCCGCACGTTTTCATATACCGCCAGCGTCTCCATCGCCGCCTGACGCGCATACAGATATTCCTCAAGCTGTCCGCTGCGGTAAACGCTGTCCCACCAAAGCTGTGAATAAGGGGGCAGCAAAAAATAAAACGCCGTCTCCGGATGTCCGTTCACATACTCCTCCAGGATCAGAATGTTCGCGTCGACCCGTTCTTTCCAGCAAGACGCATCCCGCATCGGCTCTACCGTCTCCGAACGGTCATAGTGCTTTCGTGTCTCCTCCTCCGAAAACGTCTTATACTGCCACCAGTTGTACGATGTCCCCTCGTCATATCCCCCGGACAGGTTCATCGCCAGAAGATATGGGATATCCTTAAATATCACATCCTTATTAAAAAGATATTTCACATCGTTAAAAGGATTTTTATCATACAGATACAGGGGCATCGAATCATTCACAAAATTTATCTGTGGATCACCGTCCAGCGCAAAAAGATCCAGACTATAAAAAATATTTTTGATGTCGTGGGCTGCAAATGCTTCGTCCAGATAAAATTTTAAATCTGCCGTCGTCCCTGAACTTTTTATCGCTTTTACCGTCGTACATCCAAACGCTTCGTCAAACCAGCGATTGTTGTAGTTTTCCGCCGTGGACGAGCCGAGCAAAACGCTGTCATATTCAAAATTCCGTATCGTTCCGATACATTGATATTCCGACTGTGTCACAACCGCCTTCATCCCCGGCAAAGGTCCGTGAAAATGATAAAACGGGTCAAACAAAGCTACCAGTCCCGCTGCCAGAGCCATCAGAGCTGCCGCCGCTATCCCGAAGCGTCTGAGAAATTTCCGTCCGTCCATGCCCTTTTCCTACTCCTTAAAATGAAAAATACAGATACTCGCTCACTCCGGTCATGGAAATCAGCGACCATACAAATAAGACCGCCAGCGCAAAAGGATACCAGCAATGCTGCGCAATACCTCTTTTCGATGAGGAAGCCCCTATCACATCGCCCGCCTTTTTCCCGCAAAGAACGCCCGCGCAAACAACACACAACACAATCAGCATGACAAGCCAGAACCACGGCAATACCTGCGGCAGCTTCATCGAAAGCGCCTTTGTCACGATATAGACTTCAGACATCTCCAACGCCTGCGCAATCTCCAGTAAAAAACCGTTCCATTGAAAGGAAAACATTTTCCCGATGACCAAAAATCCCTGAGCAATGCTCTCCGCCCGGAAAAATACAAACGTCAGAGATACATAAAGAAACATCAGAAGCTGGTTTATCCAGCGACATGGCAGCCCCTTCCGTTTTATGTTATCCCATATCATCCCAAGCCCGTGAAGAAAGCCCCACAGAACAAACGTCCACGCCGCACCGTGCCATAAGCCCGACAGCAGCATGACTATCATTACATTACACAGCGTCCGCGCCTTCCCTCTCCTGCTGCCGCCCAGCGGAATATACACATATCTTGTAAAAAAGCGCCCCAGCGTCATATGCCAGCGACGCCAGAATTCTTTCACAGAAGCGGATTTAAACGGGGAATCAAAATTCTCCGCTACCTCGATACCGACCATTTTCCCGATGCCAACCGCCATATCGCAATAGCCGCTGAAATCAAAATACAGCTCTGTCAGATACCCTGCCGCCAGAAAAACAGCCGATATGCTGTCAAGCCCCGCCGTATTGGAGTAACCAAAATTTACCGCCTTCGCCAGCGTATCTGCAAGCAGCACCTTTTTGGAAAGACCAATGATAAAAAACTGAATGCCCTCCGAAAAACGCCCTGCGTCAAAACGCCTCCGCTCCGGCTCATGCAGCTGCGGGATAAGCTCGTCCCTCAGCATGATCGGCCCCTGCAACAGCTGCGGGAAGTAGACCATAAACGTCAGATAATCCCAGAAGGAATCCTTCGGCGCTTCTCCCCGACATCGGTCTATCAGATATGCCAGCTGCTGGAATGTATAAAAACTGATTCCAACCGGCATCACAATATGCATCATCGAAAAGTCCGTTCCTACCGCGGCATTGATATTTTCCAGAAAAAAATTACTGTATTTAAAATATCCCAAAAGCCCGAGATGAAATGCACACCCCGCCGCGATGATCCATTTCCGTCCTTTTTTTGAAGAAATCTTCTCCGGCAAAAGGGAGAGGCTCCAGCCGAAGATGCAGCTTCCAAGCAGCAGCCATAGATAAGCTGCATTTACATACGCATAAAACCACAGGGACATCCCGATAAGATATCCCTGTGCCAGCATAAATTTCCTTTTATAGTTTAAAAAATACCATCCTGCCAGCAAAAGCGGCAGAAATACAAATATAAAAATATGGGAATTAAAAAGCATTTGCCATTCCTTTATTTATGCTCTGGATTTGATGAACGCTTCAACCTCTTCCACCTCAGGCATCACGCGCAGCGCGCCCTTTCTCGTGGTGATAATGGATGCAGCCGCATTCGCAAAGGTCAGCATCTCGGTCAGCTTCTCTTCATCCAGATTGTCCAGACCATATTTCAGGACATGATGCAGGCAGCATCCGCCGAACGTATCGCCTGCGCCGGTCGTCTCGATAGTGGACTCCTGCAGGAAAGGCTTTACTTCAACGCGCAGGTCCTTATAATAAGCACGGCTGCCGTCTCTTCCAAGAGAAAGCATGATCAACGGAATGTCATACTGCTCACGCAGCTTTGCAATGCCCGCATCATAATCCTCTTCTCCGGTAAACCACTGAATCTCATTATCGGAAATCTTAAGCACATCACACTTGGACAGACCGTATGCGACCTGTTCCTTTGCATCATCCAGAGTCTTCCACAGCGGAGGACGCAGATTGGGGTCGAAGGACAGTATCGCACCGCTCTCCTTTGCAATATCTATCGCTTTCTTTGTCGCATTGCGAACAGCATCATGCGTCATGGACAATGTGCCGTAATGGAAAATCTTCGTATCACGAATAAGATCCTCGTGCAGGTCGTCCTCTGTCAGCATCATGTCAGCGCCGGGATTGCGGTAGAAAGAAAAGTCTCTGTCGCCGTCCGGGAACGTCTCAACGAATGCCAGCGTTGTTCTCGCATCCTCGTCGATAATGAGATTGGACGTATCGATGCCGACTTCGTCCAGAGTCGCTTTTAATTTATTGCCGAAGATATCCTGACCTACCTTGCCGATAAACGCGGTCTTTCTGCCCGCCTTGTTCAGCATCGCCAGCACGTTGCAGGGCGCGCCGCCCGGATTCGCCTCATAAACAGTATTGCCCTGTCCGCTCACGCCGTTCTCTGTAAAATCGATCAGCAGCTCGCCCAGCGCAACTACATCAAACTTTTTCATGGTAAAAATCCCCTTCCTGTCATTTTCCTTCAGCGGTAATATCCGCCCGTATTGCTCTTATTGTACCAGTTCCGGCAATAAAAGAAAATATCTAATTTCTTATTTTCTATTTACATCACATCGGAGATGCCGATACGATCTGCGCCCACTGGTTGCAGTTTAACAGACCCGGCTCTTTGCCTTCCGCTGCGGGCTGGAACAATAACCTTTCTTCTTCCAGCTCAGACACAGCTGCCAGCTTTCCGTCCAGATAAGCATTAAGGCGCTTCTGCGTGCTCTTTAACCGCGCAAACAGACCGCCAAACCGGATATCTATGACCTCCCAGCCGAAAATCTTGCTTTCATCATCCCATACTTTTTCCCGAAGCTCCCGATAAGCCTCGATTTTTTCCATGCAGAGCGAAATATCCTGCTGTGCCAGTCTGCGAAGCTCTTCTTTGTCATCCGCATGGTACGCCTCGTATATTTTTTTGCCGAGGTCCGCTTTCACGGAAAGCGCATCCGCAAGGGCTCCATACATTTCAAGCATCAGGCATGCGCTGGCATGAACAGACTCATCTACAGTCTTTTCTGCATTTGACAGGCGCCAGTCTTCACAAATTCTGTTCAATCTGTCGCGCAATCCTGCATAATATGCGTCCGCATCCCATCCCTTTGTCTGGGCGTCGAACAGACCTGTCAGAACATCCTGATACAGTAAGAACTTGGAAGGATTATCATATGTGCAGGAAGAATTCACATGATCCAGGCTGCCGAGCAGGTTCAAAGCCTCTGCGCTGCATCCGGTCAGGAATTCAAGCTGCGTGTCTATCGTCTCTTCGCTCACCTCTTCTGCAAATCCATGCTCCGCAAAGCGGACGATAGAAGGAAGCCCTGACAGCATCGGCGTTTCCGCGCCGTTATCCTGCCACATCGTGCAGACAGCCTCGCGCACGCCCGCTTTTTTGCACGCTTTCATCGCAGGCTCCGTCGTATTTTTCGCAAGCTCCAGATTCGGTGAAACGCCGTTCCACACCCATCCGCCTCCCGCAAAAATGACCTGTTCGGAAAGCTGTCTGTGCATACGCAGATACTCTTTATAAAACTCCTCGTCCTCGTGATAGTAATCCCAGTAAACGAGCGTCACACCCTTCGGAGGCTTCACCGCACCGGAAAGGTCCGCATCCAGCGGAATATCATAATATTCGTTATGCTCCGAAACCATCCTGAGATACATATCGCTCCATATCATCGGCTCAAGACCGAGCTCTTTGCATATCTTATCCACGCGCTCCAGATGCGCCGCCATGATTTCGGATTTGTCATGATATCCGTTTTTGTGCAGATACTTTCCAAGTCCCAGCGCCCACGCTTCATCCATTCCCAGATGCACCCGCTTCGTATGGAAAGGCTCTGTCGCATTTTTAATGCACGCTTTTACAAAATCATAAACCTTCTCATCTCCCGACATCAGGATGTCATCCGTATCCTGCATCCCTGCCATCGCCGCCCAGCGCAGAGCATTTTTCAGATGGGCGAGCGCCTGGATACACGGAATCATCTCAATGCCGAACAGCTCCGCATAATCCGTCATCTCACGCAGCTCTTCCTTCGTATAGCGTCCGCGCATATAGCCAAAATACGGATATTCCGGCACTTCATAAGTATCCTCCGTATAAAGCATCAGCGTATTCATGCCGACCGCCGCCTGCATACGGATATACTTCTTAATCGTTTCCACGGTCAGGACGCTGTTTCTGGAGCAGTCCAGCATCGTTCCGTTCCTGTCCAGAAAAACCGGCTCTTCCCAGGCAAAATCCTCCGCAGCCCCCCTATTTTCAAGCTCGCGTACAAGACGCATCAGCGCACGGAAGAAAAATGTTTTATGCCCGGCTGTCAGGACAGCCTCTCCACCGTTTCCATCCTCTCCAACTGTATAGACGCCACGGATACTGTCACCCTCCACAGCCCGGAAAGTCAGCGCAACACTTCCTGCCGCACATCCCTCTCTGCAGATTTCGTGTCCCCTCGGAGCCAACAGCTCGCGGATGCCTGCTTCATACCCTTCGGGTATGCTTTTACATGTAAAAATCATTTTGAAAACCCTCTCTTTTGTTGGTTAAATTTTGATATGACTATTATACTGTATCGGGGCTGGAAGCTCAATGCAAAATACTGCTTCAAAAAAGATATTTACAGCCCTTCCCGTACCATCATCAGGGTATATCCAAGCAGGTTTTTTCCTCTCCATTTGCTGATTTCAAATCTGTCAGGGTCTTTCATTGACAGACCGATACCCCAGATTTTATCCCTTACTGCACATTCAGCCAAAATTGAGTTTTGAGTTGCTTTCAGCTGTTCTTTCAGACTTTTATTTTGTGAAAACTTTGCTTTCAATCCCTCATATACAACGATTTGACGTATGCCGCTCCAACGGCTCTCTTCATAATTTGAAACAAGCCTCCCCAATTCTTTGATAAAAGCGACATCATCCGTTTCAAGGATTTTATCTGCCGTGTCTTTATCTTCAAAACACACGGCTTTTTTATACATCATAAACTGTTCCATCGAGGAAAAAGTTATGCCGTCAACTGTAAATTCGCTCAGATACCAATTACTCAAATACCCGTTTTCTTCCTCCGGGTTATGAAAGCAGATTATATCCCTCATTCTCCTCCAACCTTTTTAACCGCCAGTTCAAGCTCCAGGTCATGCAGTCCGCCATATGCCTTTACTAAAAAATCAACAGGAACTTTTTTTACCACTTCACTGCTTGGAATATTATAGTACCATTGATAATAGGCATAAAATTCACCTATCCAATCCGGCATAAAGCCCGCAAGAGATTTTCCGTCTTTAAGCTTAAAGCTGTCTTTTTTACAAAAATAATCCCACAGCTCAGGTGCGCTCATCGTATTCACATAAGCCTTTGCCTCGTCTATGCTTTTTCTGGTTTTGCTTGTCATATAAGCATTGATAAAATCGAAGGTATCCTTTTCAGGATACTTCATTGATACGAGGTCAAACAGCTTACCCTGATTTTCCACAACATCTTTCAAATAAGCTTCTGCATAAGCTCTCATATTTACCTCCATGCCGGAGCGTTTTAGCTTCGGCCGCGGCGAGAAAACACATATGTGTTTTCTCGCCTGCGATCCACACAGTTTTGTGACGCTCCGGCACAAAACTGTTGATTGAAAATAAGCCATCGGGCTTATTTTCAATCTTTCCCCTCAAAATAATGTGCTGAATACGTTCGTTACTTTGTTCGCGTCAGAATCGACCAGTTCACGCATTCTGTTTCTTGCATTTATATCTCTTTCATTGTATCTATTATTGAATTCCTTATACTCAACGCAGACTAAACCGTTCTCTATTTCTGTCAGTCTGGAATAAGCAAGCTCTGATTTTAAGCAAAATTGTATGCCTAATCCTCCCAGTGACAACAATTCTTCGAGGATTTCCATATCAATATTATCACGGACAAACTCCTTCGCAATGTAAAAATATGACGCATTGGCTCTCCAGCCTTTAATAATATCATATTCATCAGTATCAATTCCGTATTTCGCAATAAATTTCTGAGATAAAACCTTGTAACGCTTTGAGTCAGAAGCATCCCTGTGCTTCATCAGTTCTGCCAGCCACGAAAGTACATTATTCTGCTGAAAATCCAGTATTTTTAAATCTGTAGTATCCAGTTCATACTGATGAACCCATCCATTTATTTCATCCGGTCTGCAAACAGCCCATTCTTTGGCAAGCTCCACATTTTCCGTAAGATAAAATCCTTTTCCGTAATCATGTTTTTCCTCACCTAGCCCATATTGAGGTACTATGACTTTATTCGGACTGCCATGGTACAATCTCATAACGTCCCTCCATTTCTCCTGCATGAAATATCAAAATCCTCTATAGTTGTTTCAAAATCCAGCGTACCCCCATTATACCGTAACTCCACTGCAAGCTCAATCAGAGTCCGCCAAAAATACCCGCTTCCCCTTGTGATTTCTCTCCCATCAACTCCGCAAACACCTATTCGCCCCAAATAGTCACTTTTAATTTCTATTTATGTTCCAATAATACCTTTTTAGTTACTCATAGTTTTCTTTTCAAAAAGGTAAGATAAATTCAACCAGACTATAATTTTTATCAAATAAAGGAGCCGGACATGATTACGGACAAACAGCTTCAGGACATTGGCTTGAGGATTCGCCGGAAGCGCGAAGCCTTGAATCTCACTCAGGAAAAAGCTTCCGAAATCCTTGACATTTCCCAGACACATTATAAAAATATCGAACATGGACGCACCAATATGTCTCTGGATGTTTTAATGGATATCTCCCTTGCTTTTGACCTTGATCCGACGTATATCCTGACCGGTCGCACGATTCAGCAAAATCCTATTATTGATTTCTATAATTCGATACCAGACCAGAAAAAACAGCATCTCGACGATGCCATGCTCGCACTCTACCACCTTTTTGAAAAATGAATCTCCCTATAGATGAAAACTTTCCCAATCTGTGATATAGTGAAATCAGTGCGTCATCTGCAGCCAGACAGCAGTTTTGACCGCCAAAGGGTTTTGTGTAAAGAGAGGATCACAATATGGGAAAAAAACAACCGAATATTGTTCTGATCATGACCGACCAGCTCCGGGGCGACTGCCTCGGCATTGCAGGACATCCCGACGTGAAAACACCATATCTGGACTCGCTTGCTGCAAAAGGAACGCTTTTTGATAATGCGTATTCCTCCTGTCCGAGCTGTATCCCGGCACGTGCCGCGCTTCATACGGGTCTTTCACAGGAAAAACACGGGCGCGTCGGCTATCAGGATCTCGTTGCTTTCCGCTATCCGCACACGATGGCGGGTGAACTTTCCAAAGCCGGCTACTATACCCAGTGCGTCGGCAAGATGCATGTCCATCCGCTCAGGAATCTGATGGGCTTTCACAATGTTGAACTGCATGACGGCTATCTCCACGCCTATCGTTCACCCAATACGCCGTGGTATGAATCGCAGAAGATCGCGGACGATTATTTTTACTGGCTGAAAAACGAAAAGGGCATTTCCGCCGATGTGACCGACACCGGAATGGAATGTAATTCCTGGATATCACGTCCATGGATGTACGATGAAAATCTCCATCCTACCAACTGGGTCAGCTCCCGCTCCATTGATTTTCTGCGCCGCAGGGACAGAGATAAGCCTTTCTTTCTGATGGCTTCCTATCTGCGCCCGCATCCGCCCTTCGACGCACCCCGCTATTATTTTGACCTTTACAAAGACAGGCAGCTTACTCCTCCCCATATCGGCAGCTGGGAAGATACACAGGAACTGGAAAATCTGGGAAGGATTTACGACTCCCCGACAGGTCCTGCCGACCCTGAATTGATACGTCAGGCTCAAATAGGCTATTACGCCTGTGTTACCCATCTCGACCATCAGATAGGGCGTCTGATACAGGAGCTTGCAGAGCAGCAGCTCATGGACAACACCGTTATTTTATTTACTTCGGATCACGGAGAAGAGCTCTGCGACCATCATCTGTTCAGAAAATCCCGTCCCTATGAGGGAAGCTGCCATATTCCGATGATACTTTCCGGTCCCGAAGCGCTGACCGGCTCCCGCCCGGGGCAGATATGCCACCGCGTCGTGGAACTGCGTGATGTGATGCCGACACTGCTCGACCTCGCAGGCGCCTCCATACCGGAAGAGACAGACGGAAAAAGTATGCTGCCGCTGGCAGCTGACCCCGATGCATCCATCCGGGAATGGCTGCACGGCGAACATTCCCTTGGCGATGCGTCCAATCACTTTATCGTTACCGAACATGACAAGTATGTATGGTATTCCCAGACCGGTCAGGAACAGTATTTTGACCTGGACAGTGACCCTTACGAGCTTTCCGACCGGATTTCAGACACATCCTGCGCCGGACGGATTGCTTATCTGCGCAGCTGTCTGACAGATGCGCTCAAAGACCGGGAAGAAGGATATGTGGCAGACGGCCGCCTTGTTGCCGGACGTCCTCCCAAAACCCTTTTACAGAACTCTCTGCTGTAAAGCAGCGCGATTCTGGTATCTTTTGCCGGAAAGCGCTTTTACACACATTAAAATGTGCTTTTGCACAGAAACGAGGTTATTATGACACAACTTTCCACTGTACCTGCAGCCAGCGTGATAGGAATGGCGTTTTCCACCATTCTCTCCTTCGGACTTCCTGTTGTACTGTTTTTCCTTTTCTGGAAAAAAACAAAGGTCCGTCCTTCATTTTTTTTCGCAGGCTGCGCAACCTTTTTCCTGTCCTCCATGGTACTCGAGCAGATACTGCATTCCGTCGTTTTTGCCACGGCAGGAACACTTCTTACCGAAAACATTTGGCTCTACGCGCTATACGGCGGTCTTTCCGCCGCTGTCTTTGAAGAGTGCGGACGTTTTCTTGTCATGAAGCGCTTCTTAAAGTGCCGTCTCGACAAAAAGGATGCTCTCATGTTCGGCGCAGGACACGGTAGCATCGAAGCCATTTTCATCGTAGGTCTGAGCTATATGAACAATCTTGTCCTTTCCACAATGATAAATAATGGCTCAATGGCGGCTTCCATCGCCACGATGGAGGCTGAGGCACAGGCTCCTGCTGCCCAGAGTCTTTCCATCCTCTGGGAAATGCCTTCCTACCAGTTTTACATGGCAGGCGTAGAGCGCGTTCAGGCTATCGCCCTGCATATCGCCCTTTCCGTTCTGGTATTTGCCGCAGTAAAAACCGGCAAAAAGCTGTTCCTGGGGCTGGCGCTTTTATTCCACTTCCTCGTGGATACCATTACAATTCTTGCAACCTCCATCATGCCGATATGGGCAATCGAAATCCTCGTACTCATCATGGTTATCGGAGTCGGATTTGTTGCTTATCGCGTATACCGGTCTGATGATGGTTATCCGGCAGCGGAAAAACTGGACTAAAGCGAGACTTACCTGCATGAAAAAAATGCGGCATCACAGATTGTTCTGTTTTGCCGCATTTCTGTTTTACAGATCCGACATTAATTCATGTAATGCCGGTTTTACTTTTTCAAAATTTCCTTCCTCCGGGCACTGAACCGCAACTGCCAGCCCCTTTTGAGGAAGAACCGTCGTTATCTGTCCGAAAGCACCGTCCGCCCGGTAGGAATCCGGGTACGGGGAAAGCCAGAACTGATATCCGTATCCGCAGGACCAGAGCGATTTTTCTTCATCCGGGGTCGATATCTGCTTTGACGTTGCTTCTCTTATCCATTCCCTATCTACGAGCTGCCGTCCGTTCCATTTGCCGTCAGCCAGATAAAGCTGACCAAGTTTCATCATATCCGCCAGCTTCATAAACATCCCGCCGCCACCGATAGGATGCCCCTGGGCATCGTTTTCCCACATCGGGTATCCCTGATCCAACGGTTCAAATACTTTTTCATACAAATACTCTGACAGCCGCTTTCCGGTCGCCTTCTCTATCATACGCCCCGCCAGAATACTGTCTGCCGTAGAATAAAGAAATTCTCTACCGGGCTTTGTCTCCACCTTACGGCTCAGCATATAGGACATATAATCAGGCATCCCGACGCCGTTTCTTCTGTCTGCGTTCATCAGATACGCATGATTAAAACCGCTGGACATTGTCAGAAGATGGCGCAGCGTGATTTCAAACAGCTCCGGCTGCGGCTCTTTCGGGAGCTTCTCCGGAAAAAAATCCGCCAGCCTGTCTTCCAGACAAAGCTTCCCCTCTGAAATGGCGATGCCTGCCGCCGTACTCATATAGCTTTTCGTGTGGGAATAAATATTCCGCTCTTTATCCGGCGTAAAATGATGCTCCAGCAAAATCCTGTCCTTATCCGCAACTGCTACAGCCTCAACCCCCAGATTTTCCTCCTGTACTCTCTGTACAAATCTGTAAAACTGTTTTTCCATCCCCAAAGCACCTCTGCCTTCCACAGCCCTTTATCGATTCCGTTCCTTTGCTTCTACCCAGCTTTTACACACATCCGGGAAATTTGTTATCGCCCCGTCGCATCCCCACTCATAAATGTTTTCCAAATCCTCCATGCCGTTTACCGTCCATACGTTGACCTTCACGCCATGTTGGTGGCAGTTTTCCACTTCCTGTTCTGTCAGCCCTTCCAGCCCCGGATGATAACAGTCAAAACCAAATTTTCTGCAATAGAAACCAGCATTTTCGATTCCGCCGTTTTCTGTCAGTGCCCCGGTACACAGCCCCGGATGAAGCTCCTTGCATCTTACTGCCGAAAGATGATTAAACGAAGAAAGAATGATTCTGTCTGCCAATCCGTAACGCTCTATCAAATCCATTACCTTTTCTTCGATATCTTCGTAATAATACACGCTGCTTTTTATCTCGACATTCGTGATCAGCTCTGTCTGCTTTACCCATTCACAATATTCCTGAAATGTCGGGATAGGACAAAAACCGTATGTTTCATTATACTTTCCGGCAGCGTTGCATTTTTTCAGCTGCTCATAAGTATAATCTCTCACAAAGCCTTTAAAATCTGTCAGGTCGTCCAGATACTCATCGTGGATGATGACCGGAACTCCGTCCTTCGTAAGCTGAACGTCCAGCTCAATCCCGTCACAGCCGCTTTCCAGCGCTTTCTGAAACGCCAGCATCGTGTTTTGCGGATACCGCCCGCTGAATCCTCTGTGCGCAAAAATCTTCATTTTTTCTCCATTCCGGGGCTGACTGCCTATTATGATTTCCTGCCGCTCTATGCAGGTTCTGTGATACAGCCTCTTACAGGCTCATGGTATCACATATCCTTTTTATCAGCAAGAAGCTCATAAAACTCTACGTCAAAGACCGCTTCTTTCTTTGAAGAAAACAAAATCCTGTCAGCCTCTTCCTCCGTATAGACAAGATTTGTCAGCGCCTGCTCGCCGTCGTTTACGAAAATCTCCAGCGTCATCTTGTCCATCAGGATACGCAGGCGCAGCTTTCCATCCTGCGGCCTCACATATGCACTGCGCGAGCATAATATATCCCGTTGTATCCCGCTGCAGCTGCGGTCAACTGTCAGAACGCTCGCCGCCGCATCGTAATATATCATCGTTTTATGACCGTTTCCGCACGCCACATCCAGCTCAAAACGCTCATAATCCCCTGCATGCACATCTACCGTCATGTCAAACTGCCTGCCGCGCACGCCCTTGATCTCCAGCTTTCCGCAGCCTTCTTCCGCCTGTCCGCATTCACCGCTGTCTGCGCATACCGCATCCCGGCCCGGCACAAAGCTTCCGCCGCATACCCGCATATCCTTTTTCTCTACCGCATTTCCACGGTATGCTTCCAGCTCCCGCACCGGCACCTGGATAAGCTTTTCATCCCGGATGGAAAGCTCTCTGGGTATCGTCATCATACCCGACCATTTCTGAGTTCCGGGCGTCAGATAATTGTCCCAGTTCTGCAGCCATCCGACCAGAATCTGTCGGCCGTCCATACTTTTCACAGTTTCCGGCGCATAAAAATCCAGACCGTAATCCACCTGATATCCTTCTTTACGGGTAAATTCCAGCTTTTCTTTGTCATAATCTCCAATAAAATACAGGACATTGTTGCCGTTGTGGATTTCCAGACCGCGGCTTTCCATAAACTGAGGAGACACTATCAATACCTGACGGCCGTCCAGCGCGAAGAAATCCGGGCATTCCCACATTTTTCCGTATTCATTTTTGCTGGCGTCCAGAATCTTTTCAAATTTCCAGTTATCCACAGTATCTGCAGAAAACAGGGCGAGCTGTCCACTGCCGTCCGCCGCAAGGCTTCCGACTACCGCATAAAACTTATCCCCATCCTTCCAGATTTTCGGATCGCGGAAATCCACAGGAGAACTGCCCTCAGGAAGCGTATCCGCCAGGATTACCGGGTTATTCGGAAGCTTTTCATAGTTTTCCCCATCTCCAACGGCAATGCTCTGAGTCTGACGTATCAGGCGGCTCCCATCCTCCTGCTCTTTATCCACAACGCTTGTGTACATCAGGATATGTCTGTCCCCGTCTTGTACCGCAGTACCGGAAAAGCATCCCTGTCCGTCATATTCTTCATCGGGAGCGAGTGCGCAGGGAAGCTGTTCCCACTTTACCAAATCCTTGGACTTTGCATGCCCCCAGTGCATCGGTCCCCACTGGGTGCTGTAGGGATGATACTGGTAAAACAGATGATATTCCCCGTTATAGCAGGAAAAGCCATTCGGGTCGTTTACCCAGCCCACCGGAGGGGTCACATGAAAGGACGGCTTTTCTTCATTTAAAATGTCCGCAACATTTTCTGATTCATATTTTCTAGCGTTTTCTAACTTTTCACTATAAAATGCCATTTGATACCTCACTGTATATCTGCATAATATGCGTCTAAATATTTCTGTTTAATTTCCAGATATTTGGAAAGTCCATACCCTTCGAGTTTATTCAAATACTCATCCCATCCTTCTTCAATGCCGCCGTTCATAATCCATTCCGCCTTCATCTGGTTTGTATACTGCGTCAAATCTGTCTCATACTGATTGATAGCATCTGTATCTTCCTGACTCATAAATACATTCGGATACACATATTCCTCAATCATATCCGGCACATAAATCTCTTTAATCCAATCCAAACGATACTGGGCATCATCCGGGCATGTTACATATACATCATAATAATCATTCAAAACTGCCAAAGGACCATTAACAGACTGATTCTGACGTACTTCAACGGGAGATTCTGTTCCCAATTTCATATGTTTTAACATCGGCTCGCCTTCGCTGTTTTCAGACATTTCAAAAATATTAAACTTTCCCTCTTCTCCATATGTTCCCCAGTTATTTTGAGGTGACTGAAGAGGTGCATACATCTGATCAATCCATTTTGCAGCCAGGGCAGTATCACGGCAATTACTTGTAAGAACACATCTTCCCCTATCAAAACCACTTGTTGCAGAACCGCTCTGACGGCAGGCACTCTTCATTCCATCAGGACCTGCAAGTGCCGGCAACGGAATATAATCTTCCAGATTCGAACCAATATTGGCAGCATCCCATGTAAAGAATAATCCGTATCTGTCAGCTTTTCCTTTCGATACAAATGTCCCCCAATCCTGCGTGAATGCTTCGGGATCCATGAGTCCTTCCTCAGACATTTCATGCAACCATTCAATCGCCTCTTTATATCCTTCCTGAGTTGCTGTCCAAATTACCTTTTTATCATTCGTAACTGCAATGTGATCCGGCACATCACCATACCCTTCGCCAAATGCGCCTATCAAAAATCCAAGATCTTCATTTCCGCCATTGATAATAAATGACATGGGAATTGTCTGCCCATTCCCAGCAGGATCTTTTTCCTTGAATACTTTTAAAACTGCTTCCAACTCTTCTGTCGTTGTCGGAACTTCCAGATTCAACTCATCCAGCCACTTTTTATTAATAAAAGACATTCCTCCGATGGATTGGATTGCTTCCTTTCCTTCACCCAACTGTTCAATCCACGGAAATGAATAAATATGCCCATCCGGCGCAGTACACATCGTTTTATATTCTGGATACTTTTCAAAAACAGCCTGCAAATTCGGCATATAATTCTCGATCAGATCTTCAACCGGAATAATTACACCCTGCTTTGCATAACGGAGCAAATCATAGTTAGACATTCCGGCATTGAACAATCCATCCGGAAGACTCTTTGCCTGAGACATCGCCAGATTTTTCTTATCATTAAACTGATCCTCTACGAAGCATGTCCACTCCACATGTACATTTGTCTGCTCTTCCAGACGCTTAAAAATCTCCCTTTCATTTGGATTTTGTGTGGAGTTGGCAGGAGCACTTGTGATAAAGGACAATTCTGCCGTCTCCTCCAGCGGAAAATTGATTTCCCTTACATTTCCATTTTCATCCAATCCCGATACGTTTGCTTCTCCAGATGCAGAACCGCCGCACGCAGTCATCGACAATACGGTAGCCGCAGTCAACATTAGCGCCAGAAACTTTTTCATTGCTTTGCTTTTCATAACTTTTTTCTCCTATTCTTATTTATTTTTATTTTCAAATCGGTCATCCTTTAACGGAACCGACCATGATTCCTTTATCAAAATATTTCTGGAAAAACGGATACATTGCCAAAAGCGGAATACTGCTCACCACGATTGTTGAATACTTTAAAAGTTCTGCCAGCTTTGCCATTTCCGCACGGCTCTGAATATCTGCAATCATTCCCGCCTCAGGAGTATTCTGGATGAGAATCGAGCGCAGAACAAGCTGCAATGGTTGTTTATCCGCATCATTTAAATAGATCATTGCATCAAAATATCCGTTCCACATTCCTACAAACTGATACAAAGCCAACACTGCTACGATTGGTTTGCACACAGGTGCAAGTATTTTGAAAAAATGCACTACATCCGAAGCGCCGTCCACTGCAGAAGCTTCCCTTAATTCTCCCGGAATAGACTGATAATATGTCCGTGCCAGAATCATATTCCACACATTAAAAGCATTCGGCAAAATAATCGCCCATATTGTATCCAGCATATTCAGATTGCTGATCAACAGGTATGTTGGAATAAGACCTCCATTAAAGAACATCGTAACAATAAACAGCGCATTAAAAAATTTCCTGCCAACCAGATTCGGGCGCGACATAGGATAGGCTGCCAGCACTGTAACCAATACTGAAACAATCGTAAAGCTTACAGAATATAAGACCGCATTTCCAAATCCCCTCCACAACATATTGTTGGAAAGAACTCTTTCATATCCCATTAATGTCCATTTGCTGAAGTCAAATGTAATTCCCTCATTATTCAGTGTTGTCGGATCCATAAATGAAGCCACCACAACATAAACCAACGGGACCACGATCAAGAGGACAAAAACCCCCAGCAAAAGATACCCTGCTGACAAAATTATTTTGTCGGCGGCTGAACGCCGCATAAATTTTGTTTTTTTCATTGCCTGCCTCCTATAATCCCTGACCGTCATTTAATTTTTCGACAACTTTATTTACAAACAGCAGCAAGATCACATTAATCACGGAATTAAATAATCCTACAGCGGTTGAAAAACCGTAATCTCCGTTTAAAAGTCCCATCTTATACACATAGGTCGCCAGAATTTCAGATGCTGGAAGGTTCAAATCTGTCTGCAGCGCATAGGCCTTTTCAAACCCAATGCTCATGATATTTCCAGCCTGCAAAATAAACTGGATCACAATAATATTTTTAATTGCGGGAAGATCCACATTTTTAATCTGCTGGAAAATATTCGCTCCATCAATAATGGCTGCTTCCGTCAATTCCTGGCTTGCATTTGCCAAAGCTGCTGTATAAAGGATTGACGCCCACCCAGCTCCCTGCCAGATACCGCTTGCAATATAAATTGTTCGAAATGCCTCCGGCATTGTCATAAAATTATAATCTGTCCCAAGAAGCTGATTCACAGGTCCCACCGGAGACAGGAATATACGCACCATACCACAGAGAACAATTACAGAAATAAAATTCGGCGCATAAATCAGAAGCTGAATATTCTTTTTTATCCCTGCTCTCCTAATTCTGTTAAGCAAAAGTGCCAAAATGATTGGCACCGGAAATCCCCATAATAGTCCATACAAACTAACTTTTAAGGTATTCATCAGATACCTCATAAAATCCGGAGAAGATAAAAATCGTTCAAAATACTTAAATCCTACCCATGGACTTCCTAATACTCCCTGCATGGCGCTGTAATCTTTAAATGCCAAAAGCACGCCTCCCATCGGAATATACTTAAAAATCACTGTAATCAATAATGCAGGCAAAAGAAAAACCACATATAACTGCCAATTAGTTTTAACATACCTGATTTTATCCGATAGAGACATTTTGGTTTCGCCACATCCGTTTTTTACTTTTTTTTCTTTTTTCTTCACGGTCTTCTCCTTTCCATCCTCCCAGATGAGCCATTTCTTTTTAATGTAACGTTTCACCTCTTTTTTTTTAATATTGGTAACTCATTTCATATTTGTGTTATGCAAAATCATTTTCTTTTTATGAAACGTTTCATTCTTTTGAACTGATAATACCGCTCAAATGTATTAATGTCAATATGATTTATATATTTTTTTGTGCAATAATTTTATT
>UQDA01000029.1 GCA_900539715.1 uncultured Lachnospiraceae bacterium | reverse complement strand
GCCGCAACGGTTATTGATTTTATCAGAACCGTTCGCTTTTGTCAAGCACTTTTTTCTTCTTTTTTAGAAGTTTTTGTCGTCTCTCGCGGCGACAAACGATACTTTATCATATATAGTTCTATATGTCAACACTTATTTTCTCTTTTTTTCTTTTTATTTTATACAGGTAATTGCGCTGATCCTGCCCTGAACTATTGTCCGCTTGTCATTCAATTTTTACCATTCGATATCCGACCCCTACATGCGTCTGTATGTACTGCGGTGTATTCGGATCACAATTAATCTTCTTCCGAAGTGTCGCCATAAATACCCGAAGAGATGTAATATCATCCACTCCATTGTTCCCCCAGATATTTTGCACAATGAAAGTATGTGTCAGCACTTTCCCGATATTGCGCGCCAACAGGCATAAAAGCTTATACTCGATTGGCGTCAGATGAATCTCTTCATCATTTAAATAAGCGCATCCTGCAGCATAATTGATTTTAAGCGCCCCGTTTTCAAATAAAGAAGCCTCTGCCATCGTCTGGTTAGGCATCGATGATATTCTTCTTGTAATTGCACGCAGCCTTGCCAAAAGTTCATCTACAGAAAAGGGCTTGGTCAGATAGTCATCCGCCCCCGCATCCAATGCTTCTATTTTATCTTTATCTTCATTGCGCGCACTGATCACGATGATCGGCATGTTAGACCACGAGCGGATTTTTTTAATCACCTCCACCCCGTCCGTATCCGGAAGCCCCAGATCCAAAAGAACAATTTCCGGATTATGTGAAGACGCCTCTATAACTGCCGTTGCTCCGTTAGATGCAGTCAGATATCTGTAATCATGCGTTTTTAAAATTGTCGTAATAAGATTGTTGACAGATTTATCGTCTTCTACCACCAAAATCAAGGGTTTATTCATGCAGTTTTACCTCCTCTGCCGGCAATGTAAATGTAAACACAGCTCCTTTGGGTTTATTATCTGAAACAGTAATTTCTCCTCCATGTGCGTTGATGATCGATCTGCAGAGTGAAAGCCCTATCCCGCAATTTCTCCGGCTGTCTGCAATCGTATTCTCACCGCTGTAAAACATGTCAAATACCCGGCTCTTTGCTTCGTCGCTGATTCCGTTTCCATCATCTGCAATCGAAACATAGACCTTCCCGTCCTTCTTTTTAACGCTGATACAGATATTGGACCCCTTCGGCGTATATTCAATCGCATTATTCACAATATTAATAATCACCTGGACAATCAGCCGGGAATCCATTTTAGCCAGAATCAGCTCTTCTTCCGTCTTTACCGTAATATGATGCTCCGCATTTTTTTTATTTACATGCTGCAACGCTTCTGAGATCACATCTTCAACAAGGTCTTCCGTTATATTCAGATTCAGCCTGCCCTCCACAAAACGGGTGATGGATAAAAGATTTTCCACCAAATTGATCAGCCACATAGAATCTTCGTAAATATCCGTATAAAGCTGGCGTTTTGTTTCCTCGTCGAATTCCTCTCCCATCGCCAAAAGATTGCTTGCATTTCCAGAGATTGAAGTGAGCGGAGTTCTTAAATCATGAGAAATTGCACGAAGGAGATTTGCCCGGAGCTGTTCGTTTTTCATCAATACTGCAGCCTCTTCCTTTTCCCGCGTGTTTTTCTCATTTTCCAGCGCAAGCGCACATTCTCCAAGAATTGACAAAAGGATGCTGTTTTCAAACGCTTCCGGCGAATCTGCCCCCATCGCAATCCCAATCACACCATATACATTATTCTGTACCCGAATTGCCAGATACAAATATTTCGCATCCGGAAACATATCGGTTGTCGCTCCCGCATGTTTATTATTCTGAAATGTCCACTGCGCTACCTTCCGTTCCTCTTTCGAATCCCACTCCTGATCTTTCTGATGTTCCGAAATCGGAAACAGCTTTGGCTCCCTGAGTGAACCCTTTTCTTCCATATATACCACAATATCTTTTTCCAGAAGTTTATGGAGCTGGCTGACTGTCACAGAAATAATATCATCTCTGTCCTTTGCCTGCTGTAAAAGACAATTTGTATCAAACAGGATTCTTGTCCGAAAAGCAATACCCGCAGACTGCCTTGCATGATTTTTCAACCGGGTCACCAGCGAGCCCGTGATAAAAGCTGCCAGAAACATGAAAATAAATGTCAAAGGATATCCTCTGTCATAGGCATGCAGTGTAAATCTCGGTACCGTAAACAAAAAATTGAACACAAGAACACTGACAAAAGAAGAAATCAGACTGTAAATCTGATTTTTTGTTACGACTGCGGTCAAAAGCACCGAAAGTACATAAACTGTTATAATATTTGCTTCATCAATTCCCATATTATAAAAATAGAAACCGATCAGGCTGGCAGCAAGAAGAAGACCGATACTTTTTAAAATATCAGACGCGGAAAAAATAACATATTTTCCAAGCTTCGTTCTGCTGCGATAAATCACCTTTTCAGATGTTGTATCAGGAATAATATAAACATCCAGATTCGGCGCATTCAAAATCAGCTTTTCTGTCAATGTTAATCTGCCAAAAATATGATTCTTTTTAGCGGTACTTCGTCCGATTACAACTTTTGACACCCTGGAAAAACGTGCAAATTCCGCAATCTGAAATGCGATATCATCGCTATAGATCACCTCTGCTTTGGCTCCAAGCTGTTCTGCAAGATGAATGTTCTCCTGCAGACGATGCTTTGCCTCTTCTCCCATCACTGCATATTCCGGTGTTTCGATATACAGAGCAGTAAATTCTGCATGAAAGGCATCTGCCATTTTTGCCGCTGTCCGTATAATTCTTTCGTTGGATGGTGATTCCGACAGACATACAAGAATATGTTCCGCCTCGCACCGCTCTCCGGCAGCTGCATTTCTGCCCTCTGCTCCTCCGGCGGCACCATTTCCATTCTGCCTCCGCCCGGTACGTACCCGAAAAAATTCTTTCAAACGCCCCCGTTCCACCATTCCTTCCTCCTGTTTTTCATTTTCCGCTCTTTTACTGTCTTATCAAATATGAAAGCATTTCTGAACATCCTTTATCCTGCCAAGCACCAGAAGCGTATCATCCGGCGGCAGCGCCGTGTCCGACATAATATTCATACGCAGCTTCCCGTCACTTTTCAATGCCATAATATTAATATTATAACGATTTCTCACATCCAGTTCACCTATTGTCTTGCCGTACCATTCTCCGGGAACCGAGACTTCAAAAATCGCATATTCATCATCCAGCTCCACATAATCAAAAATATGATCTGAACTATAACGGATCGCCGTCCACTCCCCCAACTGATGTTCCGGGTAAACAACTTCATCCGCCCCGTTTTTTAAGAGAAATTTTTTCTGTCTGTCCCGTGCTGCCCGCGCCACAACAAATCCTGCTCCCAGTTCCTTCAAGAGAGAGGTTGTTTCCAGAGAACTCTGGAAATTATCCCCGATTGCCACAATGCACACATCAAAATTACGAACGCCGAGAGAGCGGACAAAATCCTCGTCTGTCGCATCGCCAATCTGCGCATTTGTCACATACGGAAGCGCTGCTTCCACACGCTTTTCATCAATATCCACTGCCATCACCTGATGATGAAGCTCATCCAGTTTTTTTGCAATATGACGTCCGAATCTTCCAAGCCCCACCAGTAAAATAGATTTCATAGTTCCTCCTGTTTTGCCGTTAACCGGCCCATTTTTTCTATCATCATCTTTCGTTCTGTCATCCCACCGTAATTTTTTCCTGAGGATACTTCATTGAGCATGTGTGCTGTTTGGACAATGTTGCATAAATCAGCGTAAGCCCTCCTACCCTGCCAAAAAACATCAGTCCGATTAAAATCAGACGTGATGCTGTCCCCAGCCCGGGTGTGGCTCCCAGAGACAGTCCTACCGTTCCTATAGCTGACGCCGTTTCAAACAGTGCTGTCACAATGGGGATCTGCTCCATATAACTGATAAGCACGCCACCTGTCAAAAACAGAACCACATACATTACCATCACTGTTCCGGCATTCCGGACCGCCTCCTCCGGAATTCTCCGTTTAAAAAAATGGGCGCTGTCCTTTTGCTGAAATACCGCCAGAGATGTTGAAAAAAGCACTGCCACTGTCGTTGTTTTCATACCGCCGGCCGTAGACCCCGGCGAACCGCCGATCAGCATCAAAACCATCATGATCATCAGGCCGGCCTCGCTGATCGTTGTTAAATCAACTGTATTAAATCCTGCCGTTCTCGGTGTAACCGACTGAAACAGAGCGCTCAAAATCCGTTCTTTTAAAGGAAGCTCCGAAAATTCACAGAAAAAAAATATGATTGCAGGGACTATGATCAAAAATGCCGTAACAGTCAATGCCACCTTGCTCTGCATCCGATATTTTTCAAAGTGTCTTCCATGTGTCCGAATATCATTCCATGTAAAAAAGCCGATTCCACCAATAATGATCAGTGCCATAATTGTAAAATTGATTACCGGATGCGAAACATAGCCTGTAAGAGACGAATATGGTTCCTTTATCCCCATCAGATCAAATCCGGCATTACAGAAGGCTGAAATTGAATGAAAGACCGAATACCAGATTCCTTTAAAAAAGCCAAAATCTTTCAAAAATACAGGAAACATGATCAATGCTCCCAGAATTTCCACTCCCAATGCTGTTTTTAAAATAAACTCCGTCATTCTGACGATTCCCCCCACCTGCGGGGCCGAAATTGCATCGCTCATTGTACTTCTCTGCATCAGACTGATTTTTCTTCCGGAGATGACTGCGATCATAACGGCTACCGTCACGACACCCATCCCGCCTATCTGGATCAGGAACAGAATTACCGCCTGTCCAAACGCCGACCAATACGTTGCCGTATCATGTACCACCAGCCCCGTCACACATACTGCCGATGTTGCTGTGAATAAAGAGTCCATAAAGGAAGCCCCTTGTCCGTCCCGTGTTGAAAAGGGAAGCATCAGACAAAGGCTCCCTGCCAGAATCATCAGCAGGAACCCTAAAATAATCACCTGAAAAGAGGAAATATGTATATTTGTATTTCTCCACCTCATTATTTCATACCGCCTGTACTTTTTTATACTATCTTCATGCAGACTTAATTATATCTTTAAGTGCATTAAATCGGTATGAGTAAATGAACTTCTACATTAAGATTGTATAAAGATTCGCATTGTTTTCTGAACCTTTTAAGGTATCACAGTCACCCAGCCAATTTTCTCTCTTGCAACTGTAAAAATAGCTTAAGTACGGAGTTCCATATAAATACGGCACCCTAAAAATTATAACAAACCTTTCAGTGCCAATCAACATATGCCTGTGTTCAGAATAAAGCGCGGTTCTTTTAATTCTTACGATCATTTGCAGAAAAAGTCACTGACAACTATCCTATTATTACAGGATATGCCGCCACCGGCGTTTCCTGATTTTGGACTTTCTCTTATGAAAATAATATATTCTTCCAAAACGGTGGAAAAATCTCTTCCGAATTGATATAGTAATGTTTATGAATAAATCCCGTATCATCGTTTATGTTCGGGGGATAACAGGAAAGTGAAATCATGAGACAAAAACAACACACCACTTATCGAAAACAGCTATTTTTATCCATTCTTATGCTGGCATGGCCAACGCTGCTGGAACAGCTGCTGCAGACACTCGTACAGTACATTGATGCGGCAATGGTCGGAAAAATAGGACCGGCCGCCACTGCAACCGTAGGTATCAGCACATCCGTGACCTGGCTCGTAAACGGTCCTCTGTTTGCTCTCGGAATCGGCTTTATGGCCTTTATTTCCAGAAACATGGGAGCAGAGTCCTATGAAGAAGTTCGCAAAGCCTCCTCACAATCCGTTTTAGTCACGATTGCCGCCGGTTTGACCGTTGGAGCAGTGACGCTGCTTGTCAGCCCTTTTCTCCCGATTTGGATGGGTGCTGAGGAAGCGATTCGAAAAGATGCTTCGTTATATTTTGCAGTCATCTGCCTGCCGATGCTTTTCCGCGCTGCCATCATCATTTTCGGTGCAGTCTTAAGAGCTGCAGGAGATACCAAAACGCCCATGCTGGTAAATATCTGTATGAACGTTGCGAATATCTTCTTTAACTTCCTGTTTATTTATGAAACAAGCACTGTTTCCATCGGAAAATTCAGCTTCACTGTCTTTGGCTTTGGCTTTGGCGCGGTGGGCGCCGGGATTGGAACCGCGCTTTCTTTTGTCATAGGAGGTATCCTGATGACATTCGCCTTATATCGCAACCGGTTTGTTTCTCCCAAAGGATGCTCCCTGAAACCAGAGCGTGAAATCCTGGAGCCCTGTATCCGTGTTGGCTTCCCCGTTGCCATGGAGCGCATGGCGACCTGCCTCGGTCACGTTGTTTTTGCTTCTCTTGTGACAAGCCTTGGTACCGTCCCCTTTGCAGCACACTCCATTGCCCTTACTGTAGAGCAGGCCTTTTATATCCCCGGATACGGAATGCAGACCGCATCCGCAACCCTTGCCGGAAATGCGGTCGGCGCAAAAGACCAAAAGCGTCTGCATGAACTGACCCGGATGCTGGTCATCATGATTCTTATTATCATGAGTATCTCTGGCGCGCTCCTCTTCCTGTTTGCGCCGCAGCTGCTCACCATTTTTACCGGTGACCGGGAGGTCATCGAGCTTGGAACAATTGTCCTTCGGATGGTTGCCGTATCGGAACCGCTTTTTGGTGTCCTCATTATTCTGGAAGGAATTTTCAATGGAGTCGGAGATACCGTAAAGCCCTTTTATTACGCGCTTTTCAGTATGTGGGGCGTCCGGGTCTTCCTGACCTTCCTCTCCATCCATGTCTTCCATCTCGGACTATTTGCCGTCTGGGGATGCATGATTGCAAACAACGTGTGCCTCGCTACTCTGTTTACGATACGCTATCTGAGAGGGGAATGGAATCCCCTCAACCATCCTGAAGCTTTACGCCCGTTTCATTAAGCATTGCCGTCAGAAGCCCATATTCAAATTCCCCTACAGGCCTGCGTTCTTCCAGATAAATTCCCATTACGCCCTGAACCTTTTCGCCATCCTGAACCGGCAGATACATTGCAGCTGCATCCGGAAGTGTATGGGTGCATGCTCCTGCCCGGTGCTGGTTTGCCACGACCCACTGCGCCACGGCTTTTTCCCCGTCATTCACACATTTTTTCAGCTCGGACTCCTCCATCCCTTTACGCGGGAATAGCATGGGCTCCGTAAGCATCCCGTTTTCTTTCGCCGGATACACCAGAATCGACAGATTCAAAAGTCTTCCCGCCTGTGCCGCCACCTGCCTCCATACGTCGTCTTTTGATTTACAGCGTCTTAATTTCTGACTGTTTTCCAAAAGAATCTCTGTACGATACGCCGTTTTTGCACTTTCACGGTTCTGTCGTTTCAGCTTTCCTGTCAGAGAACCTGTAAATAGTCCAACAATAAACAACATAAAAAACGTAGTCGGATATGCTTTATCATAAGCTTTCAAACTGTAAAAGGGTTCCGTAAAGAAAAAATTAAACATCAAAACGCTTACAAACGAAGAGTACAAAGCACACAGCTTGCGATTTGCAAGATAGGACGACAGCACAACCCCCAGCAAATAAATCATAATCGTATTCGCTTCTGAAAACTCAAATTGCTGTAAACAGAACGCTATTCCCGTAGCAATTGCCATGATCCCCGTAATCATTACAAAATCCAATACGGTCTTTTTCCAGTTTTCCTGCTCTTTCCGCCTTTTCTGCGGCCAATAGCGCCGTTTTGCTTTCATATCCGGAATGATATACACATCAATGTTCGGCGCCATATAGGTCAATTTTTCCAAAATCTCGGAACGATACATCGGGCGCATCGTAAAATGATTCGTTCTTCCCAGTACAATCTTTGATACATTGCTGATGATCGCATACTGCGCGATCTGCGCTGCAACATCCGATCCAAAAACTGTGATAATTTTCGCCCCCAGAAGCTTTGCTGTCTCAATATTTCTGCGAAGTGCTGCTTTCGTCTTTTCATCTGCCTCCTGCATCTTTGGAGTTTCCACGCACAGTCCGGTCAGCTTCCCATGAAATGCCGCCGCAAGCCTTGCCGCCGTCCGGATCACTTTTACGCTGGAAGGCGCTGCAGTAATGCATACCAGGATATGTTCCCCGGTATGGTAATCCTGATGTTCCAGAAGGCTTCTTTCCTCTTCCGCGATCCGATTGACCCGGTCTGCCGTCCGGCGCAGGGCGATTTCCCGCAGGGCAACCAGCTTTTCTTTTCTAAAAAAATGCTGCAATGCCCGTTCCGCCTGCCGCTCTCCGTAAATCTTGCCTTCTTTCATCCGCTCGATCAGCTCTTCCGGCTCGATGTCTATCACCTCGACCTGATCCGCATGATCAAAAACGGTGTCCGGAATCCGCTCTTTAACCTCAATCCCGGTAATATTTCCCACAAGATCGTTTAAGCTCTCCAAATGCTGAATGTTAATTGTTGTATAGACGTTAATCCCCGCCCGCAGAAGTTCCTGCACATCCTGATACCTTTTTTCATTCCGGCAGCCTTTCGCATTCGTATGTGCCAGCTCGTCCACCAGCATCAGATTCGGCTTCCTTGCAAGCGCCGCATCCAGATCAAACTCCCGCAGTTTTACCCCCTTATAATCCACCATAAGGGGTTGGATCATCTCCAGCCCCTTTGTTAAAGCCTGTGTATCCGGGCGGGCATGAGGTTCAATATAGCCTGCCACCACATCGATTCCCTGTTTTTTTGCTTCATGGGCGGCTTCCAGCATTTCATAGGTTTTGCCGGATCCTGCCGCATATCCCAGAAAAATTTTCAGCCTTCCCCTATTCTTTTTTTCCTGTTCACGCTGTTCATATTGAAGGCGCTTCAATAACTGTTCAGAATCAGGCTTATGATCTTCCATTTCTTTTCATTCCTTATAAAATTCCCATCGCCGCTGCAATATCCAGATTACATTTTAACACATTTACCCGTTCTTCCCCGAAAATTCCTAAAAATTTGTGTTCTGTATTATCTTCAACAATCTTTGTCACCGCCTCAACACCCAGACCGGAATTCTGTGCAACGGCATCAATCTGAACTTCTGCCGCCTCCGGACTGATATGAGGATCTAATCCCGAGCCAGACGCTGTCAAAAGATCCGCTGGAATATCCTCTGCCGTCTTGCCTGGATGGGATGCCAGAAATTCATCCAGATCCTTCTGTATCCGTACTTCCAGATTCGGATTTGAATTTCCATAATTAAAGGAACCTGACGCAACCCCCGCATATTCGCCGCTGTCCTTTTGCTCCTGCGTGTAAGTGTTGTAATTGATGGAAGAAACTCTTCCACGGAAAAAATAGTCCTCTGTAAAATCCTGCCCTAAAAGCGCTGATCCAACCGCCTCGTCTGCATCTGCCGTCAGATTTCCTTCCTGATCGATCAGGCTCCCGTTTGCCTTTTCTTTCATAGTCAGCTGACTCACGCCCGTAAGCGCCAACGGATAAATAAAGGAACAAAGCACAATCATAACCAGGCAAAAAACCAGTGCCGTCCGAAACATTTTCCAGAAATTTTTCATCTTTTTTCTCCTTTTGCCGCAAAAGTATTACATACCAATCATGGCAAGCAGCGGCGCTACCATCAGATCAATCAGCTTGATTCCCACAAACGGAACAACAATTCCGCCCAATCCGTAGATTCCCATATTTTTCAGCAGCAGCTTTTCTGCCTTCATCGGCTTATATTTTACACCCTTCATCGCAATCGGAATCAATCCCGGAATGATCAGCGCATTAAAGATCAGCGCCGATAGGATTGCGCTTGCAGGAGTTGCCAGATGCATAATGTTTAAAATCTGCATCTGCGGCAGTACCATCGTAAACATGGCCGGGATAATTGCAAAATATTTTGCAATGTCATTTGCCACACTGAATGTTGTCAGCGACCCCCGCGTAATCAGAAGCTGCTTACCAATTTCAACTACTTCCAAAATCTTAGTAGGATCAGAATCCAGATCTACCATATTTGCCGCTTCTTTCGCTGCTTGTGTGCCGGAATTCATTGCCAGTCCCACATCAGCCTGTGCCAGCGCAGGAGCATCGTTTGTACCGTCCCCGGTCATCGCTACCAGTTTACCTTCCGCCTGTTCTTTTTTAATCGCTTCTATTTTATCTTCAGGCTTACACTCAGCAATAAATCCGTCCACACCCGCTTCTTTTGCAATCGTTGCCGCCGTCAGAGGATTATCACCGGTACACATGATCGTCTTAATCCCAATCTCCCGCAGTCTTGCAAAACGTTCTACCAGTCCGGGCTTTACCGTATCCTTTAAATAAATAACGCCCAGAATCTTATTGTTGACACACACAGTCAGCGGCGTACCGCCAAGATTGGAAACATTTGTCACGATTTCTTCCAGATCTTCCGGAATCGTTCCTCCCTGCTTTTTCACATAAGTTTTGATTGCCTCGGATGCACCTTTTCTTACTGCCGTTCCATCTTTTAAATCTACGCCACTCATCTTTGTCTGCGCTGTAAACTCAATAAAAGTCATCTGATCTGCAGCGCCTTCGTCCAGAATGCACCCCTTCTGCCGCCCCAGATCCACCGTCGATTTTCCTTCCGGCGTCGTATCCATCAAGGAACACATCACGCTGTAGTCCACCAGATCCGTCTTATCAACGCCGTTTACCGGATAAAATTCAGCCGCCAGACGGTTGCCATAAGTGATTGTTCCGGTTTTATCCAGAATCATCGTATCCACATCACCACACGCCTCTACCGCTTTACCGGACATAGCGATTACATTAAATCTTGTAACACGATCCATGCCCGCGATACCAATAGCAGAAAGCAGTCCGCCGATCGTCGTCGGAATCAGACATACCATGAGGGCAATTGCCCAGGAAACCGGAATCTCTACTCCCAAATAAGAGGCAAATGGATATAACGTTACTACAACAATCAGAAAAATCAGTGTCAATACAATCAGCAACGTATTCAGCGCAATCTCATTGGGTGTTTTCTGCCTGGATGCCCCCTCGACCAGAGAAATCATCTTATCAAGAAAAGAATGTCCGGGTTCTGCCACGATCCTGATTTTTAACCAATCGGATACAACTGATGTACCGCCGGTCACGGAGGAAAAATCTCCCCCCGCTTCCCTTGTTACCGGAGCGGATTCCCCTGTGATTGCGGATTCATCTACAGATGCCACACCTTCGATCACTTCACCGTCATTCGGAATCACCTCTCCGTTTCTCACCAGAACAACGTCGCCTTTTTTTAATTCGGATGCACTCACAGTTTTTTCGGTTCCATCAGGACAAAGCAGCCTTGCCGTCGTATCCTGCTTCGTCTTTTTTAAAGACGCCGCCTGCGCCTTGCCCCGTCCTTCCGCAACGGATTCTGCAAAGTTTGCAAACAGCACTGTGACAAACAGGATTGCCGCCACAACTCCGTTATAAACCTGATACTCTGCGTTTCCCCCGAACAGGGTCGGGAAAAACGTCAGCACCAGCGAAATCACAAATCCAATCTCTACTACAAACATGACCGGATTTTTTATCATGTATCTCGGATCAAGTTTCTGAAAGGAACCGATGATGGATGACTTTAGGATGTCCTTCGTCACAAACTTTGTACCTTTCTTCTTAGTCATATCAAACATCTCCTTTCTGCTTTTACATCCACAGCGACAGATGCTCGGCAATCGGACCAAGCGCCAGCGCAGGGAAGAAGGTCAGAGCAGCAAAAATATATACGATAAATACGAGAATAATCATAAAGGTTACATTATCTGTCCGCAATGTACCAATGGATTCATTTACCCGCCTTTTCATCAGCATCGAGCCAGCGATTGCAAGCTGTGCCACAATCGCAATATAACGTCCAAAGAACATTGCAAGCCCGGTCGTCACATTCCAGAACACACTGTTATCCGCCAGCCCTTCAAAACCGGAACCGTTATTTGCCGCCGAAGAAGCGTATTCATAAAGCACCTGGCTCAGACCATGGAAGCCCGGATTCGTAATGCCGGAAAGCCCCGCCTGCACCGATACCGCAAGCCCGGAAAAGCCGAGGATTAAAAGCGGATGGATCAAAATGACGATGGCTACCAGCTTCATCTCCTTGCCTTCTATCTTCTTATTTAAGTATTCCGGCGTACGTCCTACCATCAGACCGCAGATAAATACTGCAAGGATCACATACATGACCATATTCATCAGTCCAACGCCCTTACCTCCGAATACACAGTTCAGCATCATATGGAGCATCGGCACCATGCCGCCCAGAGGCGTCAGAGAATCGTGCATATTGTTGACTGTTCCCGTTGTAAAAGACGTTGTTACTGTTGTAAACAGCGAAGACTGATCAATGCCAAAGCGCACCTCTTTGCCTTCCATATTTCCCATTTCCTGACTGATCCCCAAATTAGCGATTACAGGATTTCCCGCCTTCTCTGCAGAAAAACAAATCGTAAGACCAATCGCAAAAATGATTGCCATTGCGCCAAAAATCACCGCGCCTTCTCCCCGCTCTTTCTTATAATCATGAAGCATATGACCAAATGTCACAACGCAGGCCCCGGGCAGGATCATCATGGAAATCAGCTCTGCAATATCCGATAAAACTGTGGGATTTTCAAAGGGCGTTGAAGAGTTTGCCCCGAAAAATCCGCCGCCGTTGGTACCCAGATGCTTGATGGATTCCAATGCTGCCACAGGTCCTCTTGCAATATCCTGCCACGTTCCTTCAATCGTACCAACCGTCACATTTCCTGCCAGCGTCTGCGGAACCCCCTGGCTGACCAGAAACAGACCTACAAGAAATGCCAGCGGAAGAAGAATGCGGGTTGTTGTCCGCACCATGTCCACATAAAAATTACCGATCTTTTTACCTGCCAGCCCTCTGCAAAAAGCCATACATGCCGCATATCCACTCGCCGCCGAAGTAAACATCATAAAAATAATGACACACATCTGAGCCGCGTAAGACAATCCGCTTTCTCCCGAATAATGCTGCAGGTTTGTATTGGTCATAAAACTAATGATCGTGTTGAAGCTTAAACTTGCTTCCATTCCATCGATTCCATTGGGATTCAAAAAAAGCAGTCCCTGAATCCTTAATATGAAATATCCTGTAAGTACCATTACACCGTTTGCCATCAGCAAAGACAGCGCATATTTTTTCCATCCCATCTCTTCGCCTTTGATCCCACAGACTTTATATACTATCCTGTCAATCGGATCAAATACCTTATCCGCAAATGTTTTCTGATCCGTGGCGATATGATACATATATTTACCCATCGGAATTACCAGTATCACAAAAATCGCCAGTGTAAGAACAATCTGTAACATTGTTTTTCCTCTTTCTGCCGCATAAACGGCATTTTAATTTCGGGAATATTTGTCCCGTTTTTTATTTTTGCTTACAATTTTTCCGGATTTATCAGCGCATACACCAGATAAGCGCCCAATACTGTAATAATCAGACCCAGTACGATCATTTTCCATTTCCTCCTCACCATTTCACTTTCGGTACTTCACACCTCATATTTCTTTCGGTTCAACCTGATGTTCGCAAAAATCTGCAAACAGCTTAACCAGTCCAAAGCTGCCGGCAAGCACTGCCAGCATGATCAAATCCATCATATCTGTTTTCCTCCTTTGCCTGATGATTCTAACACCATTTCAATAAAAACGGGGTTAACAGGTAACGTGGGAAATTAAGATTACATAAAATCTCAACACCAGCCCATCAAAACTGCAATAGGAACTCCAATTGCTATTGTTCCGGCGGATACCACCGTCAGAATCACGACCGGCATACCAAGGAACATTGCCCAGAATGCGAGAAGAGGATGATGAAATGCAAAATACTCTGCCTTTCGGTCAAATTTGTCCTCAATTTTATGAATGGAATTTAAAAAAGATCTCATAGCCAACTCCTCCTTACAACCATCAGAATAGCATATTCTTTTTTAAGGTGGGATTAGGATCCCGGGAATTGGATTAAGAATAAATAAAAGCTTCTGTACGCTGCATTTCTACAACATACAGAAGCTTCTATCCTCTGCTTTTCCTTATTCAACACTGTAATTCAGCCGTACTGTAATAGACGCCGTCTTATACCGGGAGCTCACATCGTAAGCTCCGTCATAGCTGTATTCTCCCAGCCCGGAATTTTTCGCGGTAATCTGGAATACGCCCAGATTCGCCGTCAAAAGCTCTCCTGCCGCACTGCCGGAGCCTGCCGCCATAATATCTATCCTCTGCTTCGCATTCTCCGTAGCCTTTTCGATGAGGTCAAGCTTTAGCTCATCTAATTTGGTATAATAATACTCCGGCGCATCAGAAGTAAACTCTATCCCTGATTCTATCAGCTCCGAAATATCCCTTGATATTCCTTCTACTTTATCAATATCGGAAGAAGTTATCGTCACCTGCTGGTTTAAATCATAGCCATCTGCGACCTCTCCGATATATTCGCCGTTTACATCGTATTCCGACCGGTAATGGGGCGATATGCTGACCGAGCTGAGCACAAACTCATCCTCCGTCACGCCTTTTGCCAGCAGATAATCTTTTACTATCCCGGCATCGCTCTTTATCACGCCGTATGCTTCCCCTGTCGTCAGACCATATGCCGAAAAACGCCCTCTCCATACGACCAGATCCGATTCAAAATCGCAGGAGGCAGAGCCTGTCGCCGTCAGTCCCATACTGTTTGCTGTCTTTTTGTAACCTGTAAATTGGCTCGTAAGGATCAAAACGCAAACTATCGCGGTAACTGCCGCTATGATAGCCGTTAAAACCCTGCCCAAGCTGTTTTTGCCCTCCATATACCCTTCCTTTCCGCCGCAGTGCGCTCCTGCCAAAAACTACTCTCCGAGTTTCTCCAGAACAAAATCTATCGCTTCCAGATATCCTTCCAGACCATGCCCGTAAATCTGTCTGTCACATACCGGCGCTGTCACTGATACCCTGCGGAACTCTTCCCGTTCCATGATATTTGAAATATGCACTTCTGCCTTCGGCATGGGGACGCTCGCCAGCGCATCTCTTATCGCATAGCTGTAATGCGTATATGCGCCGGGATTGATGATTATCGCCTCCGTCTTGTCAAAATACGCTTCCTGAATACGGTCGATAATAGCTCCCTCATGGTTGCTCTGAAATACCGTGATAGCTGCGCGGGATTCCATCCCCTTTTCTGCTATCATATTTAAAAGCGCATTGTAATCCTGCGTACCGTAAATCCCTTTCTCACGGATACCCAGGAAATTGATATTCGGACCGTTTATCACGAGCAGTCTGCGCAAAGGTCTTTTTTCGGAAGCCGCTTCTGTTCCGACCGCCGCCTGTACTCCCGCATCCTGCATTTCCAGAGCGCTCTGCACATTTTCACTGTGCATGCTGCGCGCAGGCTCTGACATGTTCCCCATGCCGCTGTAGGTTTTGATAGGTCTTTGCCCGAATGGATATCTGGAATTATAAGGCGTCCCTGTCCGAAAACCGCCGCGTCTGCCGTTGTCCCCGGAATTTTTGGTTCCAAAGCCAGTCTGCTGACCATAGCTTCCCTGTGCTGTCTGTGTACGGTAAGGCGGGCGCACGCCCCTTTCAATTTCAAAGAGCACCTGTCCGAAGGGCTTGCCGTCCACGTCTACGATCAGGTCTGCCGCCGCTTCATAAGCCTCTTTTCTTTCTTCCAAAAGCTTCTCTATGCGTTCGGACAGCTCACCTTCCCCTTCCAGCACCGGACGGCGCGTATCGTTCTTTAAGCGCTCGCACAACGTTTCTGTCTTTGCGCGCAGATAAACGACTTTTCCAATTTCTTTTAACAGCGCCCTGTTTTCCTCTCGCACGGGCGTGCCGCCGCCCACTGAAATAATCTGATTTTTTGCAGTTTCCTTTAACTGTTTCAAGCACTCTGTCTCCATACTGCGGAATGCCTCTTCCCCGTCCTGCTCAAAAATCTCCTTTATCGTCCTGCCTTCTTTTTTCTCTATCCATTTATCCGTATCCGTCATCTGACGCTTCATCCGGTAAGACAGCTTTACCGCCACACTGCTCTTTCCACATCCCATAAATCCTATCAGTACTACATTCGCCACGTTCCTTGTCCTCACTTTCCTGCTTCCAGCCCTCTTTTCAATTTCTCATAAACTTCCTGCGCCCGTTCAGGGCTTACCGATATCCCATTCCAAAGTTCAAAAGCTTCCACTCCCTGATACAACAGCATCTTCAGCCCGTTATATGCGGGCGCGCCCGTCCGTTTGACGAGCTTCATAAATCTGGTCTCGGCAGGCCGGTAGATAAGATCATACCCGGCTTTGACCTTTTCATAAAACGCCATGTCCTCTACAGCCGCCTTCTCATACTCCGGATAGAGTCCAACGCTGGTCGCCTGAACCGCGACCCATTCCTTTCCGCACAGCCTCCCCGCTTCCAAAAGACCTGCCGCGCTCACCACATTCCTTCCGGTCTTTGCACACACCTCTGCCGCTATCCGCTCTGCCTTATCCACGCTCCTGTTTAAAATGACAACCTGCTCTGCGCCTTTTGCCGCACACAGATACGCGACCGCCCTGCCGACGCCGCCCGCTCCGAGCACCGCAACCTTTTGTCCTGCAAGCTCTACGCCGTCCTCCTGCATTGCCCGGTACAGTCCGCTCATATCCGTATTATAACCGCAATATCCTCCGTCTGAGCGCACAAGCGTATTGACTGAACCTATTGCCTCTGCCATCGGTTCGATGCTTTCCAAAAACGGAACCACATCCGTCTTGTACGGGACCGTTATGTTCAGCCCGAGCACATTTAAGGCATAAGCCCCTTTTACCGCATCGCCAAGCCTGCCGCCCTCTACAAAAAAAGGCACATATACCATATCTCTTCCGCAGCTTTGCGCCAGCGTATTATGTATCAGCGGAGAAAGCGTATGCTCCACCGGATTTCCTATCAGCCCGCAAAGTCTGGTCCTGCCGCCGATACTGTCCCCTGTTCCCATCGTACTTTCCTCGTTCCTTTTCTGTTCAACGGTCTGCGCCGTTTCTGCGGCGCTTCCGATAGTAAAAATATAACACAATTTTTTCCAGTTGTCTCTTCAAAACAATCTGTATCTCTTCCTTTGGATGGATGGGCTTTACGAGGATGCTGTGAATCCCCGTCCTTTTTGCGCCCCATACGTCCGTAAACAGCTGGTCGCCCACAAAAACTGTCGTATGCTCATCCGTCCCCATTTTCTGCATCGCCGCCCGATAGCCTTTCACCGACGGTTTATCCGCTTTAAAGATATAATCCGCATACAATACATCCTCTGCAAAGCTCTTCACCCGGGGTTCCTTATTATTGGACAGGAGCACAACCGAAAAACCGAGCGCATGGAGCCGTTCAAACAGCTTCTTTGCCCGCTCGTCCGCAGGGGCTCCATGAGGTACGAGCGTATTGTCCACATCGTATATCAGGCCTCTGTATCCTTTTTCATACCATTTTTCATAATCGATGTCATAAGCGGAATCCGCCGTTTCATCAGGATAAAAACGCTCCAGCATCCTACTGCTCCTCTCCGATTCCCGCTGCCTCCAGCAGTTCTTTTGTATAGGGCGCCTCAGGACTTTCATAGACCTCTTCCACCCGTCCGCTCTCTACGATCCTGCCTCCCTGCATTATCATCACCCGGTCGCTTATCTGATATATGACACGCATGTCGTGAGAAATAAACAGGATAGAAAGCCCCATTTCCTTCTTGAGTTTTTCCAGAAGCTCAAGAATCTGCGCCTGTACCGTCACGTCCAGTGCCGATACTGCCTCATCTGCCACTAAGAATCCCGGTTCTGCCATCAGGGCGGCTCCAATACATACCCGCTGGCGCTGACCTCCTGACAACTGATTTGGATAACGGTCCGCTATCTTTTCATCCAGGCCGACTCTTTTTAGCATATCAACAGCCCTGCTGTGCCTCTCCTGTGCAGAAAAACCTCCTATATTTTTTAACGGCTCTTCCAATATCCAGCCTATCCGTTTCGCCGGATTTAAGGAGCTGTACGGATCCTGAAATACCATCTGCGGCCGATTCCCGAAATGCTCCACTGTCCCTGAATCTGCCTTTTTTAATCCCAGTATTACCTTTGCCAACGTGCTCTTTCCACAGCCTGATTCTCCTGCCAACGCCAGCACCTCTCCCTTTTTCATGGAAAAGGAAACATCCTTTAATACTTCCGTACGTCTTTTTTTCTCCCAGGGCATCCTTCTTTTTTCAGAAAAGCCGATACTCACATGGTCCACCTTTAAAATTTCATCAGACATGAGCGGATGCCTCCTTTTTCTTTTCGCATCTTGGTATCGCCGCTATCAGCTTCTTTGTATACTCCTCCTGCGGCTGCTCAAATATCCGCCGCATCGGACCGCTCTCCACAATTCTTCCGCCCTGCATCACGACTACCCTGTCGCACAGGCGCCGCACAAGGCTCAGGTCATGGGAAATAAACAGTATTGCCGTATGCCTTTCTTCGTTTATCCGTTTTAACAGCTTCACTATCTGCGCCTGCACTGTCACATCCAGCGCTGTCGTCGGTTCATCGGCTATCAGGAGCTTCGGACCGCATATCATCGCTGCCGCTATCATAACACGCTGGCGCTGCCCCCCTGACAGCTGATGCGGATAAGAGCCATAAATCCGCTCTGCATCCTCAAGCTCCACTTTTTTCAGCAGCGTAAGAGCCCTTTGCTTTCTCTCCTTTTTAGAAAGCTCAGGATAATGGATACGCAAAGGCTCCTCCACCTGCCATCCTATCTTATAAACCGGATTGAGCGAGGTCATCGGTTCCTGAAATATCACTGAAATCTCATTTCCCTGAAGACTTCTCAAATAGCTCCGTTCGCAGGTGAGCAAATCCGTCCCCTCGAACAATATCTTCCCTTCCTTGTGCATATCATGTCGGGATAAAAGCCCTGCTATCGCAAGGGAAGTCATCGATTTACCGGATCCCGACTCTCCCACAAGCCCGACGATCTCTCCCGGCTCCATATGAAGGTTCACATGATGCACGACCCTCTCCGGCACAAGATGATCCTGAAATTCAATGCTCAAATCTATCACATCCAACATCGTCCGTCACTCCCTTCCCCTGTCCCGGATTCCTTCTCCCAAAAGGGAAAAGCCAAGCACCAAAAGAATCAGGAAAATACCGGGAAACAATGCAAAGCCCGGCGCTGAAAACAGATAGGTCTGAGCCTCCGACAGCATCCTGCCCAGACTTGCATGCGGCGGCTGTACACCAATGCCCAGATAACTCATACCCGCCTCTGCGAGCACAGCATTATTAAAGCCTATCATAACTGCTGACAAAAGCACCGGAGCCGTATTCGGTAAAATATGAACGAACATGATGCGCAAATTTCCTGCCCCTGCCAGCTTTGCACTTTTGACATAATCCATATTTTTACAGCGGATAAATTCGCTCCTGACTATTCTTGCAAAGCTCGGGATAAAGGCAATGCCCAGCGCAAATATCACATTCGTCGTGCCATATCCGGAAAGGCTTACAAATACAAGCGCCAGAAGGATACTGGGGAATGCAAACAGGACATCGTTTACACGCATCAGTATCTCATCCGCTATTCCGCCGAAATATCCGGTAAATGCACCGATGATGATGCCGAATACAGTCCCTATCCCCACTGTTCCCAGTGCCACAAAAAGTGTTGTCGTACCGCCCTTCAATACCCTGCTGAAAATATCCCTTCCAAAATTATCACATCCCATCAGATGTGAAAATGAGACGCCGGACAACTTTGCCGCGCTGTCCATCGCCTCAGGATCGTAAGGCGTCCAGAAAAATCCCAGCACAATAAGCGCCAGCATCGCTCCGGTCATAACGCCTCCCAATATCAGATTTTTGTTCTTCTTTTTCTTCATAATCGTCTAGTCCAGTGTGATCCGGGGATCCATCTTCTGATAAATAAGATCCGCCAGAAAATTCGTAAAGATAACAAGAAACGCAATAAATACGATAATAGCCTGTGCCACCGGGTAATCCCTGTTTGATATGGATGTCAAAAGTATCCGTCCCATCCCCGGAATATTGAATACCTGCTCTACGATGATGCTTCCCGCCACCATATCAGCCAGAGCCATTCCTAAAAAAGTCACGACCGGTATCATCGCATTTTTTAATACATGCTGGTAGAGCACCGCCTTTGTCCGGTTGCCCCTGCTGTAAGCCGTGCGAACATAATCCAGCTTCATTTCCGACAGCACGGAGGTACGCAGAAGCTTCACTGCCATCGCCGCCTTCGGAAGCGCTATCGAAATCGCTGGAAAGATCAGGTAGCCCAGAAATCCTCCCACATCTGCCGTATAGGACACATACCCGCCGGGTGTGAACAAATGCAGTACGAGCCCGAACAACAACGTAATGAGTATTCCCGAAAAGAACGGAGGGATAGACATAATGACCTGATTTACCATCAATATCACCCGATCCACCAGGCCGCCCTCATGTCTCGCACAGAAAATCCCCAGCGGGACAGAAATCGCCGTCATGACCACAAATGCCATTAAGGTCAGCGTCAGTGTCACCGGGATTTTTTCTCTTATCATATCTCCCACAGGCATCTGATAGCTGTAGGACATACCAAAATCTCCCTGCACGAAAGCAATTGCCCATTCTCCGAACCGCTCTAAAAGCGGCTTGTCAAGCCCCAGCTGTGCTTCCAGCGCGGCCACCTTTTCCGGAGTCGCCTGCGTCCCCAGCATCGCAGTTGCCGGGCTTCCGGGAATTACCGAAAATGCTGTAAATACCAGAAACGATACAACCAGCAGGGTTATCACTAACCCTGCCAGCTTTTTTACCAGATACTTCATGAATGTTTACTCCGTCTGTCCGCTCACTTTATACAGCTTTGCAAAATCCTGTACATAAAGCGGATAAAATTCATAACCGCCGTACTTTTTATTCAGCGCCACAAACGAGGGCAGGTCCTGAATATAGACGTTGGCTGCCTCTTCCGCCAGAATCTCTTCGCACTCTTTGTAATATTTTGTCTTTTCTTCATCATCCGTACTTGCCTTAGCCGCCGCATATGCCTCGTCATAGGCTGCACTGTCAAAGTTGATAAAGTTATCCGACGCATCGGATGTGAAACGCTCCAGAAGCGCTGCTGCCGTCAGGCTTGCAGCATCCACGCCCACAACCGTCGCCTCATAATTGCGGTTCGTATATACCTCAGACAGCCATGTTTCCCACTCTACGAGCTGGATATTCGCTGTTACCCCTATCTGCTTTAACTGCTCCGCAACGACCTGAGCCGTATCGATATGCTGCTGATAATTGGAAGGTACAGTCAGTGTAAATGTAAAGCCGTCCGGATATCCTGCCTGTGCCAAAAGCTCTTTTGCCTTTGCCGTATCCGCTTCATACATATCGTTTAACTCTTCCATATAATATTTGCCGAAAGCAGGGAACATACTGCTGCCGAGCTTTGCTCCCTTACCGTCAGATATCATATCCATGACTGCCTGCGGGTCTACCGCATAGCAAAGCGCCTGCCGGACTTCCTTCTTGTCAAAAGGCGCCTTCTCATTATTTAAATACATCGCCTGAACGAGATTCATCGTTCCTTCCAGCACTTCAAAATCCCCGGAAAGCTGGTCTGCCTGCGCCTGAGTCACACGCGCAAACATATCGATAGAGCCTCCATTCAAGCCCGTTACGATGGTGTCCGCATTCGCCACGACCTGAAGCTTCACTGTCTCAATATTGGCAGGAGTCCCCCAATAATCGTCAAATTTTTCCAGAACAACATTTTCCTGCGGGGAGCGGGATATATATTTATAAGGGCCCGTACCTACAGGAGTGCTCTCCGGCGTCTTATTGTGTTCGGGGATGACCGCCGCCGTCAAATAGGGAAGAAAATCCGTATCTCCCTCCTTGAGCACTATCTCCACCGTCTTATCATCCACGATATTGACGCTGTCTATCGCTGCAAATGCCGATACGAGCGGCTCGCCGTTCTCCGTGCTGCTGCACCTGTCAATGGAATATTTTACATCCTGCGCCGTAACGGGCGTCCCGTCATGGAACTTCACGCCCTCACGGAGCGTAAAGGTGTACACCTTGCCGTCCTCTGAAATGGTATGGCTTTCGGCAACAGCGTCATTCAGATTGCCTTCGCTGTCAGGCTTTACAAGACCTTCAAATACATTAAACAATACCTCTTTTGTTCCTGCCGCCACTGCTTTGTGGGGGTCAAGACTGTCCACGTCCTGAGGAATGCCAATGGTGATCTGAGAAGAACCCGTCTCTGCCTTGTCGCCTGAACATGCGCCCAGTGCAATAGCCAGTGCTGCGCACACCAAAGTCAAAAGAACCTTCTTTCCTGCTTTTGTCTTCATGTGTCTCTCCTTTTTTAATAAAAACTGTATTCAATTGTGCCCTTCAGGTTGCGGCAGCTGTCCGCACCTGCCCGGACAGACGGCTCTCCAAATGCCTGTTCACCATGCATCTGTATTTGCACCGTCCAACTTCACATTGTATACACGATATCCGCAAAATGCAATAATTATTTTTTCTTTTTCTCCATTACCTTTTTCAGCTCGTCCATAAAAGTGTTGATATCCTTGAACTCCCGATAGACAGAAGCAAATCGCACATATGCCACCGCTTCCAGATCCTTTAACTTATCCATTACCATCTCGCCTATCATAGTGCTGGAAATTTCCTTCTCTTCCCGTGCAAAAAGTTCCGTCTCCACTTCGTCCACAAGCTTCGTAATGTCATTTGCGCTGACAGGGCGTTTATGACATGCGCGCAGCACCCCTGCCTCTATCTTGGACCGGTCATAGGGCTCCCTGTTATTGTCCTTTTTTATCACGATAAGCGGTATTGTCTCAATCTTTTCATAAGTGGTGAACCGCTTGCCGCATTCATCGCAGACGCGCCTGCGGCGGATGGAATTATTTTCATCTGACGGGCGCGAATCTATCACCCGCGTATTGTCATGACCGCAAAAAGGGCATTTCATAACCTTCTCCTGTCTGCCCGCAAAATGCGGGGCTTTTCTAACGTTTTTCCTGTAAAAAATACATACATTTCCTCTACTGGAATTATAGCGAAAACAACAGAGTGTGTCAACGGAGACGGCAGGCGTTTGAGGCTGGTATAAACAACAACCTTTACTTTCCCCGTTCCTCCCCATATGCGCCGCCCGTCCTCCGAAATGTCCCCGGCGTCATCCCCGTTGCCTCTTTAAAACAGCTGTGAAAATAATTTTCATCCGTATAGGAGAGGCGCTCCGAAATTTCCTGCACCGACATTCCGGAATATAAAAGGTACCGCTTTGCCGCCTCTATCTTCTGTTCGCGCAGGTACTGATAAGGCGTGATACCGTAACGGCCGCGGAATTGATTTATCAGATGATTGCGGGAATAGTGAAGGCTCTCGCAAAGCTGTTCAAGCTTTACATTTTCCTCCACATGCAGATCTATCCACTCTTTTATCTGATCCGGCAAAGTTCTCGTCTGGCTCCTGCCCTGCCTGTGAAGCTTCTGCAAAATTTCCAGAACCGCTTTGGCCGTCTCATCCGCCAGCTGCTCATAATCCGATTCAAACTGCTCTATCCTGCAAAGAAGCGTTTCCATCTGCGCCGAAATATCGCAGTCCCGCATCAGATACACATTTTTATCCAGATAAGCGGTAAACATTGCTTCCGCCATCAACCCGTTAAAGCATATCCATATTTTTGTCCACGGTTCTTTTTCATCCGACCAGTAACAATGAGGAATGCCTCTTTTCAGAAAATAGACATCTCCCACCTTTGGTTCAAGACGCTGTCCGTCTATCACGAGCGTTCCTTTTCCGCTGTAAATATATTCAAAGGAATAGAGGTTCTCCGGCTTTCTCTCTATCCGGTAGGTGCCGTCGCAATAGGACACGCCCGCCATCAGGAGATTGAAGGGCCTGTCCTTTTTTTCGTAATTCCAGAAGCTGCTTATCTTTTCTTTCATCGGTCTTTTCCTGTGTCGTCTGAGTTTACTGTTTATCCTGTTACTTCCAGTGGATATGTCACTTATTTCATGATAATATATCCCCTTTTCATATGCAAGCAAAAGGGCGGGCTTTTCTGTTTCCATAAGCCTGAAAATCCCTTTCCTGACAATACGGATTATCCCATAGCTTCCATCGGTTCATTTGATTTTCTTAACCTGCTGCATTTTCACGGCACATCCACCATAATGATGTCCGGCCCTATCTGTTTGATATCCTGCCATGCGACCGCATACTCCGTATCGCAGCCAAACAGGCATTTCCAGCTTTTCCCGCTAATCCCCGGCACAATAATCTTATGTATCGTACCCGTGCATTCATCAAACTCAAAGTCAGTTACCCGCCCCATTCTGCGGCAATCCCTCACATTTACCACTTCCTTGCATTTCAGTTCTGAAAAAAGCATCCCGCCGCCTCCTGTTTTCACAAATAGCCTCTGGTCTATGTATATGCTCCTTTTAAGACCGGCGTGCTCTTTTATGACGCTTTTATCCGGCGCAAACGTGATTTTTCTTTAAAAGCGCCTTTCCGCTGTATAAAGGCAGAATTTCTGTCCATGCTTTTTATATCATCCGCCAAGGATAAATTTACAGAGCAGGAGGCTTACAGCATGGCACTGAACAAAGTAGAAATCTGCGGCGTCAATACTTCACGCCTGCCGGTGCTCACAAATGAAGAAAAAGATGCTCTCTTTGTCCGGATACGACAGGGGGATGAGCATGCCAGAGAGCTTTTTATAAACGGAAATCTGCGGCTGGTCTTAAGCGTCATCCGTCGTTTTTCCTCTTCTGCCGAAAATGTGGACGACCTGTTTCAGATTGGCTGTGTCGGGCTTATCAAAGCGATCGACAATTTCAACACAGAGCTGGGCGTACGTTTTTCCACCTATGCGGTTCCTATGATAATCGGTGAGATACGGCGTTTTCTTCGGGATAATAACTCTATCCGCGTCAGCCGTTCCCTGAGAGACACTGCCTACAAAGCAATATATGCCAAGGAAAATCTGATGAAAAAGACACAAAAAGAGCCCACCATCAGCGAGATTGCCGCCGAAGTGGGCATTTCCAGAGAAGATATCGTTTATGCGCTGGATGCCATTCAAAATCCCATGAGTCTGTATGAGCCCGTCTATACTGACGGCACAGACACACTCTATGTAATGGATCAGATCCGAGACAAAAAGAATCGGGAGGAAAACTGGATAGAACACCTTTCCCTCTCCGATGCCATGAAAAAACTCGGTAACCGGGAGCATGAAATCATTATTCTGCGCTTTTTTGAGGGCAAAACACAAATGGAAGTCGCAGACCTGATCGGCATCTCACAGGCACAGGTCTCCCGTCTGGAAAAAAATGCCCTCAGATTAATGCGCTCTTACCTGAGCGCATAACTCATTCCTTTACCAGTTCCTTTTTCAGACGTTTCATTATCTTTTTTTCCAGCCGGGAAATGTATGACTGCGAGATTCCCAAATAGGAAGCGACCTCCTTTTGGGTCATCTCCTCTCCGTTGGGTGTATTCAGACCAAAACGCAGGTTTACAATCGTCCGCTCCCGTTCCGAAAGCTGAGATACCGCCCGACGCAGGATCCGACGCTCCGCCTCATTTTCAATATCTTTATAAATGACATCCTCATCCGTTCCGAGTATGTCCGATAAGAGCAGTTCATTGCCGTCCCAGTCCACATTCAGCGGCTCGTCTATCGAAACCTCCATGCGTGTCTTATTATTCCGGCGCAGATACATGAGGATTTCATTTTCGATGCAGCGGGATGCATAGGTCGCCAGCTTGATATTTTTACCCGGATTGAACGTATTTATCGATTTTATAAGACCTATTGTCCCGATGGATATCAGATCCTCGACTCCAACACCCGTATTGTCAAATTTTTTAGCGATATATACCACAAGCCGCAGATTATGCTCGATAAGTATCGTGCGCGCCTCCTGGGCATATTCTTCTGACACAAGATCCTGAATGACCTCATTTTCCTGTGCGCTCTCCAGCGGCGGCGGGAGCACGTCCGCTCCCCCGATGTAATGTATCTCTCCCTCTTTTGCCATAAAAAACGCCGGCTCACGGCGAATCAGTTTAAACGGCATGCTTCCCGGCATCGCTACTTTTAATATCATGATTGGCTCCTTTCTTTTCCTCCAGTAATGCAGGATGCAGGATGACCTGATAACTTCCGGATGCCGAAAGCGGCTCCGGGCTTACCGCAAGGATTACCTGTCCGTTCCTTTTCTCCTGTCCATCCTTTTCCAGATACATTTCATCCACGATGACCGCGCGCATGAGGCCATGACTTTTTCCGACGCAATTGTACGGGATAAGCCGCAGAGGCATATTTTTATCCAAAAGCCCAAGCTTCCCGGCTTCCGACGGGTCAATGATGCAGACCGGCTTCCCGGTATACGGGTCGTACAGCCCGTTCCCGCTGTCCAAAAGCCCCGTTCCCTCGAACGCCCTGCCGTTTCTGCAAAAGGAAACCTTCCACAGAGGCGACCGGCTGCGGCGTCTTTCCGCCGCGACCATGCGGCGGAGCTGCA
>UQDA01000028.1 GCA_900539715.1 uncultured Lachnospiraceae bacterium | reverse complement strand
GACCCGCCGCAGGCGGTGCATCCTGCAGAGCAGGATGCTTTTTTATACGAGAGGAAAATTTCTTTCCGATTCTATAAAAATACAATTATGAGCGGAGCGCAGGGGGATTATACCGGACGGTTTGGAAATCCGGGAAAATAGGCGGGCGGCACTGCGCCGGGGATAAGGATGCCGGGAACATCGTCAAAAATCCCGGATTCGGAAGGCGTTTCGTCATTTTTGGCTACCGGATTGACCCCGTCGGGGGAAAGAACGGTATTGTCAGCCATATCGGAAGGCTTTTCTGAATCGTTTCCGGAAAAGATAGATTTGAATTGTGGGTTGTCTGAATACATGATAAACATCCTCCTTTTTTCGGATTGCTATTGACATGTGTTTGCTGAAAAACTTATAGTGTTATTGTTGCCGGAAAAAATAAGATAATACGGCGTAAAACAGAAAGGATTTATCATGAACGAACAGATATTGACTGAAGAAATGCTGAAATTTATCGAAGAAAGCCCTACCGCGTTCCATGCTGCGGCAAATGTGGAGAAGCTTTTGCAGGAGGAAGGGTTTGTGCGGATAGAGGAACTTGGTGCAGAAGGGATACAGCCGGGCGGCCGTTATTACACGGTGCAGAACGGTTCTGCTGTGATTGCGGCGCGGATTCCGGAAAACGGGGGAAAAGGATTCAGGATAGCGGCAAGTCACAGCGATTCCCCGTGCTTTAAGCTCAAGGAGGTGCCGGAGCAGAAGGTAGAAGGCAAATATGTGAAGCTCAATACAGAGCGCTATGGCGGCATGATACTGAGCACATGGCTGGACCGCCCTCTTTCCGCAGCAGGACGCGTTTTTGTAAAGAACGGAGAAGGAGAGGTGGAACAGCGCCTTGTAAACTTCCGAAAAGACCTTTTGGTGATACCAAATGTAGCAGTGCATTTTAACAGGGAGATTAATGACGGGTTTAAATATAACCCTCAGACGGATATGGCGCCTCTGATGGGAATGGATCAGGAGATGACGGTTCTGGGATTGTGCGCGAAGGAACTGGGGATTTCTGAGGAGGATGTGCTCGGCAGCGACCTGTATGTATACAACCGTGACAGGGGAAGGGTGATGGGAGCGGACAATTCGCTGATAGGTTCTCCGAGGCTGGACGACCTGCAGTGCGCGTATGCGACTCTGACAGGATTTTTGAAGTCGGATCCGAAAGAGTATGTCAGCGTTTATGCGCTGTTTGATAACGAGGAAGTGGGAAGCGGCACAAAACAGGGTGCGGATTCAACCTTGCTGGAGGAATTTCTGGAAATCCTTTTGGAAGACCGTCATATGAACGGGATTCAGAAGCGGAAATTTTATCAGAACAGCTTTTTATTGTCGGCGGATAACGGTCATGCGGTTCATCCGAATCATCCTGAAAAATCCGACCCGACCAACCGCCCTTATATCAACGGCGGGGTGGTGTTAAAGTATAATGGAAGTCAGCGCTACACAACGGACGGTTTTTCGGCGGCTGTAGTGAGGGATGTATGCAGAATGTGGGATATTCCGCTGCAGACATTTGCAAACCGGTCTGACATGGCGGGCGGTTCAACGCTTGGAAATATTTCTACCGCTCATGTTTCCATCCCGTCGGCGGATGTGGGGCTGGCACAGCTTGCCATGCATTCCGCGTTTGAAACGGCGGGAGTAAAGGATACAGCTGCGTTGGAGGCATTAGCAGAGCATTTATTTGTCTGAATCGCTGAAAAAATAAAAGTTATTGCATTATAATTGGATAAAATATATAATTGTTTCTATACAGAAGGCAGAATAAAAACAGCTATTTTGCCTGCGTCGTCCGATAACTGCCAAAGGCACGGTGATTTCGCGTGGAGAGGGATGCGGAAGAAAGGGGCTGGAGTATGGAAAACAAAGTGATGAAATTTTATTCAAAAGCAGGAAACAATATTATTCTGCGTGCGATTCCGGGACACTTTGCGACGAGTCATTCCCATATCAATTATTATGTGGATATGACAGGCTTAAAAACAAGGCGGAGCGAGGCTTGTGCAGTGGCGCAGGCGTTCGTTCAGCGCTTTCCGGTGGAGACGGTCGTGGATACGATAGTGTGCATGGACGGCAGCGAGGTGATAGGGGCGTATATGGCGGAGGAGCTGGAAAGAGGTAATTTCCCGAACCAGAATATGCACCAGACCGTATACGTGGTGACTCCTGAATTCAATATCAATAATCAGATGCTTTTCAGGGATAATCTGGTAAGCGCCATCAAAGGCAAAAATATTGTGCTGCTGATGGCAACGGCAACGACAGGGCTGACAATGAACAGAAGTCTGGAATGTATTGATTATTACGGCGGTAATGTACAACAGATATGCTGCGTTTTTTCGGCCATCGACCAGATAAACGGGCACAAGGTTGAGTCTATCTTCACGACGGACGATGTGCCGGGATATCAGGCATACGACGCATTTGCGTGTCCATATTGTAAAAATAAGCAGAAGCTGGACGCAATGGTAAACGGATACGGATATTCCAAATTATAAAGATGATACAAATAAAGATTTGCTCATGATAATAGAAAGTGCGCCGGGCGCGCTTTCTATTATTTTATAGGAAGGGCGGAAAGGAATGATGATGGAACTTGCAATTTTGGACTATATTCAGGAATTTATGCGCTGCAGCTTTCTGGATATGCTGATGCCGGCGGTCACAGCGCTCGGCAATTATGGTATTCTGTGGATAGCGCTTTCAGCGCTGCTTTTGTGCTTTCCCAAAACGCGCAGGATAGGGATTGTGATGTCAGTGAGCCTGATCATAGAGATTATTTTGTGCAACGTGATATTGAAGCCGGCAGCGGCGCGGGTAAGACCGTTTGATGTAAATACGGGGATTCAGCTTTTGATAAGGGCGCCGAAGGATTTTTCCTTTCCGTCAGGGCATACAGGGGCGTCGTTTGCAGCAGCTGCAGCGCTGTTTTTTGCAGGGAGCAGGGCATGGATACCGGCGGGGGCGCTGGCTGTGCTCATTGGCTTTTCGCGGCTGTATTTATATGTTCATTATCCGACCGACGTGCTTGGAGGCGCGCTTTTGGGTATTGCAGCAGGATGGCTTGCGTGCAGGCTGACCGGATGGAAGGCAAAGGGCTGATAAAGAGCTGATAAAGAGCTGATAAAGAGCGGGGACGGCGCATAAGATAAAAAAACGCTTATGGGGAGCGGATATGGAATCAGAGAAGCTGGAAGATATTTTGCAGCTGAGCCTTTTGTCTACGGAGAGGCAGAGAGAGCGTTCAGGAGTTTTGAATGTGGGAGTCCTGGAAGGCGGCACGGTACGGGAACTGATAATTAAATACAGCGGGAGCCTGGAGGGGCTTCGGAAACAGGGAATAGAGGTCGAGGAACTGCTTGCGGGCTATGCGGTAGTGAGGCTGCCGGAAGAACAGGTCGGGAGCCTTACGGATTTTCCTGAGGTAGAATATGTGGAAATGCCGAAAAATCTGCAGACGGGGCTATATGAGGCGAAGCGGGTAAGCTGCATTCTGCCGCTGACACAGGGGAGTGCGACCGGAGGAAGGCTGAGCGGTCGGGGAGTCCTGGTGGCGGTGCTGGATTCAGGGATAGATTTTTTTTTGCCGGATTTCCGCAATGCAGATGGGAGCAGCCGTATCGTCTTTTTGTGGGATCAGGAGCTGGAACGGGAATTTTCCAAGGAGGAGCTCGACAGGGCGTTGGCAGAGCAAAGCAGGGAAGCAGCTTATGAAAAGATTCCGAGCATCGATCGCTCGGGGCACGGGACGGCAGTGGCGGCGATAGCGGCTGGCTCAAATCCGTCGGAGCTTTTGCGCGGCGCTGCTCCGGAGGCAGAGCTGTTGGTGGTAAAGCTTTCGCAGAAGCAGAGCGGATACCCCCATACGCTCCAGCTGATGCAGGCGGTAACATGGGCGCTGACAAAGGCGCAGCTTTTGCAGATGCCGGTAGCGGTCAACATCAGCTTTGGCAACAGCTACGGCCCTCATGACGGTTCTTCTTTGCTGACACGCTTTTTAGATAATGCGGCAGAGAGCGGGCGGACAGTCATCTGCGTCGGGAGCGGAAATGAAGGAGCGGCGGGCGGACATTTTTCGGCGAGGCTTTTGGAGGGAGAGGAGCAGACTGCCGAGCTTGTGGTGGGAGAATATGAAAGGACGCTGAGCATCCAGCTTTGGAAAGACTATGCGGATGAGGTAGATGTGCGTCTGATATCGCCGTCGGGGCAGACAGCTGCGGTGCAGTATGGGACAAAGGGGCGGATTGATGTGATGTTGGGGCAGACGGAGGTGTTGGTCTATGCGGGACAGCCGTCGCCTTATTCTGTGCGGCAGGAGATCTTTTTTGATATGCTGGCAGTGGATGAGTTTGTGGAGGCGGGAATCTGGAAGGTAAGCATGAGACCGAAAAAAATTGTTTCCGGAGCAGTTCAGATGTATCTGCCGGGAGCGGAGAGCCGGTCTGCTGATACGAGATTTGTCCGCCCCGACGCAGAGCTGACGCTGACGGTTCCGTCTACGGCGCAGAAAGTCATTACAGTGGGGGCAATGCAGCCTTACTATGAGGCATATGCGGACTTTTCCGGGAGAGGTGAGAGGATGTCGGCGCTAAACAGGCTGGTATTTTCTGAGACGAAGCCGGATCTGACTGCGCCCGGTGTGGAAATACTTGTTCCGGCGGCGGGAGGCGGCAGCAGGCGCGTGACAGGAACGTCATTCGCTGCGCCGCTCGTGACCGGGGCAGCGGCGCTTTTGATGGAATGGGGAATCGTGCAGGAAAACGACAGGTATCTGTATGGGGAGAAGGTGAAGGCGTATCTGAGGAGAGGGGCGAGGCCGCTGCGGGGGGAGGCGGTATATCCGAATGAGAAGGTCGGTTATGGGGTATTATGCGTTCGTGACAGCATACCAGTGTGAAAATGGAAAATGCCTTGTTTGTAAAATAGGAACATGTTACAATAAAAACATCTTTAGTTGAGAGGTGACAAAAATGCAAGTAAAATTAAGCTCTCAGAATCGGGAAATTATCAGTTACGGAACTGTGTTTTTATTTAATGAGAATAGTGATCTTACTTTAAATATTAACGGAGATAATTATTTTGAATTGATTTTAACTATTAGTTTTGTTGAAGATATTTCTCAGAAACAAAGGATAGAGACAAATATTTTTGAAAATCATCTTAAGATAATATGTATTAATTTTATGGCAATGGGTACAGGACTGACCACTCCATTGGAAATTGCAGTAATTGATGGTAAAAAAATATATTTGATGTTCTGGGCATATCTGGAGGGAAGCGAGGACAAAAAATCGAAAGTACGTAAAGTTGAATATACTTTGTATCGTGAGTGAGTGGAGTGGTGATAATATGAATAATGGTTTGTTGCAGCCGAAAACAACAATTGAGCTTAATGATAATAACGCAAGAAAAAGAGACCATCCTGATATTACGTATTACGATATCATGCATGGTGAACGAAAAGTAGCAGAGATTAATACGCGTGGAGAGGCTGCTATTTTGGACGAAAAGTTTATTCCGTATGATCTTTATTTGGAGAATGATTGTGATTTTGATACGCTGATCAATAATATGAATAATTTTTATCATTGGTGTGCCTCGCGGGTGTTGTCTTTGGACAGGAAATATGCAAAAGAAATTTTAAACAGTATCGGAATGGCACAGGCAATGACGGATCGGGATCGTGCTAAAATAGCATTATCATATCACTGTGTATCATTGACAGATGTTTATTGGGTAAAAAAGAGTGATGAAGACATTTCTTACGAAAAGATAAATTTGTATGATAATTCATTAAATGAGGCGGTGGTAGAACTTTCTTTGCGTGGAAAACCAATGACAGTTACAAATCAGGAACTGGCACCGGATTTATCCACCAAAGGATGCTTTCCAAAAGCATGGATCAGAAGGGGAAAAGATTTCATTTTATTAAAAGATGGTGGTGACGATGCTGTTCAGAAAGAACTTTTAGCAAGTAGATTATGCCAATGCTTTGACTTTAAACAGGTGAAATATGATGAAGGCTTTTATGATGGGCAAAAAGTAACTCAGAGTAAAATTATAACATCCAGACAGTATTCTATCGTTTCAAAAATGGCATTTGAAATATATGCGTTAAATCATGACTTGAATGTATTGAATGAGTGTTTGCGGATTGATAAAGAGACGTATTATGGAATGAATATTCTTGATTATCTGGTTGGTAATATAGACCGACATCCGGAAAACTGGGGATTTTTGGTTGATAATCGGACTAATGAATATGTTTCACTGTATCCGATCATGGATTTTAATCAGAGCTTTGGAAGTTATGACACGATAGATGGAGCAAACTGTCAAACGGTTTATCCTGAGAAAAAAACGCAGCGGGAGGCGGCAATAGAAGCAGTCAGACATGTTGGGATGCATCAGATAAAAGATATAGATGAAGAAATTTTTGAAGATATGACAGTATGGAAAGAAATGTTTTTTCGAAGACTTGAAGAATTAAAAAATGCTGTAAATACTTCTGTTTTTTGATGAATGACGTGACACTGACATAATATCCTGCCCACCCATCTTGTAACAATAATATAACATCCTCTATACAGAAATATGCGGTTTTAAACCATTTTCATGGTAAAAAAGCCGCATATTTTTTGTGGCAATGACATGCCAGGGGGCGTTGTGCGCAAGCCAAAGCTTGCCGCAGTAGCTTCTCCATTGCCTGAAACTGCGATAAATAGGATGCTTACTTTTGGAAAAATTAGGAATCGGGATAGGGCTGCTTCAGCAGGATGATCGTGTGGAAAAGCAAATCCTTTTCGGCATAATAGACATTCATGCTGCCTTCATAGCGTTCTGCGACCCGGCGGACGCTTTTTAGACCAAATCCATGCCGGGACGGATCTTTTTTGGAGGTAACCGGCTGGTTGGCATGTGAAGGAAAGGGATCCGTGCGGCAGGAGTTTATCATCGTAATAACGGCAAACGGGGTATGCTCTTTCCGATGCACATTCAGTTCAATCAGGGCGTTATCGGTTTGGGATGCAGACGCTATGGCATTGTCCAAAATATTGCAAAAAACAGCGGTAAGGTCAGCATCCGGAAGATAGCGCAGGACACCGCTGCGAATATCCGTATGGAAGGTAATATTCTTTTCCTGACATTGACGCTGATAGCGGGAAAGAATGACGTTCAGCATATGGTGGTCGCAAACGCGGGCACTTTCTGTCAAATCTGAAGACTGTAAAAGGGTATGGATATAGGCGTCGATTTTTTCGTGTTCCTTGGCAGAATTTAAAATCTCAATGGACTGCAGGTGCTTTTTCATGTCATGGATCAAAATGTGCTGGCTTTCATGCTGGGACAGGAGCATTTCATAATAAGCGGCGGTATTGGATTCTTTTTGCAATAAAAGCTGCATATCCGTGTACTGCGAGCTTTTCTTTTGTGTATATTGGCTGATGCCAAAAGTAAAAATATTGCTGAACAGCAGCAAAATAGCGCTGACAGAGATCATAATATTGCCGGAAGAAGGGAAAGAAACATCCTCTCCAGTTTTGATTAAAGTAGCTAAGGTAAACATGGTTGCAATCGGGGTAAACAGGAGCAGCAAGGTATACCAGTCTTTTTGCGGGTGGCGGGTTTCTTTTTTAAAGAAAAAGATAAGAAGGTAGGCAGCAATAAAAAACAGTCCCTTGCTGAAAAACACAAAAATCAGGAAATAAGGGAAAACATTATAATGCTGTAAGAAGGTTGGCGTAAAAACACTGAGGACACCGATCGGAAGAATTTCACACGCCGACATCAGGGCAGAGAAGAGAATGGCGTGGAAACATGCCGTATACCATTTTGTCTCATAGAGGAGATAGAGAAGAATGAAGTTTATCAGGGAGTATAAAATTACATTTAATCCGCTCAGGTTTAGGAAAGAAAAGCTAAGAAGGACAGCATATGAGCAACATAAGGAGACGGCACGGATCAAGGGGGAAAATCTTGCCGGGAAAAAAGCGCCGGAATAAACCCAGAATATGATTGCTTCTATAAAATACGCTAAGATAAAAGCGATAAACCCGTTCATCGTTACGCCCTGCTCTCTAAATATAATAAATAGGCATTTTTAAATTCCGTATATTTCCGTTTGGTCAGATAGGCAGTAAACTGCCCTTCCTTCAGCTGGATTAAGTCGTGGTTAAAATTACTTACATGCTTTAAATTTACAATAAAACTGCGATGAGATTGAATAAAGCAGTTTTTAGGCAGTATTTCAACCCAGTATTGCATAGCGCGAATAGATTGATACTCCTTTTTTATGGTGTGGACAATGGTTTTTCGCCCTTGGGTTTCAATAAAAATAATATCGTTTACAGGAATTGTCAAGGTTTCTTCTTTCGTTTCTAAGGCAATATTTTGAGACAAGGTATAATATACAGCAAGTGCATCCTTCAAATTACGGAAAAGGCGTTGTTCTTCCAATGGTTTTGAAAGGTAACGGAATACATGGAAACGCATCGCATCGTCAAGGTATTCCGAGTAAGAGGTAACAACGAATATAATGATATTTTCGTTACGCTCTTTTAAGATATTTCCAACATAAATACCGTTTGCTCCGGGCATTTCAATATCCAGAAAAAGAAGATCAATGCCTCCGGTATAGGAGAGCAATTCTTTTCCATTTGTAAAAGTGATAATTTGGGGAGGCGCTAGATGATGCCGGCGAAAGAAAAGCTGCAGACAGTGCTGTAATTTTTGAATAAATAGTTTGTCGTCATCACAAATAATAAGCTGCATCTACAAAAAACCTCCTGTTGAAAGACACTTTCTATTATATGGGAACAGGAGGAAAATGCAAGTATTCAGAGGAAATTGACGCAGTAAAGAGTGAGGATATATACCATATGTATATCAATGGGGGAAGGATGACAGCCGATTATGGGGGCGGTTGTTTTGAAAAAAAACTTTAAGATATTTAAAATGACCAAAAATGGATAAAAAATGTCGTTTTGTGCAGGAAATATTGAATTTTTTAGAAAGTTATGCAACGCTGTTATCGTAAATCATGTTAAATAGATATAAATATATTTTGCTTCAAAAATGACGCATTTATGAGGATTTTGGAATTTCGCAAACACCTAAAAATGAAAAGGAGAAAAAAATATGATTTTATTACCTGTTCCTAAATATGTGAAAGAGGGAAATGCAGAATTTTTAATAAGGAAAGGATGCATGATAGTAATAGATGAAAGGTGCACACAGTCGGCTTTTACATATGCAAATTTGTTGCAGGAAGAAATTGAAATGTGGGCGGGAATAAATATTTGTATTGGAAGAGGGACTGTTCGGAAAGGGGATATAGTATTAAGGATAGAAGAAAAATTAGGAGAGCAGCATTATACGGTAACTATTAAAGAGGATATGATTTTGTTAGAGGGAGGAAGTTTGGATTCGCTGGGATGGGCAGTTCAGACACTGCGGCAGATTATACGCCAAAAAGGAGGTATGTTAAATGAAATCTTTATAGATGATGAACCGGATATTTTGAATAGAGGATTTTTCTTTGATGTAACGCGAGGACGCGTATTGTCATTGGATAGTTTGAAGAAATTAGTTGATAGGATGGCTTTTTATAAGCAGAATCAATTTCAGCTCTATATAGAACACACATATTTATTTCGTGACTTGACAGAGGTTTTTAGGGATGATACGCCATTAACTGCGGAAGAAATATTGGAGTTAGATAAATACTGTTATGAAAGAGGAATTGAACTGGTTCCTTCCTTGGCAACATTTGGTCATTTATGTAAGCTATTAAGGACAAAAAGTTATGAAAAAATGTGCGAGCTGCCTGAAAGTAATAAGGATATTTTTTCGTTTAAAGATCGTATGGCTCATCATACAGTAAATGTATCGAATTTGGATGTGCTGCCCTTTATTAAGAGTTTAATAAAGGAGTATATGTTATTATTTAGAAGCGATAAATTTAATATTTGTGCAGATGAAACATTTGATTTGGGAAAGGGGAAAAGTAGCAACCTGGCTGAAGAAAAGGGTATAGATACTCTTTATATGGACTACATTATGGAATTATTTGAATTTTTAATAGAGCATGGGAAAACTCCTATGTTTTGGGGAGATGTTATTACACATTATCCAGAAAAATATGCAAAAATTCCTAAGCAGGTAATTTGTTTAAACTGGGGCTATAGTGCAACACAGGAGGAAACAGAAGCCAGAACATTGCATGAAGTTGGTGCAACACAGTATTTATGCCCAGGAGTATGTGGATGGAATACGTGGGTAAACTTGTTAAAAGATAGTTATGAAAATATAAAGAGAATGTGCAGCTATGCAAGAAAGTACAAAGCGGTTGGAATTTTAAATACTGAATGGGGAGACTATGGACATATTAATCAGCCGATTTTTAGTATCCCCGGAATGATTTATGGAGCTGTATGTTCGTGGAATGATAAGTTTCCAGACTATGAAGACCTAAATTATCAAATTTCTATTTTAGAATTTGGAGATCATTCAGGAAAATTATTAGAGCTTCTTGGACAAGTTAATGAGCAGGCAGTATTTAGCTGGTATAATGCGGTAAGTATTAAGGAAGGAATAGAGAAAAAAATAGAAAAAAGTGAACTGAAATCTATTTTTGGAGAAGATATGTCAAAGGTTCCGGACTGTAATCAACGTGTTTTGGAATTAGAGAGAGAAATGTTTTTTATTAGTCGAAGTATGGATAGCTTAAATAGAGGAATAGTTGAATGTATTGAACTATCTCTGGCAGCAATTTGGATATGGAATGAAGTGGGATTTTATTTATATCGGGCAGATAAAGGAGAAAGATCAAATCATGGAGAAGAATTAGCTGGAAAACTAGAGAGATGTTTGCAGTTTTTTAAAGAACTTTGGAGAAAGGCTGGTAAAGAAGCGGAACTTGCGAGAGTTTCAGAGGTTTTTTTCTGGTATGCAGATTTGTTAAGAAATGTGGATCAGAAATAAAGATTGCAGGATAATATAATGGAAAAGACAGCATTTCTCAAACCGTATTGCACTTTGCGCAAAGGGCAACTATAATGAAAGGGAAGCCGCAGGATGCCGCCCGAAACAGGCGCGCCGCCGGCAATAACAGAAAACCAAAGGGGAAACAGCAATGGATTTACAGCAGATTTTTGACAGCACAGACTTTGTGCATGTGAGCGGAAGCAAGGAGGAACTGCAGGTTGCAGAATACCTGAAAGGACAGTGCAAGAGCCTTGGAGTATCAGCAAGGCTGGAAGAGTTCCGCGTTGCAATGGGAGACATCGAAGAGGCGCATTTATATGCGGACGGCAAAGAAGTAACCTGTAAGGCGTTTGCCTGCTGCGGAAGCGGAAGTGTTGAGGGCGAGCTTTATTATATGCCCGGAACGGATAAAATTTCCCTCGCAGGGGCAAAGGATAAGATCGTGCTGATGGATGCGCAGGGCGTCGGATTTTTTACCTATCAGGATCTGATGAAGGCAGGTGCAAAGGCGCTTTTGTTCCAGTGCGGCAATCTTTATTACGGGGACAGGGATATTGACCAGAGGGATCTGCGCGAGGCGGTTGTGGGCGAAGAGAAAAAGGTGCTCTGCGCGATGATCCATTCCGAGGACGCGGTAAAGCTTGTAAGGGATCATGCAAAGCAGATCCGGCTGGAAATAAAGCAGCGCGAATATGACGGCAAGTCCCACAATGTGATCGCAGAGATTCCCGGTAAAAGGGACGAGTGGATCGCAGTAACGGCGCATTATGATTCCACATCGCTTTCCCATGGCGCATACGACAACATGAGCGGCTGCGCAGGACTGCTCGGGATCATGGAGCAGTTAAAGGATACGGAGAACAATTACGGTCTGCGTTTTATTTTCTGCGGAAGCGAGGAGAGAGGGCTGCTGGGCTCCCACGCTTATACGAAGGATCACGAGGCAGAGCTGGAGAAAATCGTCCTGAATATCAATATGGATATGATCGGAACCTACATGGGCAAATTCATCGCCTGCGCGACAGGGGAAGAAAAGGCTGCCCACTATATCAGCTATATGGGCGCGGAGCTTGGCTTCCCGCTTACGACCTCAACCGGAGTATACCCGAGCGATTCCACGCCGTTTGCAGACAAGGGCGTTCCGGCAATCACCTTTGCAAGAAGCGCCAGCGGAAATGTTGCGCCGATCCACTGCCGTTATGATGTAAAAGATGTGATGTCGATGGAACAGCTGCAGAAGGATATTGATTTCATTGCAGCATTTACAGAACGTATGGCGAATGCGGCAGTATGCCCGGTGTCCAGAACCATGCCTGAGGACATGAAGAAGCAGCTTGACGAATATCTGAACAGGAAGAGAAAAGAGGACTGATGAGGACTTTTGGAAGTAAGACGCGCAGGAAGGAGATGAGGGAAAGCAGCCCTTCTGAATGAGCAATTTTTCCCGTATGATCTTTAATTGGAAAATAAAGGAGCGACAGGATGAATATTATGCCGATTTCAGAGCTATTGGAGAGAGCAGCGGAAATTTGCAAAAGAAACGGAGTAAAGCGGCTGGAGTTATTTGGCTCCTTCGCGACAGGAACGGCGGGACCGACAAGCGATATTGACCTCGTCGTGTACGGATGCCCAGACATTCTGAAGCTGGAAAAGGATCTGGAGGAAATCGATACGCTGCGAAAAATTGATATTTTTGATTATGACAGCATAAGGAATGAGTTTTTGCTGGAGGATATTAAAAAATATGGAAAACAAATCTATTAACAGATATAATACCTTTTTGCAGAAGCCTTAAAAATCTGGGAAAAAGCAGGACTGCAGATCCGAAGGTGGATTTTGTGCTGGAAGGAACGGTTCAAAACTTTTGCCTTACGTTTGATATTTCATGGAAGGTAATGAAGGATATTTTGATAAAACAACTGGAAATTCTGGATTTTGCAGTCGGGTCGCCGCGTGAAACACTGCAGCAGGCGTTTACGAACGGGCTCATAAAGGATGATCGGTGGATGCAGATGCTTCGCAGCAGGAATCAGTTTGCACATGATTATGACGGAACCTTTGCAGAGGAAAAATTTGGAGAGATCATAAAAATATATTATCCGTTGTTTGAAGAATTCAGGATCGGCGCTCAAAAATACTATCAGCAGTGAAGCCGCTGGACGAATATCTGAACAGGAAGGAAAACATGATCGGGAGACTGCGTATCCGTCTTATTTTCGCGCTTATTATCTTGCGGAAGATGAACATGAAATCCACATGGAGCAGGATATATTTGCGATAGAAGAGCTGCAGCAGGTGTACCGGTATTGACAGAAAATACTGTTTTTTGTACAGCAGAGGATATTCTGGAAGGGAGATATCGGGAGGTAATGCTGGGGGCATCAGCCGGAATCGGAAACCCAAGGGCATGCAAAAACGAATCATACGATATATGTCGCCAGTACAGGCGCAGTTTTTCATGGTATCCGCAGGCTTATGTTTTTGTTGAAAAAATAGGGGAAATAAATTTATTGACAGGTAAATTGAAAATGTATATGCAGACTGCATGCAGAAGCAAGCTGAAACATTGCTTCTGCATGCAGTTTTTGCTGTATATATCCTGCTTTGTGCGGGCGTGCGCTGGGGATGCGCTTTTATAAATTTTTCCCGACAGATTTTTTGTATTTTGCAACAGCTTTTTGAAGTGGGCCGGATTCTCCGAAGGAGAGGCGGAACGATTTGCCGTCCAGCATCGTTACCTTGAAAAAGGAAATTTCCTTGATATAAAGCATATTCAGGACAGTACGGTTGACGAGCTGGATAAAGCTGTCGCAGTCTTTCATATTACCGCAGAAGGTTTCAATGTTCATATCGGTCAGACGCTCTTCACCGTTGAAAAGATGGAGGCGGACTTCACGTTCCGTATCCGGCCACGCGCACATGATCTCATCTTCTTCCAGATAAAAGGTGTCGGTGCGGTTTCGGAATTCCAGCTTTTTGACCTGATTATTTTTGATGGTAAGAAGCTGGTTTATCATATCGGAAAGCTCATCCACATGGATTGGTTTGTCCAGAAAAAGAACATTGTCCGGGAGCTTTGTTGATTTCCGGTAGTCTACCTTGTCACAGCAAAAAACGATAGGGACGAGGGTACCATCTGCTCTTAGGGTATTGGCGAGCTCGACCGCATCGCAGCCGTCTTCGGTCATATCCATGAAAATCGCATCATAAATCATTGGAGTGGAAAGAATGGATTCTTCGCTGCCGAAAGAGTCGATATATAAAACTCCGGTCGTATGGATACGGCGGTCGGATTCGCGTCCTAAAAGACGTTCCATCTGCTTTCGATCTACTAAATGGTCGTCACAAACTGCCAAGTGCATAATGATACCTCCTGAACTGTTATATGATAAAGGGCTCCTGTCAAAGGATCGCAAAGGAAAGCGATGAGTGGAACAGGAGATAGTAGAGGGCAATGACCTGTACGATTAAAATGGCCGGCATACCCCATACAAAAGAAAGATGCAGCGTTTTATGGCGGAAAAAGTACATCCCTGCGATACTTCCGATGCTGCCTCCGATGAACGCAATAAGGAAAAGAGTGGATTCGGGAATGCGCCATGCTTTGCGGCGCGCCCTGCTTTTGTCTATTCCCATCGCGGCAAAGCCTGCAATATTTACGATAACGGCATAAAGCGCCAGGATAAGTATAACATCCATATAAAAATAACCTCTGTAAATTCTGCTTATTCTTTATTGTATCACAGAATTCTGTCGGTTTCATCTAAAAAAAACAGAAAATCCCGCAGGTCTTCAGACCGGCGGGATTTTTGGACAGGATATAAAAGATTGTATAAGACAGATTCTTTGATGATACAGAGATCAGTTTTGGCTGGAAGCCTCTGCTTCCTGCATTTTCATGGCGCGCACCTTGCAGGAAAGACCGAACAGATTGATGAATCCTTCCGCATCGTGGTGGTCATACAGGTCGCCGGTCGTAAAGGAAGCGATGCTTTCATTATAAAGAGAGTAGGGAGAAGTTGTTCCGGCCTTGATGATATTGCCCTTGTAGAGCTTGAACGTCACTTCGCCGGTCACATATTCCTGCGTTTTTTCAATGAATGCCTGAACCGCTTCGCGCAGAGGAGTGAACCATTTGCCTTCGTATACGATCTGGGCGAGTTTATTTCCCATGTCGATTTTGGCGGCATAAGTATCGCGGTCGAGGATGAGCTCTTCGAGCTGCTGATGAGCCTCCATGAGAATGGTTCCGCCGGGAGTCTCATATACGCCGCGGGATTTCATGCCGACAACACGGTTTTCAACGATGTCCACGATGCCGATGCCGTGCTTTCCGCCCAGCGTATTTAAGGTGCGGATGATGTCGGAAACCTTCATCTGCTTGCCGTTGACACTCGTGGGAATACCTTTTTCAAAGGTCATTGTGACATATTCGGGCTGGTCAGGAGCCTCTTCCGGGGTACAGCCAAGAACAAGGAGATGCTTATAGTTTGGTTCGTTTGCCGGATCTTCCAGTTCGAGCCCTTCGTGGCTGATATGCCACAGGTTACGGTCGCGGCTGTAGCTGGAATCTGCGGAAAACGGAAGGTCGATGCCGTGCGCCTTGCAGTATTCGATTTCGGATTCACGGGAATCCAGTGTCCATTTATCGTTTCTCCATGCAGCGATTATCTTTAAGTCGGGAGCGAGTGCTTTGATGCCCAGTTCAAAACGGATCTGGTCGTTACCCTTTCCGGTAGCGCCGTGGCAGATAGCGGAGGCTCCTTCCTTACGGGCTATTTCGACGAGCTTCTTGGCAATGAGCGGACGTGCCATGGAAGTACCGAGCAGATATTTATTTTCATAGACTGCGTGTGCCTGTACGCAGGGAACGACATATTTATCGCAGAATTCGTCTGTTACGTCCAGAATGTATAATTTGGAAGCGCCGCAGGAAATTGCTCTTTCCTCGAGACCGTCCAGTTCCTCCTCCTGTCCGCAGTCGATGCAGACACAGATTACTTCATAATCGAAATTTTCCTTCAGCCACGGGATGATAGCCGTGGTGTCCAGACCGCCGGAATACGCTAAGATAACTTTCTCTTTCATAATAAAACTCCTTACCTGCATGCTCCTCGGATTGCCGGGAGTACTATTTGCATTTTTTAAAAAGATGTGTCAGGATAGGGACAGGCGGGCTGCCGTATCCGTCCGACAGGTTTACTATACACCCGTCTTTATAAAAAATCAAGTGCAAATTTATGCAAAAATTAAACAAATTATTCATAAAAACAAATTTTAATCATAAAATACTTGAATAATATGCAATCATGCAGTATTATTATGCAAAGCGAAAGAACACGCCCGGAGAGGGCGGGAAAATGCTTTCATTATAAGAACGCCGTCTGTGCGGCAGAAAGAGGAAGATATGATAAGAGCAGGGATTATCGGTGCGACGGGCTATGCAGGAGGAGAGCTGGTCCGTATCCTGACAGGGCATAAAAACGCAGAGATAAAATGGTATGGCTCCCGCAGTTATATTGATGAGCGGTATGCGGACGTATATCGGAATATGTTCCGGATAGTAGATGATGTGTGCAGGGACGACAATCTAAAAGAACTGGCAAAGCAGGTGGATGTGATCTTTACGGCGACGCCTCAGGGGTTTCTGGCATCGGTTCTGGATGAGGAGATTTTGGCGCAGACCAAGGTTATCGATTTGAGCGCGGATTTTCGTATCAAGGATGTGGATACATATGAAAAATGGTATGGTATCAGGCATAGCTCCCCTCATTTTATAAAGGAAGCGGTTTACGGGCTGTGCGAGAGGAACAGGGAACAGATAAAAACGGCGCGGCTCGTTGCCAATCCGGGCTGTTATCCGACCTGCTCTATTACATCAGTATTCCCGCTGGCGGCAGAAGGGCTCATAGACGTTTCCACGCTCATCATAGATGCAAAAAGCGGAACGTCCGGAGCGGGACGGGGAGCCAAGCTGCAGAATCTCTATTGTGAAGTAAATGAGAATATCAAGGCATATGGGGTGGCATCGCACCGCCATACGCCGGAGATAGAGGAACAGCTTTCGTACGCGGCCGGATGTCCGGTAACGCTGAGCTTTACGCCTCATCTCGTGCCGATGAACCGGGGGATACTGGTGACGGCATACGCTTCTTTAAAAGAAGTGCAGAGACCGGACGGAAGCTTCGGGCTGCCGGATGAAGCGCAGATACGGGCCGCCTATGAAAAATATTATCATAATGAAAAGTTTATCCGTCTTCTGGCTCCCGGGGTGTGCCCGGAAACAAAATGGGTCGAGGGCAGCAATTATGTGGACGTGAACGTCCAGGTCGATGCCCGGACGAAGCGCGTGATCATGATGGGCGCGATGGACAATCTGGTAAAGGGCGCGGCAGGACAGGCAGTGCAGAATATGAACCTGATGTTCGGGGAAAAGGAGAACGAGGGGCTGGAGCTGGTGCCGATGTTCCCGTGAGGGCAGAAAATTTTCCCATGCGCTTGCATTTACGGCAAAAAGTTGTATGATACAATGTTAGAACTTGACTGAGGCAGCGCTTTAATGAAGAAAGGCGGTAACAATGGACACGATAGTGCATCCTTTTGAGCCGGTTTACGATGAAAATTCCCGAATCCTGATATTGGGGAGCTTTCCGTCGGTGAAATCGAGAGAAAATCATTTTTATTACGGGCATCCCCAGAACCGTTTCTGGAAGGTCGCGGCAGGGATAACGGGCAGCGATGTTCCGGTAACAGTGGAGGAGAAGCGGGCTTTTTTGCTGAAGCATGGTATCGCGGTATGGGACTCTATTGCGTCCTGCCGGATAGAGGGCTCGTCGGACAGCTCTATCCGGGACGCGGTACCGAACGATATCGCAGGGCTTTTGGCAAAGACGGATATCAGGGCGGTGTTCTGCAACGGGGCAAAATCGTGGGAGATGTATCATAGATATTGTGAGAGAGCCTGCGGCCAAAAGGCGGGAAAGCTTCCGTCCACGTCGCCCGCGAATGCGGCATGGTCTGTGGAACGGCTCACAGAGGCATGGAAAAAAGAGCTTGGCGCATATCTTGACAGCCCGTTTATGATCTGTCCGATGGTTTTGGAGGATTATGAGCAGGTGCATGACCTCTGGATGACGATACGGGGTTTTTCGATTCGGACCATCGATGATTCCAGAGATGGTGTGGAGCGGTTTCTGAAGAGAAATCCCGGAATCAGCGTGACGGCAAAGGCGGATGGGAAAATAGTGGGAGCTATTTTGTGCGGACATGACGGGAGGCGCGGGTGCCTGTATCATGTGTGCGTGCATGAAGACTACCGGATGCATGGCATCGGGCGCGCCATGGTGACGGAATGCATGAAGGCGCTCCAGAGGGAAGGCATCAATAAGGTCTCCCTGATAGCTTTTACCAAAAATGACATCGGAAACGCATTCTGGCGCGAGGTAGGCTGGACAAAGCGGGAAGACCTGAATTATTATGATTTTGTATTGAACCGGGAAAATATAGAGAATTTCAATGCGTGAAGAACGGAGGAAGCCATGGAAAAAATAACAGGCGGAGTGACCGCGGCAAAGGGATTTTGCGCGGCAGCAGCAGAGGCAGGGATAAAATATAAAAACAGAAAAGATATGGCGATGATCTACAGCAAAACGCCGTGTAAGACAGCAGGGGTCTTTACGTCAAATGTGGTAAAGGCAGCCCCGGTGCTCTGGGATAAAAAAATCGTGGAGAGCAGGGGCGATACACATGCGGTTGTTATAAACTCGGGCATTGCGAACGCATGTACCGGGAAGCTGGGATACGAATATTGTCGGGAGACGGCTCAGGAAGCGGCGGATGCTCTGGAGATAACGCTGGAAAATGTGCTGATTTGTTCTACAGGGGTGATAGGGATGCAGCTTCCGGTCGAAAAGCTGACAGGAGGCGTGCGCATGCTCGCAAAGGAACTTTCAGAATCGGAGGAAGCGGGAACAGAGGCGGCTAAGGCTATTATGACAACGGATACCAGGAACAAGCAGGTGGCTGTAAGAGTGAAGCTTGGAGGAAAAGAAGTGACTGTCGGAGGTATGTGCAAGGGCTCTGGCATGATACATCCGAATATGTGCACAATGCTGGCGTTTGTGACGACGGATGTGAATATTTCCCAAAAGCTTTTGCAGGAGGCGCTCAGCGAGGACGTAAAGGCGACCTTTAACATGATATCGGTGGATGGCGATACTTCTACGAACGATACACTGCTTGTGCTGGCAAACGGCGAGGCGGGAAATACAGAGATAACGGAGAAAAATGAAGAATATCAGATTTTTGCGGAGGCGCTCCATTTTGTAAACGAAGCGCTGGCAAAAAAGATAGCGGGAGACGGAGAGGGAGCGACCGCGTTATTTGAGGCAAAGATTATTCATGCTGACACGTTGGAAAACGCGAGGACGCTGGCAAAATCCGTTATCACCTCGAGTCTGACAAAGGCGGCTGTTTTCGGGCATGATGCGAACTGGGGAAGGATTTTGTGCGCGCTTGGCTATTCCGGTGCGGCATTTGATCCGGAGAAGATAGAGCTGTATCTGGAAAGCAGCGCCGGGAAAATCCTCATTTTTAAGGATGGGACGGCAGCTGATTACAGTGAAGAGGAAGCGGAACGGATTTTATCCAGCTCCGAGGTGACTGCTCTCGTGGATATGAAGATGGGAGACGCCGAGGCGACGGCATGGGGCTGCGATCTGACGTACGATTATGTGAAGATAAACGCGGATTACCGCAGCTGAGGATAGGAAAAGAGTTTCAGAAAGACCGCGCATTGCGGCACAGATATGAGAGGGAAAAGAAAAATGGAAAAACCGGAAATGGAGCAGATAAGAAAAAAGGCGGAGGTGCTTATCGAAGCGCTCCCTTATATCCAGCAGTTTAACAGAAAGATAATCGTGGTTAAATACGGCGGCAGCGCCATGAGCGATGAGGAGCTGGAGAAAAATGTGATAAAGGATGTGACGCTTTTAAAGCTTGTAGGTTTTAAGCCCATCATTGTACACGGCGGCGGAAAGGCTATCAGCAGGTGGGTTGAAAAGGTCGGAAAAAAGCCGGAATTTATCAACGGTCTGCGCGTAACGGATGAAGAGACAATGGAGATAGCGGAGATGGTGCTGGGAAGCGTGAATAAAAAGCTCGTTTCGATGGTAGAGGAGCTGGGCGTATCCGCAGTCGGCATCAGCGGCAAGGACGGCGGCCTTTTGCAGGTAGAGAAAAAATATTCGGACGGACAGGACATTGGCTTTGTGGGAGATGTGAAAAAGGTCAATCCGAAGCTGTTATATGATCTCATAGACAGTGATTATCTGCCAATCGTGTCTCCGATTGGTCTTGATGAAAACTGTCAGACCTATAATATCAATGCAGACGATGCAGCGTGTGCGGTCGCACGTGCAGTCGGTGCGGATAAGCTCGTTTTTCTGACGGACGTGGAAGGGCTGTACCGGGATTTTTCTGATAAGGATTCCTTCATTTCACGCATCACGGCAAGCGGTGCGGAGGAGCTTTTGGAAAACGGGTTCATCGGCGGCGGGATGCTGCCGAAGCTTCAGAACTGTACGGCGGCGGTCAGAGGCGGCGTAAACCGGGTGCATATTTTGGACGGACGTATCCCGCACTGCCTGCTGCTCGAGATTTTTACAGACCATGGAATAGGGACGGCTATCGTAGGAGACGGCGAAGAGGCGTAAGAAACGGAGGGCATTTTATGGGAGAAGCGACAAAACGATATATAGAGGAAGCAGAGCAGGCTCTTTTGCACACTTATAACCGGTATCAGGTCGTGCTGGACAGGGGCGAGGGCGTATATCTGTATGATATCGAAGGAAAAAAATATCTTGATTTTGCGGCGGGTATCGCGGTATTCGCGCTGGGCTACGGCAATGAGGAGTATAATGCCGCATTAAAGGGGCAGATAGACAAGCTGCTCCACACCTCGAACTACTATTACAATGTGCCTGCGGTGGAGGCGGCAAAGCATTTGAAAAAGGTGTCCGGCATGGACCGCGTCTTTTTTACGAACAGCGGCGCGGAGGCGGTGGAGGGCGCGATAAAGGCGGCGCGCAAATATGCCTTTTTAAAAGACGGGCGCACGGATCATGAGATCATAGCGATGAACCACTCTTTTCATGGACGGACAATGGGCGCGCTGTCCGTGACCGGAAATCCCCATTATCGGGAGGCATTCGAGCCGGGCATTGGAAATATCCGGTTTGCGGATATGAACGATATCGAGAGCGTAAGGGCGTGTGTCAATGAAAAAACCTGTGCCATCATTCTGGAGACGGTCCAGGGAGAGGGCGGGATCTATCCGGCTTCGGAGCAGTTTTTAAAGAGCCTGCGGGCGCTTTGTGACGAAAAGGATATCCTGCTGATATTTGACGAGATACAGTGCGGGATGGGGCGTACCGGGGCATGGTTTGCATGGCAGAGATACGGAGTAAAGCCCGATATTATGACGGCGGCGAAGGCGTTGGGCTGCGGCGTTCCCGTAGGAGCATTTTTGATGACGGAAAAGGTCGGGCAAAATTCCTTAAAGGCGGGAGACCACGGCACGACATACGGCGGCAATCCCTTCGCCTGTGCGGCGGTCGCCAAAGTGCTTGATTTATTTGAGCAAAACCATATAATAGAACATGTGAATGAGGTTTCCGGCTATCTGGAGGAGACGCTGGATGCTTTTGTGGAAAAATATGATTTTATCAAAGAGCGGCGCGGCTGCGGGCTCATGCAGGGGCTGGTATTTGACCGTCCGGTAGGGGGCATCATTTCGGCGGCGCTGGAAAAAGGAATGATTTTGATCAATGCGGGCGCGGATATTATCCGCTTTGTCCCGCCGCTGGTGATAGAGCGGGAGGACATCGACAGGATGGCTAAGATACTGGATAGCTGTCTGGCGCAGGAGAGTGCCGGGGAGTGAGCAGGATGCCGTATGCCCGCAGGAGGAAAGAGAGAGTGATTTATGGCGATCAGGAAGAGACTTCTTGCGGCTGCGGGCATCCTTGCGGCGATAGGAGCGATGGCATATGCGGCAGCGGTAAGCCGGGCAGTTCCGGGAACGACAGCCGGAAACGGGCTTTTGCATCGTCCGACGCTAACGCTTTGGTATACGGATGAAAAGCTGGAGGACTATCTGGCGAGTGTGGCGTTAGACTATCAGAACAGCAGAGGCGTTCAGGTGATACCGGTGTTAAAGAGCGGGCTGGAGTATCTGGAAGAGGTCAATAGGGCTTCTCTGGAGGCAGAAAATGCCCCCGATATTTATATCGTGAGCAATGACAGTCTGGAAAAAGCAAATCTGTCCGGCCTTGCGGCAGAAGTAAAAGACCAAGACAGCGTCCTGACAACGGACTTTTTTCCGCAGACGGCTTTGGATGCGGTGAGCTATCAGGGACAGAAAATGGCATATCCGCTCTATTTTGAGACGAGCGCGCTCATCTATAATAAAACCTATCTGGAACAGGCGGCGCAGGAGCTGGGAACGGATGTGGCTTCTCTGATACCGCAGACGATAGAAGGGATTCAGGAATTTGCAGACGTCTATAATGCTCCGGAGACAGTCGAGTCGGTATTCAGATGGGATGTGTCAGATTTTTTTTATAATTACTTTTTTGCGGGAAATTACATCAATGTAGGCGGGAGCTGCGGGGACGATGCGTCCCGGATAGATATTTACAATCTGGAGGCGGTGGAAGGGCTTACGGCATATCAGGACCTGAGCCAGTTCTTTTCCATTGATGCAGAAACTTCCAGCTATGAGCAGGTTGTTCAGGATTTTCTGAGCGGGAAGCTCGTCTTTACAATAGCGACGACGGATATCCTGGAACGGGCAAAGGCAGCCAAAGCAGACGGCAGTTTTGCATGGGAATACGGAGTGGCGCCGCTGCCGGATATCGACGAATCGGTATGTACGAGAGGAATTTCCGTGACGAATGCGGTCGCGGTCAACGGATACAGTAAAAAACGCGATAAGGCGGACGCATTTGCCTCATGGCTTGCAACAGAAGGGGCGGCAAAGCTGTATGACCGGACAGGACATGTCCCGGCGCTGCAGGGTGCGGCGTCGCAGAATGCGGAGATGGCGGCATTCTGGCAGGAGTACAGCAGCACGGTACCGATGCCGAAGCTGATGAGTACGGCGAATTTCTGGATACAGATGGAGGCGGCGTGTACGAAAATATGGAAGGGGGAAAATGTATCGGATGTATTGAAGAGCCTTTCAGAAAAAATCATGACGCAGGTAACGGGCGCGGAATATACGGAAGCGGAATATATCGAGCTGCCCGAGGAAACCGAAAGCGGCTTTGAGGACGGAGCGATGGATTAAAAGCTCTGTGGCGGAAAAAACTGCTCCGGACGTGAATAAAAGCTGATGGAACCGGCATAATCAAAAACAGGGAGCGCTTTTTATCTCATGCGCTTCGGAACGGGGGTCAGAATGATCGGATTTTTGATAGCGGTTTTGTCAGGCGTACTGATGAGTGTGCAGGGAGTGTTCAATACACAGGTGACAAAGGCGTCCAGTATCTGGGCGGCGAATGTGTTCGTACAGTTTTCAGCGCTTTTGGTCTGTCTGGCGGCATGGGGCATCACGGACAGGACAAATCTTTTGTCGATATGGAAGGTGGAGCCGAAATACATGCTGCTGGGCGGTGTAATGGGAGCTGCGATAACATGGACTGTTATTCGCAGCATGGATGCATTGGGACCGGCAAAGGCAGTGCTGTTTATCGTAGTGGCGCAGATAGCGGCGGCTTATGTGATAGAGCTGTTCGGGCTTTTTGGAGCAGAGCGTCAGCCGTGGGAATGGCGCAGAGTGATAGGGCTGGCTGTGGCGGTCGCAGGAATTGCGATATTCAAGTGGGAATAGGAAAAAGGAGGCGTTTATCATGTGGTTTGTTTTTGCGCTGCTGTCTGCGGTTTTTGCGGCGCTCACATCCATATTGGCGAAGATAGGGATAGATGGAGTAAATTCCAATCTCGCAACGGCGATAAGAACAGTTGTCGTGCTCGTGATGGCATGGGGAATGGTCTTTCTGACGAACACGCAGAAGGGCATTTCGGAGATAGATACGAAAAGCTGGGTATTTCTGATACTGTCAGGGCTTGCAACCGGGGCGTCGTGGCTATGCTATTACAGGGCACTCCAGATTGGAGAGGCGTCAAAGGTCGTGCCGGTCGATAAGCTCAGCGTCGTTATCACGCTGGTGATGGCGTTTGTATTCCTGCATGAAAAGTTTACGGTCAAATCGCTGATCGGCTGCATCCTGATAGGGGCAGGGACATTGATAATGGTTTTATAAAAAAATCATTACTTTTTCAGAAATTATTTCGGAAAACCTTCCGGGGCTGTTTAGATATGTTCTTTATAATAGGAACATAAAAACAGTGACGGGAGGTTTTTTTTATGGGAGAAAAAAGGAAATGTCTGACGATAACGGTTCCCTGTTATAATTCCGAGAGCTATATGGAAAGATGTATAGATTCCCTGTTAGAGGGAGGGAAGGATGTGGAGATCATCGTGGTGGACGACGGTTCCACCGACCGGACGGGCGAGATAGCGGATGGATATGCGGCGCAGTATCCGGACATTGTGCGGGTCGTCCATAAAGAAAACGGCGGGCATGGTTCCGGCGTGAACGTAGGGATGGCGCTGGCGTCCGGCATGTATTTCAAGGTGGTGGATTCGGATGACTGGCTGGATAAGGAGGCGTATCACAGGCTGCTGGCGGCGCTGCGTTTCTGGAACCGCTGTGAAAACAGGCCGGATCTGGTCGTATGTAATTATGTATATGATCATCTGGAGGGGCGTACCTGCAAAACTGTCCGTTACCGGAATGTATTTCCGGAGGGGAAGCTGTGCGGATGGGAAGAAACCGGACGATTCCGGCCGGAGCAGTATCTTGTGATGCATGCTCTGATATACAGGACGGGGATTTTATATGACAGCGGCGTGGAGCTGCCGGAGCATACGTTTTATGTGGACAATCTGTTTGCGAATCAGCCGCTTCCGCTTGTAAAAAGGATTTATTATATGGATATTGATCTGTATCACTACTATCTGGGGCGGGAAGACCAGTCAGTCAATGAAGAAGTGCTGATACGGCGCATCGACCAGCAGATAAGGGTGACAAAGCTTGTGAGCCGATGTTGTGACCTGAGCCGGGTGGAGGTAGAAAATCCGAAGCTTTTTAAATATTTGTGCAGAAATATTTCTATCATGATGGCTATTTCGTCCATCCATCTGCTTTTAATGGGCACAAAAGAGGGACGATTAAAGCGCGATGAGCTGTGGCGGGATTTAAAAGAGAGGGACTGCAGACTTTACCGGATGCTCCGGTGCCGTACTGTCAGCGGGTTGACGGTTCTGCCGGGGCAGCTTGGAGACAGGCTTACGGTGGGAGGTTACAGGGCAGCGCGCCGGATCTGGCAGTTTCAGTAGGAGAGCGGAAGGATGGCTGAGATTTATATCGGATTTGTGGATACGCCGGGATTGTTTGCTTTTTTGATACGGAAGGTGATACGGCAGAGATATGTGCATGTGGTGCTGGGCTTTGACAGTGGGTTGGAAGAGGCGTATAGCGTAGGGAGAAGATTTCCGGAAATCCCGCTGATAGCAGGATTTGAAAAAGAGGACCGGAGGCGTATTTTGAATCAGTTTCCGACGGCACGGTATCAAATATGCAGGATTAGATGCACAGAAGAACAGAAAAATGAATTAAAACTTGCAGCAGAAAGGGCGTATCATAACAGGACACGCTATCATTACACGATTCTGGGATTGCCGTTTTTGCTGGCGGGAAAGGCTTTTTACCAGAAAAATCATTATACCTGTTCTTCATGGCTTGCCTGTGTGACGCAGGAAGCGGGAGTGTATGAGTGGGACAGGCATTTTTCACTCGTGACGCCGAGGGAAGTATATGAGGCGATGGGCAAGGACAGCCTGCGCGGGGAGCTTGTATTTGAGGGAACGCTGGAAGAGCTGGTGAACCAAAGAAGCAGCAGTTGGAGGACTGCGCCTGCGGGCGTGCTGTATCGGTGAGGCAGGGATATGGGAAAAGATTCGGAAGAGTTAAAGAAAGGCGGATCAAAGCGTCTGTGGGAGGTACTGTTTTTTTTAATGGTGATGGCGCTGACGTTCCGGGCGGTGTTTGCAGGACAGGATGCAGGAGCGCTCCGGCAGGCGCTGCGGGAGATGGAGCCGCTGTGCATGGCGGTGGCAGCGGGACTGGGGCTCATATTCATCTGTCTGGAGGGAGGCATGCTCAGGATACTCCTGCGGACGATGGGGCAAAAAAGCGGGCTTTTGAAATGTATCGGCTATTCGTTTGTGGGATTTTTTTATTCGGGCATTACGCCGTCCGCGTCCGGCGGACAGCCGATGCAGCTTTATTATATGAAAAAGGATGGAAACCGTCTGGGAGATTCCACAGTTGCTCTGATGGTGACAGCGCTGTGCTATAAGCTTGCACTGGTGTGTATCGGGGCAGCGCTCTGGGCGGGAGGATACGGGTTGCTAAAAGAGCAGATGGGCGGGTATTTCAGCTTTTATGTGCTCGGGATGTTTTTGAATACGCTTCTGGTGGGATTGATATTGTGTGTGATGCTGTTTCCTGAGATGATGCTTTGCATTGCGGCGGGGGTTGAGAGCTTCTGCGTGCGCTGTGGGATTTTGAAGCCGAAAAAAGAACGTTTGGAAAAAGTGGCCGGATTTGTGGAAAACTACCGGAACGGTGTGGATTTTTTGAAAAAACATCCGGGAAAGCTTTGCCTGGTCATGGTGCTGACCTTTGTGCAGAGGAGCACGGTCTTTGTCCTGACGTGGGTGGTGTACCGGGGGCTGGGGCTTTCCGGGACGGATGCCTCGACGGTCGTTGTCCTGCAGGCAGCCGTTTATATCGCGGTGGATATGCTGCCCGTGCCGGGAGCGCAGGGGATTAGCGAGCTGATGTATGCGAAGGTATTTGGAACGATTTTTACGGGAGGAACGCTCGTTCCGTCGATGCTGCTTTCGCGCGGCGCGAATTTCTATCTCCCGATGCTCGTAAGCCTTTTGTTTGCGCTGGCGGCACAGGCGCATGCAAAAAAATGTGCGCCCTAGCGCCTCCGGGAATTACCGCTGGAAGCGCTTGTGCTGTTCGTTGAGCCATTCGACAGCCTTTTGGCAGCCTTCTTCGTTCAGAGGAAACTGCCGGAAGGTTTTTTTGTCTTCGGGGGTTTTGACAAAGCAGAAAGGCTCCGGCCAGACAGCTGCATCGATGCAGTCGCCGTCGTCATTTTTCCCTTTGGAAAGGCGGTAGCGCATGCCGGTGTCGCTGCCGGTCTGGGGTTCTTTTTTGATATAGTTTAAATGGATTTGCTCCTGTGTGACCATAGTACTTCCTTTCTTCAGAAAAATTCCGGGATGCCGCGCAGACCGAAGTAGGCAACGGAAAGCACTCCGGCGGCGGTCAGAAGCGCCCGGTACCAGCGTTTTTGGGTAAGCCCGGGCACGCGGCTGACGAGATATCCGAAGATAAGGATATCCGGCAGCAGGTAGCGTCCCTGTGCCATCGAATCTATCAGCCATGAATTTAAAATGGAGGCGAGCAGCTCCACGACCATTAAAAGGCTGCCTGTCGAAAAAATGATGCGGTCCGACAGTGTGCTGCCTTTGCGGAAGGAGTAAAATGCAGCGCCTGCAAAGAGGGCGAGATACAGACCGCCCATGAACCAGTAATACCATGATGCCGTCGAGTGGTCCTGAAGCAGGCCGCAGAAGCTTTTGTAGGTCATGGAAAACCAGTCGGGATTTTCCCGGAACACTTCCATTATGCTGTCGCCCTTTGCATACATGTGCCAGGAGCGGTTTTGTTCTTCGATGGGAGTGAGCGGGTTTTTGTCATAGTCCGCATGCTCGATGGCGGCAGTCTCCTTGACTGCCGCTTTGGCTGCGCCGTAATGGAACACGTCGAATGCGGCGCGGAAGGCGAAGGTGGCAAAAAAGATGCCGAGGATGATGAAATAATTGCGCCAGAGCGCCCTGCGCGCAGCCTTGTCCTTCTGAAAGATGAGACGGAGCAGGAGTACGGTAAAGACGAGCGGCAGCATCGCCCAGTAGCACTGCTTTCCGAGTAGGATATTTCCAAAGAGGACGCCCAGCAGCAAAAAGGCGGGGATATCCTTCGGAGAAAGCTTTTGCCTGTCGACTGTCCGGTAGAGCAGGCTGCTTTCGTCGGCTAAAAGCCATACGATGCAGAAGCCCAAAAAGAAATCCAGCGCATCGGCCGTCGTATAGGAAAAAATATACCATGCCTGTACGCAGATGCCGAACGCCGCCATGAGCCAGTTTTTGTGTCGCACATTGCGGACGAAAAGAAAAGCGAGGATGCCAAAGAGGATGAGGTTCGGTATCCGGTAATAGGCGATGCCGTAGAAGAGCGTTTTAAACAGCAGGGCAACCTTCCCGGCGAGGAAAAAGTACCAGGTGTAATTTTCAAGCTTTGTATATCCGTAGCCGCTGTAGGTTCCGGCAACCTCCGGGTCGAGCATGTGAGGCGGGAAAAAGTGAGTCATGCCGTAATCGAGGCACGCTTTGACGTCCCACTCATCGGGATGCAGGCCGAGTTCACTGAACGCACCTGTCAGAAAGACGACGAGGCAGGCGCCTCCCATAATGGCGACAGCCATCAGCGTAAACCAGTCAAAGCGTCTGCTTTTATCCTTTGTAAAGAGTCCGTGTATAAAGGCGAGGATGTCTTTGCGGAAAAAAACGAACAGGCAAAGCAAAACAGAGCCGGACAAGACAGTAAAAAAGCGTTGTCTGACCTGCAGGGAACGCAAGGCGGCAGAAGCCTCGACGGATGCACGGTTTACTTCGGCGCTGTCAAGGAAAAGCCCGCTGTCCGTATTTTGCGGAGTGACAGTCAGTTCTTCTCCGTTTACGGATAAAGTTGCGTTTACAGGAATAAAATGTTCTGCAATCTGCTGTGCCTGCATCGTGAGGAAATATTCCCCATTGAGCAAAAAGCCCACATGGGAAATGGTGTAGACCTCTTCCGTATTGGAAGGATCGATGCGCAGCATCTTTAGTCCATCCGGTGAAATCGGAAGGGAGAAGGTGACGATATTGCCTTCGCGTATGCCGTCGGCACAGGCGTCAGGGGACAGCGCTCCGTTTTTATCCCAGAAGATCTGGGACTGCAGGGCAGGGCTGGATTGTTTAAAATAGAAATCGACAGATACCTCCTGGCGGGTGGGAACGAAAAAGACCCAGAGCAGGGAAAGGAAAAAGAGCACCCAGATGACCGCATAGGGGAGCAGGGCAGTTTTGGGGCGTTTTTTTTGGATATTCATAAACAGTCCTCATTTGCAATAGATTTGCACAGATTGCGCCGTCCGGCGGGAGTCCATGTATAAGCATAAGTATAACGGAATTATGAAATTTTTCAACTTCTGTTCGAGGTATCTTGTACAATGGATAACGGCACGCTATACTATGATATCAGGGGCAAAAGTCATGAAACACGATGTGCTTGCACGGGAGTGGTTCTATGACTTATTGACCCGCCCCAATATGAGGATAAAAGTGGAGCGTAAGCTCCGCGATATCCGAAGATTGGGATGGATTGTGGGAGCGTGAAACGCGAAACAATCCATAGATATCGTAGTTGGGGGATTTTGCCCACCAACATCATATTATATGAAAAAGTTTTAAAAAGAGAGAAGAAGGAACACATGAAAAAAAGAAAGATTTTGTGGAAAAAGCTTTGGCTCGTATGCGCTGCAGCATTTATGCTCGCCGGGGCGGATACGGAGATGGTGAATGCCAGGGAATATACAGGACGGGATATGACAGTACAGAGACCTCCGGCCTATGGAACAGGGGCGGTAAGCGAGCATAGAAGGAAAGCGTTTGAACAGATACAGGAGGTATCGCGGGCACTGGAGGAAGCGACAGATGCGGCAGGGGAGCTGACGGCAGGGTATAATGTACAGCTCATAAATTACAGTGATGCAGATGAGCTCGGCCTTATCCATGAGAGCGAGGGAAGCGGCGTCGTGGCGGCAGAGGATAGGTACTGGGTCTATATTTCGACGGCGGCGCACTGCCTGAAGCATCCGCACACGGAGGTGACGTTTGCAGATGGTACGACGTATACGGCGGAGGCGGCATATGTGAACAGAGCAAAGGATATCGGCTTTGCGGTGATAGAAAAGAGCAGGCTTTCAGCGCAGACGCTCGCAGCCATTTCCGTTCCTGATATTATGAGCGCGCAGAAGGCGGGCGGCAAAAGAGGGGATATGCTTGTAGCGGTCAGTTCGGCAGACGGTCCGAATGCGGAATATGTGACAGGAGTGCTGGATGCGTACAGCGTAACATATCCAAATAACCCTTCCCAGAATGTGATGCAGTTTCTTTCGGAGATTTCCTACGGTTCCAGCGGAGGAGGTGTCTATACTGCGGACGGCGTCTGGATAGGGAGTGTTTCCGGAGGGGATACATACGGAAAATGCTGGGCGGTTCCGGCAGAGGACATCCTTGCGGAATTTGAGGTGTGGATGCGGCAGCTGGAAAAGCTTCGGAACGCTGCAGAATGACAGTGTTAATAGAAAAAAAGGCGTAGGGCGCCGGATATCTTATAAGACATCCGGCGCCCTACGTTTTATGTTATAGAACAAAAAAAGAACCAGCAACTGCTGATTCTTTTTAGTAGCGAGAGGGGGATTTGAACCCTCGACACTGCGGGTATGAACCGCATGCTCTAGCCAACTGAGCTATCTCGCCAAGGTGGTTGATATGGGGCCTATAGGGCTCGAACCTATGACCCTCTGCTTGTAAGGCAGATGCTCTCCCAGCTGAGCTAAGACCCCA
>UQDA01000027.1 GCA_900539715.1 uncultured Lachnospiraceae bacterium | reverse complement strand
CCGCTGCCGCCTGTAAAGATGCAGTCGCGTTGGCAAGAATAAGATCCACATCCTCTGCCACGAACTGATTTGCTATTGTCGCACAGGTCGGCGAATCCCCCGAAGCGTTCTGCACGTCAAAGGTCACGTTTTCTTCCCCGAGAAGCTCTGTCAGCTTATCCTGAAAGCCCTGCGTCGCCGCATCCAGCGCCTCATGCTGCACCAGCTGACAGATACCGATATTATATACCTCTCCTCCGTCTGCCGCCTGTTCGGCGCCGGCGTCCTGCTCTGCCGCCGTACCCGGTGCCACTGCATCCGACGCTGTGCCTGTCCCCGTATTCTCCGTACCGCAGCCTGCCAGAACTGCGGTCGTCATTGCCAACACCATTGCTATCGCCGCTATTTTTTTCATAATTAATTCTCCTCTTCCTTTTTGCTTTAACGCGTGTATGCGTTAAAGCATTGAATCAATCATACACCCCAAAACCATCCCCGTCAAGCATGAATTTTTATACACAGACGGTATCCTCAGGATACAAAAGGCGCTGAGGATATCCGCCCCGACAGCACTGCCGAAAGTATGCAAAAACCGGCAGAAAAGCTTCTACTCTCCTGCCGGTCTTTGTATACACACACTTTTTTATACTTATACGTTCTTTTTAACGATATTATCCTGCGCTTTGAAAATATGTCCTTCCGGAACAAATCCCCGTACCCGCGACAACGGATATACGTTCGTATTCCTTCCGATGACCGTTCCCGGATTCAAAACGCTGTTGCAGCCTACTTCCACACAATCTCCCAGCATTGCGCCGAATTTTTTCAGTCCGGTGGAAATCCTGACTTCTCCGGCCTTTACCTCGACCGGCGTTTTATCACTCTTGACATTGGAGGTTATCGCCCCTGCACCCATGTGGGCTTTGAACCCCAGAATACTGTCTCCCACATAGTTATAATGGGGAACCTGAACTCCATCAAATAAGATTACATTTTTCAGCTCTGTGGAATTGCCTACCACAGCCCCTTTTCCAATGATCGCACTCCCCCGCACGAAAGCACAATGCCGTATCTCCGCATCCTCATCAACAATACAGGGACCATTGATACAGGCTGTCGGCGCGACCTGCGCGCTCTTTGCGACCCAGATATCCGCTCCCCGCTTTTCAAAGCGGTCCTGCGGCAGACTGTTTCCGAGCGTTACGATAAACTCACGAAGACCTGCCAGCGCTTCCCAGGGATATTCAAACTGTTCCAGAAAAGTGGCCGCTATCGTCTTTTCAAGATGATACAGGCTGCTTATCTTCATTGCTTCCATAGTTCGTTTCCTCCTTTTTGGCACGGCTCTTTGGCTGTGTCTCCTTCTTTTTGTAAAAAGTAGCTGCCGCATCGAACTGGCGGTACAAAACCGCCTGATTATGCAGCTGTTTGACGATATTCGTGCGTCTCCGCACAAAATCGTCAAGCTTCCCCATATATTCCTCCGGCGTGATAGTTCCTTCCGCCACGCCCGTAAGCCCCTTTTCCCAGCTGGCGGTCAGCGCCGGATTTAAAAGCGGCCGTATCGAATCTGAAACGACGTCATAGATCATCTCTCCCATGAGCGTCGGCGTGATAGTCTGGGTCTTTTTATTCAGCGCCAGATATTCTATCGTTACAAGCTTTTTTAAAATCTCCGCCCGGGTCGCAGACGTCCCGATACCGCTCCCCTTTATCTGGGCGCGCAGTTCTTCATCTTCGATAAACTGCCCCGCATTTTCCATCGTCAATATCAATGTACCGGAATTATAGCGTTTCGGCGGAGACGTTTCGCCCTCTCTCACCGACAGTCCGGAAAGCGGGAGCTGCGCCCCTTTTTTCAGCTTTGCCAGCACCTGCAGGAACGCCTCGTCACACTGAGTCTCCTCCTCTTCACCGCCCTTTTTATCCTCTTCCTCTTTTTTCCCGGAAAAAGACGGACGGCTCACTGCCAGATATCCTTCCTGTGTCAGTACCTTAAAAGAGGCAAAAAAACGCTCTCCCTGAGGCAGCGATACGGATTTTGCCAGCGCCGTCAGCGCCACCTTCTGATAAACTGCGGGCGGATAAAAAATACTCAGAAACCGCCGCACGATCACCTCATATACCTTCGCCGCCCCGCCGGAAAGACTGCGGAGCGCGGACAGTCCCTGCCCTGTAGGAATGATGGCATAATGGTCGGTTATCTGCTTATCATTCACATACCGTGTCTTTGCGATATTTTTATAGGAGCCGCTTTCGAGTATCTGCACGGCAAATGCCGACGCCGGAGAAAAGCCCCTCAACCCTCCGATATTTTTATGTATCTCCTTTGCCACCGCCGTAGAGAGCACGCGAGCATCGGTTCTGGGGTAAGTCGTTAACTTTTTTTCATATAATTCCTGCGCGATCCTAAGTGTCTCATCCGGACTTATCTTAAACATCCGGGAGCAATCGTTTTGCAGCTCAGCCAGATTATAGAGCAGGGGCGGATTTTTCTGTTCCTTTTTTTTCTCGCATTTTTCCAGAAAAGCCCCCGAAAACTCCTGCCCCGGCTTACCTTCCGGCAAGACGGCTCCCAGCTTTTCCATCAGCTCTTCCGCAGACTTTTTCTCCTTAAAGCCGTTTTCCTTATAAAGAAGGGGCGATGCAAAATATGCACTGCCTTCTGTCGCGCGCCACTCCCCTTCAAAAGCCCTTTCCTTTCCGTTTTCCACCGGAATCGAAAAGTTTCCCGTCACACGGTAAAAAGGCGTTTTTACAAAGGAGCGGATCTCCCTTTCCCGGTTGACCACCATGCCGAGTACGCATGTCATAACGCGGCCGACGGATATTACCGCCCGGTCGCGGCGCAGATAATTTTTCACATTGCTACCGTATTTCAGCGTCAAAACCCGTGAAAAATTGATTCCCATCAGATAATCTTCTTTTGCGCGCAGATACGCCGCATCCGCCAGATGGTCGTATTCCGAAAGAGCCTTCGCCTCCCGGACGCCGCGCTGTATCTCTTCTTCCGTCTGGGAATCTATCCATACCCGGCGGCGGTCTTTGCCCGAAACGCCAGCTTCCTGTTCCACCAGACGATAGATATACTCTCCCTCCCGTCCGGAGTCGGTGCATACATAAATCGTATCCACGTCCGGACGGTTTAAAAGAGCGCATACAATATCAAACTGTTTTTTTACGCCGGGAATGACCTCATACCGAAAGGTTTCCGGGATAAACGGGAGCGTGTCCACAGACCATTTTTTATACTTGATATCATAAACCTCAGGATAACTCATCGTTACCAGATGCCCGACGCACCATGTCACAACAGCCTCCTCCGACTCAAGATATCCGTCCCTGCGGCTCATATCATATTTCAGTGCCTTTGCAAACTCCTGCGCTACACTCGGTTTTTCAGCGATGAATAACTTTTTTCCCATACACCTTTCCTTTTGAACAGTCCAGGAACTGCCTTACTTTTTGGCAATGTAGCCCTGCGCCTTTAAAAGCTCTGCGCACAAAATCGCCCCGCCGGCAGCGCCCCTGACGGTATTGTGGGACAGTCCCACAAATTTCCAGTCATAAACTGTATCCTCTCTTAAACGGCCCACAGAAATCCCCATACCGTTTTCAAAATCCACGTCTTTGGAAACCTGAGGACGGTCATCCTCCTCCAGATACTGGATAAACTGCTTCGGTGCACTGGGGAGCGCAAGCCTCTGGGGCTCGCCGGAGAAGTTCACGAGACGGTCGATAAGCTCCTGCTTCGTCACCTTTTTGCGGAACTTCACAAATACCGCCGCTGTGTGCCCGTTCAGCACCGGAACGCGGATACACTGACAGGTAATAACAGGAGCCTCCGCAGGCTTTATTACACCATCCTCCACCTTGCCCCAGATACGTAACGGCTCTTTTTCGCTCTTCTCCTCTTCGCCGCCGATATAGGGGATGATGTTGCCGTTCATTTCCGGCCAATCCGCAAAGGTTTTACCTGCCCCGGAAATTGCCTGGTATGTCGTAGCGACCACCTCGTAAGGCTCAAATTCCTTCCATGCGGTAAGTGCAGGAGCATAGCTCTGGATAGAGCAGTTGGGTTTTACTGCGATAAATCCCCTCGAAGTGCCAAGGCGCTTTTTCTGCGCTTCAATGACCTCTGTATGCTCAGCGTTTATCTCCGGCACTATCATCGGAACGTCCGGCGTCCAGCGATGTGCAGAGTTATTGGAAACGACAGGTGTCTCCGTCTTTGCATAGGCCTCTTCTATCTTTTTTATCTCATCCTTTGTCATGTCTACCGCGCTGAATACAAAGTCAACCTGAGAAGATACCTTCTCCACCTCGTTGACGTTCATCACCACGATATTTTTGACTGCCTCAGGCATCGGCTTGTCCATCTTCCATCTGCCGCCCACGGCTTCTTCATACGTCTTACCCGCAGAACGGGGACTTGCCGCAATCGTCGTCACCTCAAACCACGGATGACCCTCCAACAGCGAAATGAAACGCTGTCCCACCATACCTGTGCCGCCCAATACGCCGACTCTTAATTTTTCGCTCATCTTCTCATATCTCCTCTCTGATGTTGTCCAATGACCTGTCACATTTCTTCTATATATGCACGGTTTGCCGCAATGACCTTTTTCATAGACTCCTGCCCCGGAGCACCGATGGTCAGCCGCTTCTCAACGCAGGTTTTCAGGCTTACCGCCTCGTAGATATCCTCTTCAAAAACAGGGCTGATATTTTTTAATTCGTCAAGGGAACACTCCTCGATGCTCTTTTCCTTTTCGATACAATACAATACGAGCCGTCCGATTATCCCGTGGGCATCCCGGAAGGGCACACCTTTCACGACCAGGTAATCCGCAGCATCCGTCGCATTTGTAAATCCGTTCATGGCCGACTTCGCCATCACGTCTTTATGAAACCTCATCGTACGAACCATTCCCTCAAACAGCCTCAGGCAGCCGTTTGCAGTATCAATCGCATCAAATGCCGGCTCCTTATCTTCCTGCATATCCTTGTTATATGCAAGCGGAAGCCCCTTCATCGTCGTCAAAAGGCTCATCAGTGCACCGTAGACCCGTCCTGTCTTTCCCCGGACCAGCTCGGCAATATCAGGATTCTTTTTCTGCGGCATGATAGAAGACCCTGTGGAATAGGCGTCATCGATTTCCACAAAACGATACTCATTGCTGTTCCACAAAATAATTTCTTCCGAAAAACGACTCAGATGCATCATTACCATCGAAAGCGCCGACAGATATTCTATCACATAGTCCCGGTCTGAAACCGAATCCATGCTATTTAATGTCGGTCCTTCAAATCCCAACAGCTCTGCTGTATACTCCCGATCCAGCGGATATGTCGTTCCCGCCAGCGCCCCGCTTCCCAGCGGGCAGAAATTCATCCGTCTGTAAATATCCTTCATACGCTGCCGGTCACGCTTGAACATTTCAAAATACGCTCCCACATAATGCGCCAGCGTCGTCGGCTGTGCCTTCTGAAGATGGGTAAAGCCCGGCATATAGGTGTCCAGATTTTTCTCCATAACGGAAAGGAGCGTTTCCATCAATGCCCTTAGCAGTGCGTCCGTCTCCAATACCTCTTCCCGCACATACAGTCTCATATCCAGCGCCACCTGATCGTTGCGGCTCCTGCCGGTATGCAGCTTTTTGCCCGCTTCGCCGATGCGCGCTATCAGATTTGCCTCCACAAAGCTGTGTACATCTTCATATTCTGCCGTGATCGGAAGCCTTCCCGCTTCAACGTCCTCCCGAATCCCCGTAAGACCTCCGATGATCTGCTCTTTTTCCTCTTCCGTCAAAATCTGCTGCTTTGCCAGCATCGTCACATGGGCGATGCTGCCTTCGATATCCTGCTGTAATAAGCGCCTGTCAAAAGAAATCGAGGCATTGAACCGATACACCAGCTCATCCGTTTCTTTTGTAAAGCGCCCGCCCCAAAGCTGCGCCATGAGCCTCACTCCTCCTCATAAACGATGTGATGATTTCTCTATAGAAATATATGAATAAATACGATACTAGCACATTTTTCGCTTTATTGCAATAAAGTAAAGCATTTTTTTCAGAAGTCAGGCATCTGGACGGTCACAAATCCGTCCGCTCCCAGGCGTCACCTTCCCCGCCAGCGCGCATAATAATAACTATATATCAACAAAGAGAGGAACATTCCCAATGGAATCCGAAATTTTAAAAGTGGATGATCTTTCCTATTCTTATCATACCCTCACCGGGGAAACCGCAGCTCTCAGCCATATTTCCTTTTCCGTGCGGGAAGGGGAATTTCTTGCCATCGTCGGCCCGTCCGGCTGTGGAAAATCCACAATCCTGTCACTTATTGCCGGACTTTTGACACCATCCTCGGGCGGTATCACTTTTTATGGAAAAAACGGACAGAAACCCGGGATCGGATACATGCTCCAACACGACCACCTTTTCGAATGGCGGGATATCTGGAAAAATGTCACTCTTGGGCTGGAAATAAACCACCGTATGACTCCTGAGAATCTGGAACGCGTTCGCCGGATGCTCGATGATTACGGTCTGTCCGCTTTTATACACAAAAAACCAACCGAACTTTCCGGGGGCATGAAACAGCGCGCTGCTCTCATCCGTACAATGGCGTTGGAACCAGACATCCTGCTTCTGGATGAACCCTTTTCTGCACTGGATTATCAGACCCGCCTGACCGTCTCGGCCGACATCGCACACATCATCCGGCAAGCCGGCAAAACTGCTATCCTTATCACGCACGACCTTTCGGAGGCAATCAGCCTTGCAGACCGGGTTCTTGTTCTGTCACCGCGTCCCGCCCATGTGAAAGCGGAATTTCCAATTTCATTGACTCTTCCGGACAATTCTCTTCTTGCCGCCCGCAAGACTCCGGAATACGGCAATTACTTCAATCAGATCTGGGAGGAATTATCAGATGAAAGCAAATAAAAATGACTCCGCTGCCCAACAGGAATATGTGCGCGCCCATTTGAAGCACCACCGCTTTGTTCGCTGGACAAGAGCATTCCTGCTTATTTTATTTCTCGGAGGATGGGAAGCCTGTGCGGACAACGGGCTGATAGACAGTTTCTTTTTTTCCAGTCCCTCACGCGTTGCAGCATGCTTTATCTCAATGCTCCGCACCAAATCCCTCTTTTTGCATATCGGCGTCACATTGACCGAAACAGTCGTAAGCTTCCTTCTCATCGTACTCATCAGCCTTGCCGCCGCCACTCTTTTATGGTATTCCAAACGCCTTTCAGAAATCACCGAGCCTTATCTGGTCGTTCTGAACAGTCTTCCGAAATCTGCCCTTGCGCCGCTCCTTATCGTATGGCTCGGCACCGGCATCGATACCATCATCGTTGCAGGAATCTCTGTCGCTTTATTCGGTGCCATCATCAACCTTTACACCGGATTTTTACAGGTCGATCCCGAAAAACTGAAACTCATCCGCACGCTCGGCGGTTCCAGAAGAGATACCTTTTTTAAAGTGGTTCTGCCCGCCTCCATCCCGACCATCCTAAGCAGCATGAAAGTCAATATAGGCCTTGCTCTTGTGGGCGTTATCATAGGAGAATTTCTGGCAGCCAGACGCGGGCTTGGATATCTTATCATTTACAGCAGTCAGGTATTTCAGCTCGATGTTCTTATTACCTCTATCCTTATCTTATGCATTATCGCCATGGGACTGTATCAGGTCGTCCAATTCATTGAACACCGCTATAAAAAATGCCTGTAAGATATCTATTAATTTTGTGTAAAATACAGCTTCCTGTGTTGTTTTTCCATTTCCGCCGTGTTACGACCGCGATATAAGAACAATCTGACCAGATTCCATGCAAAGGAGGCTGAACACCTGTGAAATACCAAAAACTATCTGCTCTTGCGCTTTCCGGAGCCCTTATCTTTTCCATGAACCTGACCGCTGCCGCGGCTCCGGTCACGCCTGAGGCAAAGCAGACTGCCGGAAACAACGACATCGTTATCCTTCACCCTAACGACGTCCACTGCGCTATTCCCTCCATATAAAATAATTGACTACGGAGATACGCAGATAGCTTATATCGGGATCGATACCCAGGAAACCTTTACCAAATCCACTCCTGCTTATTTTCAGGATGAACACGGAAACTGCATCTACAACTTCTGTCAGGGCAATACCAAAAACCTTGGCGGTTCTGTCGGCAAAGAATATGCCGACCCTTACGGACAGGGACGAATTACCATTGTATCACAATCTACAGCAAATGCCGCATAATATTCATTTTCTCAAGGGAGCCGTGTCATATCTGCTCCCTTTTTTGCCTTTATAAAAACTTTATAAATTTAGCTGGATTTTTATAAAAGTTTATTATATGATTAGAATTGTAGTTCCTTTTGGAACACTATTATTTTCTAACATACCAAGGAGGTAGCTATGGAAAAATTTTTCAAACTCAAGGAGAACGGGACTTCCGTTTCCACTGAGCTCATGGCTGGTCTGACGACATTCTTTGCGATGTCCTACATCATCATCGTCAATCCCAGCATCCTTTCTCAGTCCGGAATGGAATGGGGCGCCGTTTTTCTTGCAACTATCATCGCGTCCATTATCGGCACGCTGGTGATGGGTCTGGTCGCTAACGTTCCCTACGCACAGGCGCCCGGCATGGGACTGAACGCATTCTTCGTTTACACGGTATGCTTCGGTCTTGGATTCACATGGCAGCAGGCTCTGTCTATGGTATTTATTTGCGGTATTTTAAATATCGTCATCACCGTGACAAAGCTGCGCAAGTTTATCATCAGAGCCATTCCCAACAGTCTTCAGAATGCCATCGGCGGAGGCATCGGTATCTTCGTTGCCTATATCGGACTGTTAAATGTAGGAATCATCAATTTTGACGGCGGCGTTCCTGCCCTGTCCACCTTAAACCAGCCCAGATTCTGGGTGTTCCTCATCGGTCTTGCCCTGATAACTATTTTGCTCGTTAAAAATGTAAAGGGCGCTATCCTGATCGCGATCGTAGCGACTACCCTGATAGGTATTCCTTTCGGCGTGACAGCCCCTCAGGATACTACAAGCTTCACCGAAGCATGTCAGGCTCTGCCGACTACCTTTCTTGCCATCTTTAAAGAAGGCGGTATCACAAGCCTGTTTACAGATCCTGCAAAGCTGCCCCTCGTGCTGATAACAATTTTTGCCTTCAGCATTTCCGATACCTTTGATACGATTGGAACCTTTATCGGAACCGGCCGCCGCAGCGGTATCTTCAGCGAAGAGGACGAACGCCTGATGGACCAGAATTCCGGCTTTAAGTCCAGACTGGACAAAGCGCTGTTTGCTGATGCCACAGCCACCTCTATCGGCGCACTGTTCGGAACATCTAATACAACGACATTTGTAGAAAGCGCATCCGGTATCGGTGCAGGCGGACGTACAGGTCTTACTTCCGTTGTTGTTGCAATATGCTTCGCGCTTTCCGCTTTCCTTGCAACATTTGTCAGCGCAGTTCCTTCTGCTGCTACAGCGCCCGCACTCGTTGCTGTCGGCGTGATGATGACCTCCTCTTTCAAAGAGATTGATTGGAATGACTTCAGCGAGGCCGTACCCGCTTTCTTTGCAGGTCTTTTTATGGCTCTCTGCTACAGCATTTCCTACGGTATTGCAGCAGGCTTTATCTTCTACTGCATCGTAAAAGTCTGCAAGGGCAAAGCAAAAGAAGTGCATCCGGTTCTTTGGGTCTGCACCGCATTGTTCGTATTAAACTTTGTTCTTCTGGCGATTCTGTAACGCTGTCCATCTGACAGTTTACAAAAAGGGGTTGACGCATCAGCGGCAACCCCTTTTATCATTCTTCCTCTTCCCGGATTTCTTCCGGAAGTATCAATCGTATCAGCTCTATCCGCTTCTCATCCATTTCCAGGACGATTATCTTCGCCCCTTCGTACTCAAAGGAATCTCCTTCAACCGGAATCCGTTTCAGCTGCTCCATGACCCAGCCGCCCACAGTCGATACCTCTGTATCCGGATTTGCATCCAAAAGCTCAAACAGCTTTTTCACGCTCGCCCTGCCGCTGATTTTGTATTCCCGTTCGGATATCTGTTCAATAGACTGAACGACCTCATCATGTTCGTCCCAGATTTCTCCTACAAGCTCTTCCAGAATATCCTCCAGAGTCACGATTCCAACAGTTCCTCCGAACTCATCCAGCACAACTGCAATATGAAGCTTTCTCTTCTTTAGCTCCTGCATCAGATCATCAATCTTCTGACTTTCCGTTACAAACACCACCGGACGTATTACACTGCGGATATTTTCTCCCGTACCATAAATCTGATTAAAGAAATCTTTGTGGTACAGTATTCCGACGATATGATCCAGCGATTCCTCATAAACGGGCAAACGTGAAAATCCCGTGTCCGCAAAAATCTGCGCGGCCTCATCCTGTGTACTGTCCACTGAAATTCCCTCCACATCAATACGTGGAGTAAGGATATCTCCAACTTCCAGATCATGGAAATTCAGCGCGCTGCGCAGGAGCGTTCCTTCATCACTGTCGATACTGCCCTCCTGCTGCGCCTCCTCCACGATAGTAACCAGCTCCTCCTGTGTTATCTTCTGATCACCAGATGTTTTAAACACGCGGGATAAAAGCTTTTTCCACTGACCGAACAGCCAGTTGACCGGAGTCAGCACCATGCACAGACCACTGATGACCGGAGCTGCAAAACGCGCAAATGCTTCCGGCGATTCTTTTGCGATACTCTTTGGTGAAATCTCGCCAAATATCAGCACTACCACTGTAGTAACAAGAGTAGACACACCCGCCCCCGCTTCTTCGCCCAGAAGCTTCACGAATAAAATCGTCGCCAGAGACGTGCATCCGATATTCACAATATTATTTCCTACCAGAATCGTTGAGAGCAGACTGTCATAATCTTCTGCCAGACGCAGCACCTGCTCTGCCCGCTTATCTCCTTTTTCTGCCTGATTTTTCAGACGCACCCGGTTTATAGAAGAAAATGCCGTTTCCGTTGCCGAAAAAAATCCTGACAGAATCACACACGCAATAATAATGATCAACATTACCGTTGTACTTCCCATCGTACTTTTGTTCTCCCTTATCTTAGCTTTAATCTCTACTTTATCAGAAAGGGAGTCGTTGCGCAATTCCCTGTGGCAATTTTTATAAAAACATAATATATTTGTTATGCCCCGTCAGTCCATCGGAAACGGCTTTCTCTCACTCTGTCCCGGTCTCCGTGCTGCTTTCCGGCTTCGATTCCACACTGCCTTCCGGCTCTGTTTCTGTTCCGGCTTCCGGCTCCGTTTCTGTTCCGGCTTCCGGCTCTGTTTCCACACCAGCTTCCGGCTCTGTTTCCACACCAGCTTCCGGCTCTGTTTCCACACCGACTTCCGGCTCTGTTTCCACACCGTTTTCCGGATGTCCGATGTCTCCCGGTGGTGCAAAGGGAAGACTCCCTTCCGGATGCAGCGTCTCTACGCTTTCTTCCGGCAGCCGCTCTTCCTCCACAGGCTGCGCCGCATTCTTTGTTGCCTCCTCAGCCCGCCTTTTTACTTCGTCTTTATCGTATATGATTTCCGCCCCGGTAATCTGTCCATCCACCCAGCCGCAGGATACTCCATAATAATCTATTGTTGCTGTAGATTTCGAACAGCTCAACACCTTTTCCGCCGCGTTTATCGGCTGGTCGTTACACTCATATACCCAGCCCCAGTAGGGCTCCTGATTCGGGACCCAGTCCACCCACACCGAATGTCCCGGGCAGCTGTCATTATGTTCATGGTATCTTCTTATCGTATAGCAGCCCGCATCCTCGCTATGTACATGATGCTTCGGAACCGTATAGCACCCTCCCTGTACCGGACCGGTTTCCGTATGCGGATTTTCCCCCGAAGCATCCGCATGATAGTGATAATGATATGTGATCGTACCCGGAACTTCCTGCACACCGATGACCAGCTTCTGCGGAATCCTCAAAACAGCATCCTTCAGTTCTGCAAATGTCGCATCATCATCTGCAGAAACCCCTTTTGTGAGCAATGCGGATGCCAGACCGGTCTTGCCATTACTCACAGATGTAAAAACCTGATTCAGATTTTGTTTCAATGCCTCATTCAGCTCACTCATATACGCCTTGAGTGCCCCTGTCCCCTCGCCTGACATCTGGCTAAGTTCATTCATATGTTTTGCAAAATTCTGCTCCAAAAGCGTAAGACTGTTCTGAACCCCTACGTTCAGCTCCCCCAGCCTGTCCGTAACACCCGCCAGATTCTGACTGACATTCTGATCCAGGCTGCTGATATTCCGGTCCAGACCATTGATATTCTGATCCAGACCTCCGATGCTCTGATCCAGCCCGCTTAAATCTTCATCAATACCAATAATCCCCGCGTCCATCCGGTCCATCCGCGTCTCCAACAGACTTCCCAGCTGATCGACCTTTACCTGAAAACTTGAAGCCATATCTGAAAACGCCTTTGAAATCTGCGTCATATCCGTCTCCAGAATGGTCTTTAAGCTTCCCTCCACATCGGACAGATTTTTTACAAGAAGCTGGTATTCTTTTTTCAATTCCTCCTGATTTTTCAGAATTTCCTGTCCGTCTGCCTTTTGCGATTCATGATTTTTATTTTCCTCTGTCCTCAGTTTTTCTATCAGTTCCTTTAAACCTGCATAGGAATCAGTCAGCTTATTTTCAATATTTTCCACCGACCGGTCTATTTCCTGCACAGACTGGTTCACACAGTTTATCTCCTCAACCGACTGACCATGTTCTTTCGCCCCCTGCTCCTTTTGTTCTTCCAGACTTTCTGCCACCTTAGAAATCTGTTCCAGTGTCGCCTGTATATCTGCGTGGACGCTCTCCATATCCGTCTCTATTTCATTGACCTTTGTGTGCGTTATCTTCTCCAGCTGAGTCACGCGGTCCGTCATGCCGGATGTATTTTTTTCGAGCTGCTCACGCCAGGTTTCCGATTCCAGAAAAGCCTCTTCCTTCTTCGTCAGCCGCTCATTTACTTCATTTAACCTATCCCTGTTTCCGGAGATACTCTCGTCCAGCTTTTCCAGATAAGAGGCTGCATTTTTCATCTCTTCCTGCATCTGATCTTTCACGCTGTTTTCCATTTCTGAAAAAGACAAGGAATTCTCTTCGCTCGCCCTCCGAACGGAATAACCTATCCCGACACCTGATAAAATGACCGCTATAGCTGCTGCCGCCGCGCATATCGCTATCATTTTCCTCTTTTCTGATTGATCTGACTGCCTTTTGTTTTCTTTTTCCGTATCAGCACGGAAGATTTTTTTGTGTTCTGTAGATTTCATGGGACATTCCTCCTCCCATTTCCCAAAGTCCGACTTTGCCGAAAGAACATCGGCCTGAAACTGCCGGACGAAACGACGTGCAGAAAAAAAGGCTTCTTTTGGTCTATCCCTCGCCCTGTTCTCACGTCTGCAGGCTCTCTGACTGCGCATAGCCCTCCCGTCTGATGCTTTCCGCCCAAGATTGCGGCGCACCCTGCCGATATGCTGTTATAACTTGTAATGATAAGGGATTCTCTAGACGTCTTCTGAATCTCTGAGCTGCCCGGCAAAAGCTCCTTCTGCGAACTTCCGCCGTCATGGACAAAATGACCGCCCCGTTAGAAAGGCGGTATTCAAATAAGAATTTAAGATATGTCTGCATCTTAGCACGGCTGCTGTACATCCGTCAAGCGCTTCAATACAGTTTATAAAAGCTTTAAAAATCTGAGGCTTATTTTACAAAAATTTCAGATATTATCTTTACATCTGATGACGCACGATCCGATACTCGTCTCCCGGCTGATAATAAGGACACGCATCAAAGCTGCTGCTCAAAAAGCGCACCATTTCATCCTCATCCAGGTCCATCTCGCACACATAACATTCATAATCTTCATCATAAGTAAAATATGCACATGCTTCACAATTTGTCATCTTAATCTCCAATCCGGAGCGTACAACTAATTTGAGGTATGCCACAAAGGCTGTTTGTGACGCTCCGGCACAAACAGCCTTGTAAAAAATAAGCCGGATGGCTTATTTTTACACTATGTTTCTTTCACGCTTTTTTCCCAATCCGCCTTTTTTAAAAAAGCGCTGCGGTATCTCAAATACAAAGACGATACCCAACACAATGGCAACTGCCACTTTTACCGCAAGAAATCCTTTCGACAGCGCCAGATCCAGCTGATTCGTCACAAGATAATAAGCCGTCCAATAAATCCCGGCTCCCGGTACGAGCGGCAAAATCCCGCTGATCAGAAATATCGTCACAGGACAGCGTTTACGCACCGCAAAAAAACGAGATAGCAGGATAACAAGCACCGTTGCCAGAAATACTACCGTCGGCTCCGACCAGAAATGCATCGTTTCCCACAATCCCACGTAAACAGCCCAGCCTGCGCTGCCTATCAGACCGCAATACAGATAATATTGTGCAGCAACGCCAAACAATGCGCCGAACGCTACCGTACCAATGCCCGCCGCTAATACCTTCATCAAAGCCGTCACAGCATTGCCCCTCCCGTCAGATGATGATATACGCTGATAACAAAGCCCACACCCGCCGCAATAGACAAAAACACGAGCAGAGCATCTATCATCCGCACTGTACCCGAGATATAATCTCCGTCCGCGATATCCCGTATTCCGTTTGTAAATGCCAGCCCCGGCACAAGCGGCATGATAGCCCCGCTGATGATATGACTTATGTTCATTTCAAAGGGAAGGCGTATCAAAAACAGACCGAGCACCGTGATAACGATACCTCCGCCTATATTTTCCACAATTTTGGAACAGCGGCCTCCAACCCGGAGCAGATACAGATACAATATGATGCCTATCCCAAATGCTGCGAGACAATCCGCCGGATTTCCGCCGAACATCGGGCAAAAGCATCCGCTCCCAAGCCCTGACATAAACACCCGCATCCGCTTTGACTTTCCCGGAGCAGTCCGTATCTCCGATAATCGCTTCCGGATTTCCGGGATGTTATATTTTCCCTCCTCTATCTCTCGGGAAAGCTGATTGACGGCCGCCACTCTGTGAAGCTGCGCGCCCCGTACCGGGATATGCTCCACTCTGGCAAACCTTTTTTCTTTATCGCTTCCCGCCGTCAGAAAAATCCCATTGCTCAGAACGAAGGCATTTTCTGATTCTACCCCGAAATGGCGGCAGATTCGGTCGATGGTCTCCTCCACCCGAAAGATTTCCGCGCCGTTCTCCAGCAAAATATGTCCCGCTTCCATCGCGGCATCCAGCACCTCGCGCTGATCGATCCGTTCTGCCTCCACCTTATACCTCCCTCAGCCTGATCTCAATACTTCTCCAGCAGTTTATCCACGCTCACAAGCTTTACGCACAGCACAAACAGCTCCGTCGCCTGAATCAGCTCATCTATCGGCGGGAATGAAGGAGCGATACGGATATTGGAATCATGGGGGTCCTTTTTATAAGGATAGGTGGCGCCAGCGCCGGTCATCACGACTCCCGCATCCTTTGCCTTTGCCACGATAGCCTTTGCACAGCCCTCCATTGCATCAAAGGAAATAAAATATCCTCCATGCGGCTTCGTCCATGTTCCGACCTCAAGTCCACCCAGTTCCCTCTCCAGAATGTCCAGCACCGCCTCAAACTTCGGGCGCATGATGTCTGCGTGCTTTTCCATCTGTTTCTCTATTCCTCTGATATTTTTAAAATATCTCACATGCCTGAGCTGATTCAATTTATCGTGGCCTATTGTCTGAATGGTAAGCTGTGTTCTCAGGTCGTCCAGGTTTGCCTTGGATGCAGAAATTGCAGCTACACCGGAGCCGGGAAAGCTTATCTTGCTCGTAGAGCTGAATTTATAAACCATATCCGGATTGCCCGCTTTTTCACACTCGGCTAAAAGCTCCAGTATCACATCCTGAGGCTCGCCGTAAAGATGATGCACATTATAGGCATTATCCCAGAAAATGCGGAAGTCCTTTGCTGCAGGCTTAAGCGCTGCAAATCTCCTGACAGTCTCATCTGAATAAGTATAACCCTGAGGATTAGAGTACTTCGGTACACACCAGATGCCCTTGATCGCCTCATCCTCACTTACGAGCGCTTCCACCATATCCATATCCGGACCGTCCGGTGTCATCGGAACATTTATCATTTCAATGCCAAAATACTCTGTTATCGAAAAATGTCTGTCGTAACCGGGAACCGGGCAAAGGAACTTTACCTTGTCAAGCTTACACCACGGTGTCATCCCCATCACGCCATGGGTATAAGCGTGGCTCACCACATCAAACATCACATTCAGGCTGGAATTTCCGTAAATAATGATGTTTTCCGCCGGGACCTCTATCAGCTCGCCTAAAAGGCGCTTTGCCTCCGGTATCCCGTCCATTACGCCATAGTTCCGGCAGTCGATGCCCGCCTCGCACTTTAAATCTGTAAAGCAGTCCAGAACGTCCATCATTCCCATAGAAAGATCCAGCTGCGCTGCGCTCGGTTTACCGCGGGACATATCAAGCTTTAATCCCTTTCCCTGAAAATCCCTGTACTGAGCCTCCAGCAGACTCTTCTCCCTCAACAGTTCCTCTTTACTTCTGTTCTTGTAAGCAGTCATTGCCTTCTCCTTCCTCGTGTCCGGGCAGACATATCCTATATTTGTTATATTAACCCTTCATTTCATTATGCACGATTCACAAATGCTGTCAAGTAATTTATTTGTATCAGCTTATCCATCCGGCCGCAGACTGCATATCACCTGACATTGTCAAGGTACGGAACTGTTGATTTATTTTTTCAATTTTCAAAAAAGTGCTTGCAAAATTCTATAAGACCCGTTATAATATTCATTGTTGAGTCCGCTGGAATAGCGCAGTTGGTAGCGCAACTGATTCGTAATCAGTAGGTCGAGGGTTCGAGTCCCTTTTCCAGCTCTGAACTTATGAAAATGCCGATTCGTAACGAGTCGGCATTTTTTTGTACGATAGGAAATTTCATTTCCTATCGTACAAAAAACATGATTATGCGTACTCGCGCGCGGCGAAATTGTCGCTGACGCGACTGCGCTCGACGCGGAGTGTGCGCCCTGACGCACACTTTTTTCATTTCTTTCCGCAAAAATGCAGGGTACAGAAATCTTCTTCCGCACCCTGCATTTTTTATATCATTTTTATTCCAGCTCAAATGCTCCCGTATAAAGCTGATAATATTTGCCCTTCTGAGCAATAAGATCGTCATGACTGCCTCTTTCGATGATGCGTCCCTGCTCCAATACCATAATGACATCTGAATTACGGACTGTAGAAAGGCGGTGTGCGATAACAAATACCGTCCTGCCGTGCATCAGAGCATCCATACCACGCTGCACGATTGCCTCTGTCCTCGTATCGATGGAGGAGGTCGCTTCGTCCATTATCATGACCGGAGGGTCTGCCACCGCCGCTCTTGCAATAGAAATCAGCTGCCTCTGACCCTGGGAAAGATTAGAACCGTTCGCCGTGATCATCGTATTGTAGCCTTCGGGCAGACGCGTGATAAAATCATGTGCTCCCGCAAGCTGCGCCGCACCGATACATTCCCCATCCGTTGCATCCAGATTGCCATAACGGATGTTTTCCATAACGGTACCGGAAAATAAAACCGTATCCTGCAATATAATACCTAAGGAACGGCGCAGATCCGCCTTCTTTATCTTGTTGATATTGATACCGTCGTAACGTATCTTTCCATCCGCGATATCATAAAAACGATTTATCAGGTTGGTGATCGTCGTTTTACCCGCTCCGGTCGCGCCTACAAATGCAACCTTCTGCCCCGGCTCTGCATACAGCGTGATATCGTGCAGCACGATCTTTTCAGGATTATATCCGAAATCCACCTCTGTCATGCGGACATCGCCCTGCAGTCTTGTATAGGTGATGCTGCCGTCTGCGCTGTGAGGGTGTTTCCACGCCCACATATCCGTGCGCTCTTTGCATTCCACCAATTCGCCGTTTTCCTCTTTTACATTGACCAGTGTCACATAGCCTTCATCCTTCTCTGCCTGCTCGTCTATCAGGCCAAAGATACGTTCTGCGCCCGCAAGACCCATAACGACAGAGTTTATCTGGTTGGAAACCTGTCCGATATTGCCGCAGAACTGTCTCGTCATGTTCAAAAACGGAACTGTAATGCTGATAGACAGCGCCATTCCCGATATGCTGAAATTCGGTGCGCCCGCAAGCAGCAGGATTCCTCCTGCCAGAGCCACGATGACATACAGTACATTGCCCATATTCATCAATATCGGCATAAGCATATTGGCATATCGGTTTGCCTGCTCGGATACATGAAACAGCTCGTCATTTATCTTGTCAAAATCCGCTTCCGTTTCTCTCTCATGACAGAATACCTTTACAACCTTCTGCCCGTTCATTATCTCTTCCACAAATCCCTCGGATTTTCCCACAGCCATCTGCTGATGCAGAAAATATTTTGCGGAGCTGGAGCCGACCTTTTTCGTCACGACCCCCATCAGTACTACGCCTGCCAGTACAACCAGCAAAAGCCAGATACTGTAATACATCATGATACAAAATACTGTCAGTACGGAAACACAGGAAATTATCAGCTGCGGAATGCTCTGAGAGATAAGCTGGCGCAGCGTATCTATATCATTCGTATAATAGCTCATGATATCGCCGTGATTGTGCGTATCAAAATATTTTATCGGCAGGTCCTGCATTCCGTTGAACATTTTCACACGAAGCTTTTTCAAAGACCCCTGCGTGATGATCGCCATGCCATATGAAAAGGCATATCCTGCAGCCAATGACAAAACATAAAAAACAATAAGCAGGGAAACATATTTTAATATCGGTCCGGATGCGCTGCCCCAGTCCTTTGTCTGCCAGCTCTGTTCCACGACTGCAATGATATTCTGCTGGAACACCGCGGGGACCGAGCTTATCATCGCGTTTAATACGACACAGACCAGCACCATAGGCAAAAGCACCGGATAAAATTCAAACAGCATTTTAAAAAGTCTTTTTAACGTGCCTTTTTTAGCTCCGACTTTATTTTTCATCCGGATCACCTCCTTTGTTCTGAGACGTATAAACCTCCTGATAGATAGGACTCTTTAAAAGCAGCTCCTCATGTGTCCCGATATCGGCTATCGTTCCTCCGTCCATTACGATTATCCTGTCCGCATCCTGTACGGAAGAAATCCTCTGAGCGATGATTATCTTGGTCGTTTCAGGAATATAATCCAGAAAAGCCTTTCTTATCAGAGCATCCGTCTTTGTATCCACTGCGCTCGTGGAATCATCAAGTATCAGTATCTTCGGCTTTTTCAACAGCGCTCGTGCGATACACAGGCGCTGCTTCTGACCGCCTGATACGTTGGAACCGCCCTGTTCGATATAGGTATCATACTGCTCCGGAAACTGCATAATGAATTCGTCCGCCTGCGCGAGTCTGCAGGCTTCTTTTAACTCTTCATCCGTCGCATTTTTATTCCCCCATCGCAGGTTCTCCTTTATCGTACCGGAAAACAGGATATTTTTCTGCAGAACAACCGCAACCTGATCGCGCAGCGCCTCAATATCGTATTCCCTTACATCTCTTCCGCCTACCCTTACAGAGCCTTCCGTAACGTCATACAGTCGGGATATCAGCTGGATAAGGGATGATTTAGAGGAGCCTGTCCCTCCGATGATGCCTATCGTCTCACCGGAAGCAATATGGAGATTGATATCAGCCAGCGCCATTTTTTCAGCGTCTTTGGAATATTTAAAGTTTACACTTTCAAAATCCACAGAGCCGTCTGCCACTTCTGTCACAGGAACTTCCGGATTCTTCAGCGTGCTCTCTTCCTGAAGGACTTCCACGATACGCTGTGCAGATTCCTGCGCCATCGTCACCATGACGAACACCATGGAAAACATCATAAGGCTGTTCAAAATCTGAAAGCTGTAAACAAGAAGCGCAGAAAACTGTCCCACATCCAGGTCTGCACCGCCGCTCGTAATGATAGTGTAGGAGCCGAAGGACAGCACGAATATCATTACCACATACAGACAGAACTGCATCAGGGGGCTGTTGATAGCGAGTATCTTCTCCGCTTTGGTGAAATCCTGACACACATCCTCTGCCGCACGCCCGAATTTTTCTTTTTCGTAGTCTTCGCGGACAAACGCTTTTACAACGCGCATTCCCTTGATATTTTCCTGAATGGAATTGTTCAGGGCATCATACTTGCGAAAGACCTTTTTAAACAGAGGTCCTACCTTATGTATTACCGCAAACAGCCCTATGCCGAGCACCGGTATCGTGAACAGGAAGATGAGCGCCATCTTTCCGCCCATGATGAGCGCCATGACAAAGGAAAAGACCAGCATCAACGGGCTTCTGATTGCCATACGGATAATCATCATATACGCCATCTGTACGTTCATCACGTCCGTCGTCATCCTCGTCACCAGAGACGACGTGGAAAATCTGTCAATGTTTTCAAAGGAAAAGTCCTGTATCCTGTAAAACATGTCCTTTCTTAAATTGCGTGCAAAGCCGCAGGACGCCGTCGCACAGGTAGAACCGGCGCTCGCTCCGAATGCCAGCGACATTGCCGCCATAAGAACCAGCACCGCACCATAGGCAAATATCACTCCCATACCGCTTCCGGCTTTGATGTGATTGACGAGCTGCGCTACTACGAAGGGGATAATACATTCCATGACCACTTCCAGTGACACCAGAACAGGGGTCAGAATAGAGGGACGTTTGTATTCCCGAATCGATTTTGTCAATACTTTCAGCATCTTTTCGTCATTTCTCCTTTCAGTGTTCTTTTATCCTCAGACGCATACAAAACGCCCAAAATCCGCTCAAAGAGCGGATTTTGTCTGCCTGAAACCGTGCATTCCAAAGGTTTCCCATCAGACAAAACAGGCAGGCGAATTCGCGTCGCCTGCCGTTTTTGCATCGCTTTCCCGCGATACTTTATGGAATTATACCTTCATTTTTTTTTAAAGTCAAGAGCCAGATTTTATATGCACATCCAACTGATTGAACGGAATTTCGATGCCGTTTTCATCAAATCCGTACTTGATAGCCTCCAGCATTTCAAACCGGGACTGCCAGTAATCCTCCTTTTTTACCCAGAATTTTATCGCCAGGAGCACGCTGCTGTCCGCCAAAGAATCAACATTGACTGAAATTCCTCTATCCGCTATCAGGAGGGGATTTTCCATACCTATCTTTTCGATAACGGCCCGCGCGGTACGGATGTCTGCATTGTAGGAAATGCCGATTTTTAAATCCACACGGCGCACCGGCTCATCCGTCACATTCGTCAGACTGGAATTTGCCAATGTACCGTTCGGAATCAGTATCACCTGATTGTCATAAGTTGCCAGCTTTGTATAAAACACTGATATCTGTTGTACGATGCCCTCATTTTTTCCGGTATCTTCTATTATATAGTCTCCCACACGAAAAGGCTTTAATATCAGTATCATGATGCCCCCGATACAGTTTGCCAGACTTCCCTGAATCGCGAGACCGACCGTTACTCCGACCGAACCTATCACAGTCGCAATACTCGCTGCATCCACACCGAACAGCTGCAATATCATAAATACGAGGATAACATATAAAAGCACCTTCAGCGCAGAATCAAGAAACCCCTCCGCCTCTTCCGAAGCTGTAGATTTTTCCATCGCCCTGCGCACAAAACGCCGGATAAGACTTATCACCCTGCTGCCGACGATAAATATCACCAGCGCAAGCACCACCCTGATTCCCAGGCCCAAAAGCTTGTCAGGCAGCTCGTTCAGATATCGCTGTATCAGCCCCAGCTGCTTTTCCACATCCTGTATCGTTTCTTCCGCTGCTGTTGTCCGGGACAGCAAACTCAAAACTATAAGAGACATCCTCATGCCTTCTTCTTTCCTTTCCCGGCGCTGCGTTTTTTAGCTGCCGCACAACGCGCCCTTTTCCTTTTTGTTTCCAGTTCGGCTTTCTTTACAGCCGCTTCTTTCTGTGCCGACTCTTCTTTTACTTTCCTTTCCGACTCTTCTCTGGCCTTTCTTTCAGCTTCTTCTCTCGCTTTTTTTGCGGCCTCCTCTTTCGCCTTCCGGCGCGCCTCCTGCTCCTCTTTCGTATATGGCGCATAGGCAAAAATGCTCACAGACAGCGGCGCCTGACGGATACTAATGGAAAGCTCCCTGCCGTTTGCCCCCTTTTCATCCGCTTCCAGAACATTTTCATTTATCCTGCCCTTTCCTCCGAACTCGACGGAATCGGAGCTTAAGATTTCTGTATATTTTCCTTCAAAAGGTACACCGACCGCATAATTCTCCCTGTCCACATCGGCAAAGTTCACACATACCAGCAGCGTATCCTCTTCCCGTTCCGCCTTTCTCAAATAGGAAAGGTTACACTCGTTCGCACTGATGCAGTCTATCCATTCAAACCCGTCCCAACCTCCATCTTTTTCATGAAGAGCAGGGCAGCTTCTGTACAGCTCATTCAGACGCTTCACAAAACGCCGGATACCCTCGTGCTTTTTCTCTTTTAAAAGCTCCCATTCCACGCTGCGGTTTTCATTCCATTCATCATATTCCGCAATATCCTGTCCCATAAAGAGAAGCTTCTTGCCCGGATGGGTCATCATAAATCCATATCCCGCACGCAGATTTGCAAATTTCTCCGTTTCCTCTCCCGGCATCTTTCCTATCATGGAAGCTTTTCCATGAACTACCTCGTCATGAGACAAAACAAGCATGAACTTTTCACTGTAGGCATAGACCATGGAAAAGGTCAGCTCATTGTGATGATAGGAACGGAAATACGGATCATAGTGCATATAGTCCAGAAAGTCATTCATCCAGCCCATATTCCATTTCATGGAAAATCCAAGTCCGTCGTCATCCAGATTTCCCGTCACCTTCGGCCACGCGGTAGATTCCTCCGCAATAGATACCGCGCCGCGCCCGCGCTTTTTTATCATGCTGTTCGTATGCTTCAAAAATTCAACAGCTTCCAGATTCTCATTGCCGCCATACATATTAGCGACCCATTCCCCGTCATTCTTGCCATAGTCCAGATAGAGCATAGACGCCACCGCATCCATCCGGATACCGTCCGCATGAAATTGCTCGATCCAGTAAAGTGCGTTTGCTATCAGATAATTGCTCACCTGAGGCCTTCCATAATTGTAAATCAGCGTTCCCCAGTGAGGATGCGCACCCTGACGGGGGTCTTTATGCTCATAAAGACAGGTTCCATCAAATGCGGACAGCCCGTATGTATCCCTCGGGAAGTGCGCCGGAACCCAGTCCAGAATCACACCGATTCCCGCCTTATGCAGCTCGTTTATAAAAAACATAAAATCCTGCGGTGTCCCGTAGCGGGCGGTCGGCGCATAATATCCTATCACCTGATATCCCCAGGAGCCGTCAAAAGGATGTTCCATCACCGGCATAAGCTCCACATGGGTATAGCCCATTTCCTTCACATAAGAAATGACCATCGGCGCAAGCTCTCTGTAATTGTAATACAGCCTGCCGTCCTCCGGTTTTGCAAAAGAACCCAGATACATCTCATAAACGCTCATCGGTTCTTTATCAAAATCCTTCTTTTCCCGGTCCGCTATCCAGCTTTCATCTTCCCAGGAAAAGCCATCGATATCCCGTATCACGGACGCCGTATCCGGACGCATCTGCTGTCCAAATGCATACGGATCTGCCTTTAAATACGTCAGCCCACCCTTCAGTTTCAACTCAAATTTATAATTCTGCCCCTCTTTTGCGCCGGGCACAAAAATCTCAAAAATACCGGAATCCCATAGTCTGCTCATCTGATGCCGTCTGCCGTCCCAGCCGTTAAAATCACCCACAGCGCTCACCCGTAGCGCATTCGGAGCCCATACCGCAAAATGCACGCCGTCCACACCGTCTATCGTCATCTTATGTGCACCCAGCATACGATACGCCTCATAATGGATACCGGCCGCAAAGCGCGCTGTATCTTCTTTTGTTATCACCGGTCCGAAACGATAAGCATCGTCAAAAACCTCCTTTGTCCCGTCCGGAAATTCTGCGCACAACCGGTATGCCCCGAGTCCGGCTTTGTCAACAAGCGCAGCATAAAAGCCCGTCTCATCCGCCTGCTCCATCTCAACCGTCGCACCGTCCGGCAGGCATATCTGCATGGATACCGCGTTCGGATAAAAAGCCTGAACCAGCGTTGCCTTACCTTCCCGATGCGCTCCCAGTATACGGTGCGGCTCATCCTCTTCCGAATAGATGACAGCCTCAATTTCCGGCCAGTCCATCAGTCTATACAGTTTATCTGTCATAATACCAATACCCTCCCGTCATTTCTATACATACTTTTATTTTACATTTTGACAGAAGATTACGCAAGTGTTATTATAGAACAGCTGAGCGATTTGATAACACTGATTACTGCTCACCGGCAAACCGGCAATCAGTAATATCCGCGGGCTCATAATAAATTTTTGCCCTGCAAAAAAGGCCTGCCCCCTGAATCACGCAGACGGACAGAATGAATATTTACATTTAAAATTTATATTTAAAGGAGAATCGATATGGCTTTGACCGAACAGGAAAAACAGTTCTTAGACCGCATCACCAGCTATGCAAATCAGGCGATGCCAGACCTTGACCCCCAGAAAACGCAGGTTTCCGTACAGCTTGACCGGATGATGCCCGTTTTTGAAACAATAGCCAAAGAAGAAGGCGTTGCCGTAGAAGATATTTTTATCCGCTATATGGATCTGGCAAACCGTGCGTTCATCGCCACCGAAGAAAAGCTCAAAAAATCCCTTGGCGATTTAGACGACGGCTCCATTACCAGATTTGATACCCAGTGGTAAAGCCGCAAACTATACAGTCAAAAAATCCCTGCAGGAGCCTGACAGCTCTTTTGCAGGGATTTTTTATCCGACAGGAAAATTTTTATACCGTCATACGACCTTCCGCACCCGGAACACCCCGTCTATTTTCCCAAGCTGTTCCAGAATCTCCTCTTCCGCATTGCTTTCCAAATCCATCATCGTACACGCCACCGCGCCTTTTGAACGATTCATCATATTTGCGATATTCAAACCGTTTCCGCCTACAACCGCTGAAAATTTTGCAATCATATTCGCGATATTTTTATGGAATACCACAACGCGGCTCGCGGACGCACATACACCCATATCACAATCCGGAAAGTTAACGCTGTTTTTGATATTGCCGTTCTCCAGATATTCCTGCATCTGACGCACTGCCATCACCGCACAGTTTATTTCAGATTCCTCTGTGGACGCTCCCAGATGCGGAATGACGATGCAGCCTTTTTTTCCGGCTGTCACAGGATTCGGAAAATCCGACACATAACGGCGTATCTTCCCATCGGCAATTCCCTCCAGCACTGCTTCTTCCTCCACCAGAAGGTCTCTGGCAAAATTCAGCAGTATCACACCGTCTTTCATTTCTGAAACAGCCTCTGTACCTATCATCCCTTTCGTAGAGTCCATTAACGGCACATGCACTGTAATAAAATCACACCGGCTGTATATCTCCCTGACATCGAGCACATGGTGTACGCCCCTGCTCAAATTCCACGCCGCGTCTACAGACACATACGGGTCGTACCCGAATACTTCCATCCCGAGATGGCACGCTGCATTCGCCACCCGCACGCCGATTGCTCCAAGACCGATAATGCCGAGCTTCTTTCCTTCCAACTCCGTACCCGCAAACCGCTTTTTTTCCTTTTCCGCAGTCTTGCTGATCTCCGGATTCCGACTGTTTTGCTCTACCCACTTTATCCCATCCACAATATCCCGGCTGGCAAGGAGCATTCCCGCGATGACCAGCTCTTTGACCCCGTTGGCATTTGCGCCTGGCGTATTGAACACAACGATTCCCTTCTCTGCACAGCGCTCAAGCGGAATATTATTTACCCCTGCGCCTGCCCGCGCTACAGCGAGCAGATTTTCGGGCAGCTCCATCTCATGCATGGAAGCGCTCCGCACAAGAATGCCATCCGCCTCTTCTATCCTCTCCGTCCTCTCATACTCTTTGGAAAACCTATCCAGACCTTCCTGTGCGATCTGATTCAGGCAATGATATTTTCTCATACTCTCCTCCACTTCCGCCGCTTTACAGATTTTCGGCTTCAAACTGCCTCATAAAAGCAACGAGCTTTTCTACCCCCTCTATCGGCATCGCATTATAAATGCTGGCCCGCATACCGCCGACGCTGCGATGCCCTTTCAGATTTTCCAGCCCGTATTTCTTTGCCTCTGAAACAAATTTTTCATCCAGCGCGCTGTTTCCTGTCACAAACGGCACATTCATCAGCGAACGGTCCTCTTTTCGTACTGTCCCGGAAAACAGCCTGCTGCCATCTAAAAAATCATACAAAATTTTCGCCTTCTTTTCATTATACTCCTTCATTGAAGCCAGACCGCCCCGCTTTTTGAGCCATTCAAAAACCTTACCGCAAATATAAATCCCATAAGCCGGAGGGGTATTGTATAGCGAATCCGCATCTGCATGAACCTTATAGCGCAGCATCGTCGGTGTCCCCGCCAAAACGTCCTTTGTGACAAGGTCTTTCCTGATAATAACAATAACAACTCCCGCAGGTCCTATATTTTTCTGCACGCCGCCATATATCACGCCGTATTTCTCCACATCCACCGGCTCCGATAAAAAACAGGAAGAAACATCTGCCACGAGCGGCTTTCCCTTCGTATCCGGAAGCTTTTTAAATTTTGTCCCGTAAATAGTATTGTTTTCACATATATAAACATAGTCTGCCGCCCTATCTATCGGAAGGTCAGAGCAATCCGGAATATAAGAAAAATTCCCGTCCTCCGAGGATGCCGCCACATTCGCCTTTCCGTACATAGAAGCTTCCTCCCATGCTTTTTTCGCCCACTGCCCGGTAATGATATAATCTGCGACACGGTTTTTCATCAGATTCATCGGAATCATCGCAAACTGCTGACTGGCTCCGCCCTGCAAAAAGAGCACCTCGTAATCCTCCGGTATCCCCATCAGCTCCCGCAGATCTGCTTTTGCCTTTTCGATGATCTGCTGATACATTTTCGACCGGTGACTCATCTCCATCACAGACATCCCGCAGCCTCTGTAATCCAGCATTTCTTCCGCAGCTTCCCGCAGGACCTCTTCGGGCAGAACCGCCGGGCCCGCGCTGAAATTATAAACTCTCGACATATGCTCTCCTCCTTCTCAAAACAACGTCTATATCAAAAAAGGACTATCCTGTCAAACGGCGCATACCCATAAAACAAAAAATGCGCGTACAGCCTTTTCGCCTATTGTACCCGCATCTTTCGCTTTAGTCAACTACTTCATTAACCTATTAATCAAAAAAAGTATTCATCCGTTACTCTTTCAAGTCGTCCCCGTCAAACACTTCACTGATAGCCGCTCCCGCAGGAACCATCGGGAACACCTTGTCGTCCTTCGGAATCTGGCAGTCTATCACGACCGGTCTGTTCAGGGAAATCGCCCTTTCGATGGCAGGAGCAACCTCCTCTTTTGTCTGCACGCGTATCGCTTCACAGCCAAGCCCCTCCGCCACTTTACAGAAATCCACGCTGTCCTCCAATACCGTCTGAGAGTAACGTTTTCCGTAAAAAAGAGTCTGCCACTGGCGGACCATACCCAGAACATGGTTGTTGATGACGATCTGAATGACAGGGATTCCGTAACGGCTGGCCGTAGCCAGTTCATGCAAATTCATGCGGAAGCACCCGTCTCCCGCAATATTGACGCAGATTTTATCCGGACAGCCCATCTTTGCCCCGATACATGCACCCAGGCCATATCCCATCGTACCAAGACCGCCGGATGATAAAAAGGTGCGGGGCTTCGTATAATGGTAATACTGCGCCGCCCACATCTGATGCTGTCCCACATCGGTAGTAATGACCGCATTTCCCTCCGTAATACGGTCCAGCTCTTCCATAATATAAGGGCAGCTCAGTTCTGTCTTATCATATTTCAGCGGATATCTCTCCTTCAGCTCCCGGATATGCGCTGTCCACTCCCCATGATCTGCCTGTTCCATGACCGCCGTCAGCTTTTCCAGGACTTCTTTCAGATCGCCCACGACAGAAACATCCGCATGGACATTTTTGTTTATCTCCGCCGCATCGATATCGATATGCAGTATCTTCGCATTTTTAGCAAAAAGAGACGTGTTTCCAACGACACGGTCCGAAAAACGTGCCCCCAGTGCCACCAGAAGGTCGCATTCACTCACCCCCAGATTGGATGCTTTTGTGCCGTGCATGCCTATCATGCCCGTATAAAGCGGATCATAACCGTCATATGCCCCTTTTCCCATCAGGGTATCGCACACGGGCGCATCCAGCTTCTTTGCAAAAGAGCGCACCTCTTTAGATGCCCCTGACAGTATCACGCCTCCTCCCAGACAGATATACGGCTTTTTGCTTTCCGCTATCAGCGCAAGGGCAGCATCTATATCCGCCTGTTCATACCGGCTCTTTTTTTCTATCGTCACAGGCTTTTGAGGAATAAAATCACATACCGCCGCCGTCACATCCTTTGTCACATCCACGAGCACCGGTCCCGGCCGTCCGGACTGTGCGATACGGAACGCCTTTCGAAGCGTTTCCGCCAGAATATTGATATCCTTTACAATATATCCGTGTTTCGTGATAGGCATCGTCACGCCTGCGATATCTACCTCCTGAAAAGAGTCCTTTCCCAAAAGGGGCAGATTTACATTACATGTTATCGCTACCATTGGAACTGAATCCATGTATGCCGTAGCAATACCTGTCACCAGATTTGTTGCTCCCGGACCGCTGGTCGCCATGCACACGCCTACCTTACCGGTCGCCCGCGCGTAGCCGTCCGCCGCATGGGCAGCCCCCTGCTCATGAGACGTCAGCACGTGGAAAATCTCATCTCTGTGCTTGTATAAAGCGTCGTAAACATTTAATATCGAGCCGCCCGGATAGCCGAACACGATGTCCGTGCCCTGCTCCTTCAAACACTCGACAATGATTTCTGCACCTGTTAACAGCATATGTCTCTCCCTCCCGACAGTTGCCTTATTTCCCGGCATCCTTTATATTGCGGTTATTTTCTTATCTCCAGGACCGCTCCACGGTTGCCGCTGGTCACCATTTCACGGTAGCGAGCCAGATATCCCGTCGTTACCTTCGGCTCCCCCGGCTTTATACACCCCCTCGGCTGCCATTTTGCACGTCTTGCCGCCAGCTCTTCATCGGAAACCTTCATATCCAGACGGTTCTCGGGAATATTGATGCTGATGATATCCCCCTCTTCCACCAGCGCGATGGGGCCGCCTACTGCCGCCTCGGGCGAAACATGACCGATTGACGCGCCTCTGGACGCGCCGGAAAATCTTCCGTCCGTGATGAGCGCCACGCTGGAGCCAAGACCCATTCCCGCGATTGCAGACGTAGGATTTAACATCTCTCGCATGCCGGGTCCTCCTTTGGGTCCCTCATAACGAATGACTACAATATCCCCCGGAACTATTTTTCCGCCCTTTATCGCTCCGATTGCGTCCTCTTCACAGTCAAATACCCTTGCAGGCCCTTCATGTACCATCATTTCCGGCACCACCGCACTGCGCTTTACCACGCCCGTATCAGGTGCAAGATTTCCCTTCAGGACAGCGATACCTCCGGTCTCGGAATAAGGATGTTCCACCGGACGGATGACCTCCGGATCCCTGTTTTTGCAGCCTGCGATATTTTCCCCTACCGTTTTGCCGGTCACCGTCATCAATTCCGTATGCAGCAGCCCTTTTTTGTTCAGCTCGTTCATAACGGCGTACACGCCGCCCGCCTCGTTCAAGTCTTCGATATAAGTCGGTCCTGCCGGCGCCAGATGACACAGATTCGGCGTGCGTGAGGAAATCTCATTCGCGATTTCCATGTTCAGCTCCACACCTGCCTCATGTGCGATAGCGGGCAGATGCAGCATGGAGTTCGTCGAACAGCCCAATGCCATATCTACTGTCAGCGCATTGTAAAACGCCTCTTTTGTCATGATATCCCTCGGACGGATATTTGCGCGCACCAGCTCCATGATCTGCATACCCGCATGCTTTGCCAGCCGGATACGGTCGGAATAGACTGCCGGTATCGTACCGTTACCCTTTAAGCCCATTCCCAGCGCTTCTGTCAGGCAGTTCATGGAGTTTGCGGTATACATGCCGGAACAGGAACCGCAGGTAGGACATACCTTTTCTTCAAATTCCGCCAGCTCCTCCATATCCATCGTACCCGCCGCCACTGAGCCGACCGCCTCGAACATCGAGGAGAGACTTCTTTTTTTGCCGTGTACATGCCCTGCGAGCATCGGGCCGCCGGATACAAAGATAGTAGGGATATTTACCCGCGCCGCCGCCATCAAAAGGCCCGGCACGTTTTTATCACAGTTCGGGATACATACCAGACCGTCAAACTGGTGTGCCTGTACCATGCATTCTGTGCTGTCACAGATGAGATCGCGGGTCACGAGCGAATACTTCATCCCTACATGTCCCATCGCGATGCCGTCGCACACCGCGATAGCCGGAAATACGACCGGAGTCCCGCCCGCCATTGCCACGCCGAGCTTTACCGCCTCCGTTATCTTGTCCAGATTCATATGTCCCGGCACGATTTCATTATAAGAATTTACAATGCCTATCAACGGTCTCTTCCGTTCTTCTGCAGTCATTCCCAAAGCATTCATCAGACTTCTGTGAGGCGCCTGCTGAACGCCTTCCTTTACGTTATCACTTCTCATTTTTATATCGATCTCCTTCCATTCTTCTCAATGTATTACCAGTTTAACGTACTACTGTGTTTTTTTCAACCATAACGTTAAAACTTTCCTGCGAATGACAAAAGACCGGCGGGGTTTTTTCGCCCGGCTTTTTTTGGGACGGGAA
>UQDA01000026.1 GCA_900539715.1 uncultured Lachnospiraceae bacterium | reverse complement strand
TTCCTCCGACGCCCTCAGCGCCACCCTTGACTGCCACTACAGCCTTATCCTCACCCTTGCCTTCACCGATACCGATATGGGCGATACCCTTATCACGCATGACAGTCTGCACGTCCGCAAAGTCCAGATTGATAACCGCAGGCACGTTGATAAGGTCTGTGATACCCTGAACCGCCTGCTGGAGCACCTCGTCCGCCTTCATCAGGGCTTCGGGCATGCTTGTACGTTTGTCAACGATTTCAAGAATTTTATCGTTCGGTATTACAATCAACGTATCCACACTGTCACGCAGCTTCTCGATACCGGAAAGTGCGTTGTTCATACGGGTCTTTGCCTCAAAGCGGAAGGGCTTTGTCACAACGCCGACCGTCAATATTCCCTTATCTTTTGCAAGCTTTGCCACAACAGGAGCCGCACCCGTACCGGTACCGCCGCCCATACCGCAGGTAACAAATACCATATCCACGCCCTCGAGAGATTTTGCTATCTCCTCTGCGCTCTCCTCTGCCGCCTGTTCGCCGATTTCCGGTTTTGCGCCTGCACCAAGCCCCTTCGTCAGTTTCTCACCAATCTGAAGATGCTTCTCCGCCTTACAGAACTGCAGCGCCTGTTTATCGGTGTTAACCCCGATAAACTCCACACCGTCAATCTTCTCGTCGATCATTCTATTCACAGCATTGTTGCCCGCACCGCCTACGCCTATCACAAGAATCTGCGCCGCTGACTCAGCCTCGTTTACTTTAATTTCCAGCAAGGGTATTTCCTCCTTCATTCCTGACAAACTTCATAATATTTATCATATAATCATTTTCGGATTTACGCAACCTCTTTTTTTCATTTTTAGACGATATTTTGTCCCGGTCAGTCATCCCTGCGGAATGTGACATTTTTGCGGTCATCCGAATAGTTCTGCATGTCCAGAACACCTGTTTCTCCTTCAAGATTAGGCAGTATCTGCTGAAGCCGCATCACCTTTTCCTCCAGGTCATCTTTTCCAAGGCGCGCTCGCACATTTTCAAAATAAAGTGTGATTTCATTTTCACTATTAAAAAAGATTTTGTCCGTCACGATATCGTATTTTGAAAGCATCTGGGTAATCGACAGCACCTCACTGAAAATGGCGGTATCTTCTACCGGAAGCGGCTCATAAAGAACCACATGGTCAAAGTCTATCCCCGTTACCTGAGGCACCCCGGAAGTTCTTGTCTCCGAGGATTCCACAACAATACCTTCCCGGTCAAAATACATATACCGTCCCATATATTCCACATATCCTGCCACTGTCTTTTCATAGACACGTATCGTAATGCTGTTTGGCGAATCGACCCGCACGCTCATTTTTTCGATGAATGGAATATTCCGGATTTCCTTATTACGGTACTTAAACGACAAGTAAAGGGAATTTGCCGAGAGCCTGTCCTTTATGACCATCTCCTCAATCTCTTCCTTCGTGTAGTGTACATTTCCTTCAACGGAAACATTCTCTACATGAAACTGCATCTGCACAAAAGCAAGAGCGCCCAGCAGCACTGCGCAGACGACTCCCGCAACTGCAAGTCCCAGCCAAAAACGCCGGGAAGGCCCTCTTTTTTGGGGCTGCGCAAAGCGCTCTGAGGAAAAGAACGCCCCCTTTCCCCCAGAAACTTTTTTCTTTTTTCCTTTTTTACCGGCTTTTCCGCCCGTCACCAGTTTATAATCCTGTTTGCGTTTCTGTGCCAATGTCTGCTCCCATTTTTTTGAAATCTCTCACAATATCCTCATATCCGCGCCGGATGAAATGACAGTTTTCCACCCGGGTAGTCCCTTTTGCACAAACCCCCGCCGCTGTCAGAGCAGCGCCTCCGCGAAGCTCACCTGCCTGCACAGTACACCCTGTCAGTCTCCTGCCTCCGCGCATCACCGCCTTGTCTCCTGCTATCGTAATTCCCGCTCCCATCCGGTTTAGCTGCTCCGATACCCCGAAACGCCCGTTAAATATCCGCTCTGTCACAACGCTTTTTCCCTCCGCCTGACACAGCGCCGTCAAAAGAGCCGACTGAAGATCTGTCGGGAAACCGGGATACACTCCCGTTTCCACACTTTCCAAAGGCTGCAATTTTCCTTTCCGGGAAACTGATATACCCGATATGTCCTCTCTGACCGCCGCGCCCATCCTGCGCGCAATGCCAATGACCGCCCCCAGTTCTTCTGACGGAGCTTCCCGTAAAAACACCTCTCCTCCTGCCGCTGTACAGCTCAGAAGATACGTTCCCGCCACTATTCTGTCTGCCCCGATACGGTAACTGCTTCCGTGAAGCCTTTCTGTCCCCTGCACTGATATCATACTGCTGCCTTCTCCCGCTATCTTTGCGCCTGCTCCTTTCAAAAAGCGGCACAGAGAAACGATTTCCGGCTCTCTTGCACAGTTCTGTATCTGCGTTATCCCCTTTGCGAGAACCGCTGCCAGCACAGCATTCTGCGTTGCCCCCACACTCGGAAAGGGAAGATGTATCTCTGCCCCGGAAAGCTCTCTGGCCTCTGCCCGGAGCATTCCATGTGACTCAGCATTCTGCAGCGCATCGTCATACCCTCCGGTTTCTTCTGAAAACACCGCTCCCAGCCGTTTCAGGGCTCCGATATGCATATCGATCGGCCTGTCTCCAATCACACAGCCGCCGGGCTGACAAAACGAGACCTCTCTGCACCTTCCGAGCAACGCTCCTGCAAGGATAACAGAGGAACGCATCCGGATCATCTCCTCTGACGGCAGCTCTGTCGTATCAACCTGCGAAGCATCTACAATCAGGCTTTCTCCCGCCCGCGCCGTCTTCACTCCTATCCTGTTCAAAATCCGGCACATACAGGAAATATCCGAAATATCCGGGCAATTTTCCAGCACTGTTACCCCCGGCACAAGCACGCATGCTGCCATTATCGGAAGCGCCGCATTTTTTGACCCCTGAATGCGCGTTTCCCCCAAAAGTCTGGTTTTTCCTTTTATCCAAATGGAATCCAAAACTCCACCTTCCATCCGACGTCCTTGCTATATAATATGAAAAAATATCATTTCCCGTGACATCCCCTCATACGTCCCGAAGCCTGATGCCTCTTGCCACGCTCATCACAAGCCCCATTTCCAGCAGCATGAACATGGCTGCCGAACCTCCGTAGCTGATAAACGGCAGGGAAATTCCCGTATTCGGTATCGTATTCGTCACGACGGCGATATTTAATATCACCTGAATGGAAATGTGCCCCATCACGCCTACGACAAGCAGCGCCCCGAAAAGGTCAGAAGCATTATTTGCAATGACCATCAGTCTCCAGATGAGCAATACAAATATGAGTATCACAGCAATGCCGCCGAACAGTCCCAACTCCTCACAGATAATCGAAAATATCATATCGTTCTGCTGCTCCGGTAAAAATCCCAGCTTCTGGATGCTCTGTCCCAGGCCTTTCCCGAAAATTCCTCCGGACCCTATCGCATACAGCGCCTGCAGCGTCTGAAAGCCCTTTCCGGATGCATATGCCTCCGGGTCCAGCCACGCTGCGATACGTTCGACACGGAAGCCTGCGCCTTCAAAACTGGACATCTTCGTTATCATATATACCAGCAGTACCGCGCCCACAACGCACACTGCTCCTATCCCTACAAAGCGCTTGTAATCAGGGCTTGCCACAAACAGCATCAGGAACGCGATTCCGAAAATGATGATAGCCGAACTCATGTTATCGGTTATCTTCCACACCAGAATACAGTGCGGGAGCGCCATTCCAAGAATAAACCAGAAGCCCCGTCCCGTCCGGATATTACGTCCCATTTTGCATATCATGCTGGACAAAAATAATATCATCGCCAGCTTTGCTATCTCCGCCGGCTGGACCGAAATACCCAGATTCAGCCACCGTCTCGCGCCGTTTGCCTCTATTCCCAACGGCGTCAGCACAAGAAGTATCAATACCATGGACACGCCGTATCCAAGCACTGCAAAGCGCTCCCAAAAATGATACGGTATCACGGATATCACAAACATCCCGATTATTCCCAGCACCACTGCAAAGCCCTGATGCGTCAGGTAATAATATTCATTGTCCATCTGTCCGGCAGCATCATAAGCGCTCGCCGAATATATCATCACCAGTCCGAAGCCCGTCAGGAACAGGATGATGAACAGAAGGCTGTAATCAAAATAATGTTCCGCTTTCCGCCGCACTCTACGTCCTGCCACGCTATCACTCCTTCAGACCATTCACATATTCTTTAAACATGTTTCCGCGCACCTCATAGTTCGGAAACATTCCCCAGCTCGCGCATGCGGGCGATAAAAGGACAGCATCTCCCGGACACGCCGACTTTACACAGATATCCATCGCCTCCTCAAAGCTGTCCGCCAGGACGATATCTGTCATTCCATGCGCCCTTGCGCATTCCGCTATCTTCTCCCGCGTCTGCCCTATCAGAACAAACAGCTTTACTCTGCCCTCAAAAGACTCTATCCATTCATCGTATGTATTCTGCTTGTCATATCCTCCGCCGATAAGTATCGTCGGCCATTTCATCGCCCGCACAGCCTGTATCGCCGCATCAGGATTCGTTCCCTTGGAATCGTTATAATATACGACGCCCTTTTTAGTCGCCACATACTCTATCCTGTGCTCCACAGCCCTAAAGCTGCGGACCGTATCAAGGATCGTCTCCATCGGAACGCCAAAGGCTGCAGTACAGGCGACTGCCGCCATTACATTTTCATAATTGTGCACGCCGATAAGGTTCATCTCCGATACATCCAGCAGCACCTCTTCCCCGGCTCCCATATCGCGACAGATTTTTTCCCCGTTCAGATAATAGCCTGATTCCGGCTTTTCCTTTGAGGAAAACCATATCGTCTGAGCCGGGCACTGCCCATTTCCAAAAGAGCGCAGCCTGTCATCCATATAATTAAGGATGCAGAAGTCCTGTTTTGTCTGATTTTTTGTAACTGATTCCTTCACCGCTGCATAGCCGTCCATCGTATGGTGACGGTTCAGATGATCCGGCGTAATATTTAAGATAGCGGACACCTCCGGATGGAACTTCTGTGCCGTTTCCAGCTGAAAGCTGCTTATTTCTGCAACTGTCACACTCTCTTCTGTCATCTTCAGTGCTTCTCCCGTATAAGGCGTCCCGATATTGCCTACGATAAACGCAGAAGCGAAATGCTTTTTCAAAATTTCTCCCACGAGAGCCGTCGTAGTCGTCTTTCCGTTCGTACCGGTAATAGCTATCAGCCTGCCTTTTCCGAACTGCCATGCCAGCTCCACTTCCCCCCATATAGGAACACCTGCCTCCTTGAGCCGTTCCACAAAAGGCTCTTCAATGGAAATACCAGGGCTGATGACCGCCAGAGAAAGTTCCTTTATCAGCGCATCCTCCAGCTTTCCAAGCACCAGCAAAACACCTTCGGGATAATCCTTGCGCGCTGTCAGGCTTTCCCTGTCAATCTCTTCATTTTCATCAAACAGCACCGGGCATGCCCCTGTTTTCTTTAAAAGTCCCGCCGCGCCCAGACCGCTTTTTCCGCAGCCTGCTACCAGTACCTTTTTTCCCTGTAGTTCCATATTTAAAAACCGCCTTTCCGGACTTCTTCGCCCGTATTCCAAAATTCAAACAGCCGCCAGCCCAATGAGACACAGCAGTGCCGTCACGATGGAAAAAACCGCAACAACTCTCGTCTCCGACCAGCCGCATAACTCAAAATGATGATGCAGAGGTGCCATTTTAAACAGGCGCTTTCCTCCGGTCAATTTAAAATAGACCACTTGAAGCATCACCGACAATACCTCTGCCAGATATACAAAACCCACGATCGGGATAAACAGCGGCATCTGCAAAGCATACGCAGTGCCCGTCACAAAACCGCCCAGCGCAAGAGAACCCGTATCTCCCATAAACACGCTGGCGGGATAGACGTTAAACAGTAAAAAACCAAGCAGTCCGCCCGCGACCGCACAGGTTGCCGGTTCTATCCCGCTTTTCGTACCGATGGCTACGACCGAAAAAAATACCGCTACTAAAACGGTCACACTCCCTGCCAGTCCGTCGAGTCCGTCCGTAAAGTTCGTCCCGTTGACCGTACCTATCACCACCAGAAACAAAAGAGGAATGCTCCAAACGCCGATATCCAGCAGTCTCCCCGGCAGAAACGGTATCTTCATCAAAAGCTCCGTCTGCGCATAGTGAGTCAGATAGTAAGCAAAAATCCCCGTCACGAGAAGCTGTGCGGAAAACTTCTGCAGCGCAGTCAGTCCCATCGAACGGTGCAGTATGACTTTGATATAATCGTCCAGAAGTCCCACAAGCCCGAAGCCCAGCGTCAGAAATACCACCGGGATGATTTTGGGATACTGTCCTGCAAACAGTCGGCAGGACACAAAAACTCCTGCCAGGAAAAGAATTCCGCCCATCGTAGGCGTCCCGTTTTTTCTGCGATGGGTGACAGGACCTTCCTCCCGTACCGTCTGCATCGCCTTCAGCTTCCGTAAAAAAGGAATCACTACAGGTCCCAACAGGGCGCTTACGCTAAATGAAATAAGCGCCGGAAGCAATATGGATGCCGTCATGCCTTTTTGCCGTTCCTTTCCTCATCATACTCTATTTCGTCCAGATATGGAAGTATATTTTCAAAGAGCTGACGCACCACCGGCGCCGCCACCTGACCGCCGTAATAGATGCCCTTGGGGTTTCGGATGATGCACAGCGCCAGAACCTTCGGTTCGTCCGCCGGGGCAAAACCCAGAAAAGAGGAAATATAGCGCCCTGTACCTCTCGGGAGCGTCTCGCTCGTCGCGGTCTTTCCTCCCACCCGAAAGCCTTCCACCTTTCCATTTTTTCCGCCGCCGTTTTCCACCACCTGAAACAATATCTCCCGGAGCCGCCTGCTCACATCCTCCGACAGGATGCGTTCTCCTTCTTTCCATTCTATCGGCGTCTCCCGCCCCGATATCCGGTCCGCCGTCGTTACCGCAAAATGAGGTGTGATACGTACCCCGCCGTTTATCAGAGAGCTGACGGTCGCTGCCAGCTGGATCGGCGTTATCTGAAAGGACTGTCCAAAGGATACTGTCGCCAGCTCCACCGGTCCCATATTTTCAGGTTTGTGCATGATCGTTCCCGCCTCTCCGGGGACATCAATACCTGTCTTTTTAAGCAGACCAAACCGGTCAAAATACTCATAAAAGCGCTCCGCGCCAAGTCTTAGCCCCACCGTCACAAATACCGGATTACAGGAGTTCATCGTTCCCTGCACAAAGCTTTCCGGCCCGTGTCCCGATATTTTTGCACATCTGATGCGCCGTCCCTCCACGGTCACATAGCCCGGGCATACAAACCGGTCCTCCTCTGTCACCACTCCAGCCTCCAATGCTGCTGACGCGGTTATTATCTTGAACGCCGAGCCCGGTTCATAAGTATCGTTGATGCAGGCATTGCGCCACATTCGGTTCAGCGCTTCCTGCTTTTGCTTTTCAGACACCCCGTTTTCGGAAACACTCTCCTGTAGCATGACTTCATCAGTCAAAGAAAACGGCTCGTTCAGATGATACTCCGGCACATCCACCATCGCGAGTATCTCCCCGTTGTCGGGACGGAGTACAAGTACAGAAACACTCTCCGCCTCCTTCGCCTTTTTTACCTGCTCCGCAAGCTGCGTCGCATACTGCTGGATATTGATATCCAGACTGATGTAAAGATCGTCGCCGTCTTCCGGTTCCACCCGGCTCTCACCTTCCTCCTCCAGCCGGACCCCGCGTGCATCCGTCATCTCCAAAATGAGCCCCGGCTTCCCGGAGAGCGTTTCATCATATTTACTTTCCAGCGCCAGTATCCCCTGGTTGTCACTTCCCGTAAATCCGAGCACCTTGGATGCAAGGTCATCATAAGGATAATATCTTTTATAATCCTCGTCCACCTTGACACCATCAAGCCCGTATTCCCGGATGCGGTCTCCTACTTCTTTCGGGACATTGCTCTTTATCTTTTCTATAGAAGAGACCTTTTCCACCCGCTTCCGGATCTTTTCCCCGGGAATCTCCAGCTCCTTTTGGAGCATGGCTATCACTTTTTCCGGCTCCTTTATCTGATTATGGATGACCGAAACCGTGCACACCGTCCGGTTATCTGCCAGCACCTTACCGGTGCAGTCGATTATCCTGCCCCGCTTTGCCTTTATCTTTCTTTCTCTTTGGTGAAGCTCCTCCGCCATCCCGCTGTAATGTGCCGACTCAAAAATCATCAGATATGTAACCCGCGCGCACAATCCCGCGAACAAAAGCACGCTCGCCAGAAAAATGATGACTATCTTCTTTCTGTGAAAGGTCTTGCTCCTCTCCATAAAAAACCTCATAAACCGATGATTATTATAATCTATTAGCCGGTCTATGAGGTTATTCCGTATTATCCTGCATTTCCGGAGCCGCCTGCGTTCCCGGTATCCTCAGGGCTTCCTGTAGTGTCCGGACTTCCGGCGCTTTCAGGGCTTTCCGGCGTTTCCGGAGCCGGAGCGCTCCCTGAGCCTCCCAGGATGCCCGACACCGGTATTTCAAAGCCTTCCGAATCCTCCGTTATCGGCTCCCCTGTGGCCGGGTCGATGAGCTGTCCGTCCTCGTTGACATAAGGATTGCTCTCCTCCGGCTGTGTTTCAGCGTTTTGTCCGTTCCCTTCAGGAGCCTGTCCCGCTCCGCCTTCCCCGTTCTGTCCGGGACTGCCGGAATTGCCGGGGCTGCTCTGTCCGCCCGCGCCTTCTGCGCCCTGTCCTGCGGTGTTCCCGTCTCCACCGGGCGCTCCCGCATCGTTTCCGCTCACATCGTTCCCGCTCGCCGAGGGCGCCCCGTCCGTCAGCTGCTGGCGTATCTCTATCTGCATCGCCTCAAGCTCCTTCTGCTCCTCCTCCGACAGCGGCTCCGTCATGAAGATATTCAAATAGGGAAGCACTTCGGTCAATATATTTTTGGCGATGACACATGCCTTTCGTGTTTCCAGGTCCTGATTCTGCGCGTTCGGACGGTTTAACACCACATATATTGCTATCTGCGGGTCGTCTGCCGGAGCATAGCCCAAAAAGGATACGACGTATTCCTTTTTCTCACGTTTTCCGGAAGGTCCTACCGTCTCTGCTGTCCGGTTCTGGCCGCGGACGCGTTATCCTGCCGGTCTCGCCCTCTTACCGGTCCCGTTTTCTCCTTCCACTACCTGAACACAGTATTCCCGTACCTTTTCCGACGTTTCCGCAGAAATCGTCTGCTTCAATATCCTCGGCTCGATGTTCTGTACTACAGAGCCGTCCGATGCCGTTATTTTGCTCACCATATGGGGAGCATAATAATAACCGCCATTTATCAGGGAACAAAATGCCGATACCATCTGTACCATCGTCACGTTAAATCCCTGACCAAAACTTGATGTAGCAAGCTCCGTAGGTCCCATAGTGGATGGGTTAAATACAAGGGACGCCGTCCGCGCCTCTCCCGCAAGATCGATGTTTGTCTTCAGGCCGAAATTGAATTCATCCATATATTTCAAAAATTCATCCGGTCCTATCACCTGCGCCATCCGCACCAGAGCCACGTTGCACGACCGCTCCACCGCATCGCCGATAGACAGCCAGCCTTCCGCGCCCGACCGGAAATTATGACACCGTATCTTATAGCCGCCGACCTCGATGACACCGGTGCATTCAAACGAATCCCCGTCATGGAGATGCCCGTCCTCCAGGCCCATCGCAGCTACAAACGGCTTCATCGTAGATCCCGGCTCGTAGGTACTGTTGATACAATAATTTCTCCAAAGGAAATTCAGATTCTGAGCCAGCAGCGTATTATCTTCAGCTTCCTCCATCGCCTTTGCGATTTCTTCATTTATAATGGTATCCGTTGTATTTCCGCTGACGTCTACCATCTTCTGTCCTATCAGAGGCGTCACATCCCATGTATCATTCAGGTTAAAATTCGGATAACTCGCCATCGCCAGCACGTTGCCCGAATGGACGTCCATCACGATGCATGCCGCATCCTGCGCGCCGTTTCCTTCCCGCGCCACGTTCCGGTTTTCCTCATCATATTTTTTCAGATACTTCTCTACGATTCCCTGAATCGTCACATCTATTGTAGAATAGACATTATAGCCGTCCACGGCCGCCTCAGTTGCGCCCTGAAGGTTATCATCCCCGTCAATATAGCCGTACTGTCTGCCATTGGTGCCGCTCAGCACGTCGTTATAATATTCCTCCAGTCCATACGTTCCGGTACCGTCTTTTCTCGTAAATCCTATTGCGTCGCTTGCAAGCTCGTTGTTCGGATAAACGCGCTTATAGCTTTCCTCAAACCAGATGCCTTTTATATACTGGCTTTTCTCCTTCTGCTCCTCATCCGCCATCATTTCCTGAAAATCGCTTATCTCATCATAGCTCATCCGCTTTTTAAGCACATAATACTGAGAGGCAGGATGCTCCTTGGCATACGCACGCACCTTTCCGGTATCCACGCCAAAATAGTCGCCAAGCGCCTGTATCGTCGGTTCCGCATACTCCTTTTTATCATTCATCTGCTTAACATCGAGAACCAGATCGTATACCTTTTCGTTCGTGGCAAGCTTCGTTCCCTTGCTGTCCAGAATCTCCCCCCGTTTATACGGAATCGTCTTGCTCGAATACTGACGCTGGGAAAGCACCTGCTTTTTATACTGCTCCCCATTGTCTTTATTTATCATTATCAATCTTACGCTCAATCCGGCAAAAGCCAGCAGTACCAAAATGAACAGTACCACCAGCTTCTTCTGCATTCTCAATGTAAATTTATTTCTTTTTTCCAATCCTGCACCCGCTTTACTTCCTGATGTCCGCATATTTTCTTACATAATCGCTGCCTTCATCCGGGATTTCCACTATCTGTCCTTCTCCTGCATAGACCATCCCGAGCTCCGTGATGGCAATACGCCTGATTTCATTTAAATCCACCGAACTTTCAATGCGGTTAAGTGTCTCATCGTTTTCCGTCCGGATATTGTTCAGCTGACTTTCCAGCGCCGCCATCTTCTCTACGCTCTGTGTAATCGAAGACTCCATCCGGATATAATTCACTAAAATGATACCGGTCACCGCCATCGCCGCTGTCAGGAAGAGGACATATGCCAGATTCATATACTTTGCCCTCTCCCTGTTTTTCCTCGTACTGTGGCTTAACTGTCTCTTAGGCTGCTCCAGCTCCCGCCCCGGTCTTCTTGCCGGTTCGGCCTGTCTTGCGGCTGTTCCCGCTACATATGCATTTCTTTCGTATCTTACCGTCCCGGTTCTTTTGGATGCGGTCCTGGTTGCTGCCATTTGGTCTCCTCGCCGCCGGTCTTATGCCGGCACTATTCTTTTATTTTTTCAAAAATGCGCAGTTTTGCGCTTTTTGACCTGGAATTATGTTCCATCTCTTCCTGCCCCGGAAGGATGGGTTTGCGCGTGACTACCGTTCCCCGACTCTTCTTTCCGCACACGCACACCGGAAATTCCGGCGGGCAGGTACACGGATTTTCATTTCTGCGGAACGCATTTTTGACAATACGGTCTTCAAGGGAATGAAAGGTTATCACACAAAATCTTCCTCCCGGAGCCAGCAGACCGATAAAGCTGTCCAGTGAATTTTCCAGAACCTCCAGTTCCCTGTTGCATGCAATACGGATTGCCTGAAACGTCCGTTTGGAAGGATGTCCGCCTTTTTCCCGCATTTTTGCCGGAATCGCCGCCCGGATTATCTCATTCAGCTCTCCGGTCGTCTCGATAGGCTTTTTCTCCCGCGCCGCTACGATATGTTTTGCAATATTCTGCGCAAATCTGTCTTCTCCGTAATCTCTGATACAGCGAAACAGCTCCGCCTGTGTCCATTCATTGACGATAGTACGCGCCGTCAGCGTCTGCCGCTGATCCATCCGCATATCCAGAGCCGTATCATATTTATAGGAAAACCCTCTTTCTGCATTGTCCAGCTGGTAGGAGGAAACTCCCAAATCCAGCATGATGCCGTCCACCTGTTCGATGTTCAGGCTCTTTAAAACCGCCGGAAGGTTACAATAATTATCGCGTACGAGCGTAACCCGCTCTTTCCACGGCTCCAGCCGTTTGCCCGCAGCCTCTATCGCATCGCTGTCCTGATCGATACCAATAAGCCTGCCGCTTGTCAGTTTCTGAACGATACAGCTGGAATGCCCCGCGCCGCCGAGCGTGCCGTCCACATAAATCCCGTCCGGTCTGATCGCAAGTCCTTCAATTGTCTCCTCCAACAGGACGGATGTATGTGAAAAATCCATGTGTTCTTCCCGCTTTCCTTTTTGATAACTGCTTTATGATAACTTCTACAATCCAAGGTCATCCATGCGCTCCGCGATGTCTTCCATGGATTCTTCTGCTTCCTCCTCCAGAGCCGTCCATTTCTCCTGGCTCCATATCTCGATATGCCCTGCTGCGCCGACTAAAACAACATCCTTGACCAGCTCCGCATACTCACGAAGCTTTGCAGGCACGAGAACCCTTCCCTGCTTGTCCACTTCCACTTCCGCTGCTCCTGCCAGAAAGTGTCTCACAAACATTCGGGTATCCTTTCTGCTTATGGGCATGGTGCCAAGCTTCTCTTCAAAAACACTCCACCCGGCATTGTCATACGCAAATAAGCAGCCGTCCAATCCCTTTGTTATCACAAATTTATCGCCAAGCGCCTCGCGAAATTTGGAGGGAATGATCAACCTGCCCTTCGTGTCTACCGTATGATTGTATTCTCCCATAAACATCTACAATCACCTGCCGTCCAAAATGTCTTACCACTTTCTACCACTTCGTACCACTTTCCACCACTTTTAATCCATTTTAGTATAAAATCATTGTATTGACAAGATTTTCTTAACAATTTTTAAAATTTTTCCAATGATATCCCCAATTTTTATCGTTTCTGTTACGACCGCAAAAATAAGCGTGGAACTATCCTGTCGAATAAAAAACAGCGCCTCAGTCCAATAGACTGAGACGCTGTTTTTTATACATCCATCTGACAAGAATACTATCACACGTTAAACCGGAACAGAATGACATCCCCATCCTGAACCACATATTCCTTTCCTTCCATGCGGACAAGTCCCTTCTCCCTTGCAGCGCCGAGAGAGCCTTGCTCCAGAAGGTCTTTGTAATTGACAACCTCCGCTTTGATGAATCCACGCTCGAAATCCGTATGTATCTTGCCCGCAGCCTGAGGCGCTTTCGTACCCTGACGGATAGTCCATGCCCTCGTCTCGTCTTCTCCCGATGTCAGAAAGCTCATCAGACCCAGCAGATGATAGCTCGCCTTTATCAGCTTTTCAAGACCGGATTCCTTTAAGCCCAAATCATCGAGGAACATCTGGCGTTCTTCATCATCCAGCTCGGAAATCTCTTCCTCTATCTGTGCGCAGAGTGCAAATACTTCGCTGCCCGTTTCTTTCGCATATCCGCGAACAGCCTGTACGCCCGCATTGTCGGCGCCATCATTTGCCAAATCCTCTTCTCCTACATTTGCCGCATAAATGACAGGCTTTGCCGTGAGCAGATTCAGATTCTTAAAGAACTCTTCCTCATCCTCGTCCTCCGTTTCAAAACCGATGGCAAGCTTATCATTTTCCAGGCGTTCTTTTACACGCTCCAGCATCGCAAGCTCTTTGCCTGCGGTCTTGTCCATTCTTGCGGTTTTTGTTACTTTTGCAATCCTTCTCTCCAGAATCTCCAGATCAGAGAATATCAGCTCCAGATTTATCGTCTCGATATCACGCAGCGGGTTCACATTGCCGTCCACATGCACCACGTTGCTGTCTTCAAAACAGCGTACCACATGGACGATAGCATCCACCTCACGGATATTGCTCAAAAACTGATTGCCCAGACCTTCTCCCTTGGATGCACCTTTTACAAGGCCTGCGATATCCACGAACTCAATAACAGCCGGGGTTACCTTCTTGGAATGATATAAGTCGCCCAAAAGCTTTAAACGCTCGTCCGGCACAGCGACTACGCCCACATTCGGGTCAATGGTACAGAACGGGTAGTTGGCAGATTCTGCCCCCGCCTTTGTCAGGGAGTTGAACAGCGTGCTCTTTCCTACATTCGGCAAACCTACAATACCTAGTTTCATTTTTATCTATTTCCTCCTTCAAAACCTTGATTTTATGCGGTTTCTTTTGATTTCTATTTGCACAGCGCACCAATTTTTACGCCATTTTTGCATCAAGATCCATGTTTCCTCGCATTTCCCATACAGCACGGTTTTATATTATATCATGACCGCCTTTCCTACTTCAACAGGATTTTAGAAACAATTTGCTGATACAGCCCCAAAAACTCTCCTTCAATAAACTTCATCTCCGCAAACTCCGCCGAGATATCCGCACATATCCTGGCTTCCTTCTTTCTATAGAGTTCGGGCATCAGCCGGGAAAATTCCCACACGAGCATTTCATCGTCTATCTCAAATATCTGTTTCTGTTCCTCGTCGGAAAGCATTTCTCCCGGAATGAAATACTCCCATATCATTTCCTGCAGCCGCTTTTCCACTTCCAGATATCGCGTCATCTCATGCTTTATCGGACGGGTCACATCGGAAAGATACGCCTCGCTAGCATCATGCAGCAGACAGCCAAGCGCGACCCTCGGCGAAAACTCCCTTGCCAGCGCTTCCTTCGCACATGCGATACTGTGCTGCCCTACAGAATAAAAATGCGCCATATGTCCGTTTGCCCGACAGATGAGCGACAGGGAATGCGCAATGTCCTCCAGCCGGAGCAGCTCTTTTTCAGGATTTATCGGGTCAAAATGAATTCCTGAACAGGTTGTTATATAACTCATCTCAATCTTCCTCCCTTCCGCCTCATATTTTTCATTGTATCATGTTCTCATAATCCAAACAAGTGTTTCTCTATATAAGCCCCTCTGCATAACAATTCAGACTTTCAGCCATATAAAAAGGGAGGATTCCATTTGCCGGAATACTCCCTTTGGATTTCATCAGAAATATTTTTCTTTTTAATATTTCCTGTTATTTTTCAGCTCTTCATACAAAAGCTTATAATTTTCATACCGTCCGGCGCTTATCTTTCCTTCCGAAAGCGCCTGTTTCACGCTGCAGTCCGGCTCCGCCAGATGCGCGCAGCCCACAAAACGGCAGCTGTCCCCACATGCTGCTATCTCCGGAAAATAACAGCCAAGCTCTTCTTTTTCAATACCGTACAGGTCCACAGAGGAAAATCCCGGCGTATCAAGGATATAGGTATTCTCTTCCACCCACATCAATTCAGTATGACGGGTCGTATGCTTTCCTCTCTCTATCTTTTCACTGATGGCGCCAGTCTCCATCTGTACGCCGTTTTGAAGCAGATTTATCAGAGAGGATTTTCCAACGCCGCTCGGTCCTGCTACCGTTGTCGTCTTCCCGCGCAAAAACCGGTGCACCTCATCGATGCCCTCCTTCTTTGCCGCGCTGACAAATAAAATCGGATATCCGCTCTCCCGATAGCGCTCCTTTACCTCTTCCAAAACAGCTTCGTCTGCCAGATCTTTTTTATTGAAGCACAGAACAGAGGGAATCCCCTGCTTTTCCATCATGACCAGAAAACGATCCAGAAGATTAAAATTCGGCTTCGGGCTCACCAGTGCAAAAATGACCATAGCCTGATCCACATTCGCGACCGCCGGACGGATAAGGCTGCTTTTCCGGGGGAGTATTTCTTCCAGATTCCCTGTCTTTGCAGTCTCATCCAGCACCGCTATCCGCACCTCATCGCCGGGCAGAGGCTTTTTGTTGTCTTTTCTGAAAATCCCCTTTGCCCGGCACTCATACACGCCCGACGGCGTATGGACATAATAAAATCCGCCGATTCCTTTGATGATTCTTCCCTGCATCTCTTATCCTTCCGCCGTAAACATCACTGTTCTCTGGGACGTCTTCCTTGTTTTTGCTCCCGGCGCATTTACGATATTTCCATTTGCATCCGTCGTCGTGGTCGCTTCGCCTTCCACCGTATACTCATAAGTGATAAGCCCCGCCGGGTCCGTCATGCCGTGCAGGTTTACCGTTGTAATAGGGAACGACGTTACCGTCGTCTTCATATACTCGGTACCGGACTGACCGGTGATAGTCACCGTACACTCTGTTCCTTCTTTATAATCCGCATCCAGATCTGCCGGACTGGCAATCGCTTCCTGATAAGAATAAGTCATTGCCCTCGGACCTACGCTGATACCGATATCAATAGCTGTCCCCGGCTCTACCGGAGCACCTACCGTATAACTTGCATAGCATATCTTTCCTTCCGGCGTCGTCTCATCGCTCATTTCCTTCTGTTCGCCGACCATAAGACCGTTTTCAGCCAAAATAGCTATCCCCGTTTCCACATCCAGACCAAGGATATCCGGCATCAGTATCTTGTTGTCCGTATTAGGCCCCTGGCTGATGACCAGCGTCACGGACGTACCTGGCGCTGCGTTAGAACCGCCTGCCGGATTCTGGGAGATAACTCTTCCTGCTTCCACCGTGTCCGAGAAATCCTGCGTCTTGCTCACCTCAAAGCCGCTGTTTTTCAGCGCTGCGGTAGCTTCTGCCTCAAGATTTCCCTTTACATCAGGAACCGGTATCCCGTTTTTATCGCCGGAAGAACTGTTTTGTGCCGGCTGACCGCTCACTGTCAGCGTCACTCTTGTTCCTTCTGAAACTTTCGAACCTGCCTTCACATCCTGCCCGATGACCGTCCCCTGCGCCTTATCCGAGCTTTCATAAACAATCTCTACCTTAAGGCCTATATCCTCCAACGCTTCTTTCGCATCCGCCTCTGTCTTTCCTTCCACATCGACCATCGTGACCTGCTCGGAGGATTTTCCGAAATCAAAGATTCCAATCTTTGTTCCCACAAGGAAAATGACCGCACAGCCTATCAAAACAGCAAGAACCACAGCGAGGAACGTCGTTATCTTTTCCATCCTGGAATCATCATCATCGTCTTCATCATCCTCGTCATCTTCCTCAATATCATCATCGTAAACGGGAGCTTTTTTCTTTTTAGGAGGCGTATTCTTTTTCAGGCGGACTTCCTCCTCTGCCGCATCTTTTTTGCGCGCCTGCTTTTTTATCTCCGTCCGCTCACAGGAATCCACCGCCCGTGTCGCCATCGTCTGATCGGGATCTTCTATCTGGACAAAATCCTCATCAGGCGACATGAGCGCCTTTTTTAAGTCCGTTATCAGAAGGTCCATATTGTGGTAACGTCTGTCCGGACTCTTCTGCGTACATTTTAAAACAATCTGCTCCACGCTCACGGGTATCTCCGGAACGTAGTCTCGCGGAGACGGCATCTCCTCCTGAATGTGCTTGATAGCGATAGCGACTGTCGTTTCTCCGTTAAAAGGCACGCGTCCTGTCAGCATCTCAAACATCGTTATCCCCATGGAATAAATATCGCTCTTTTCATCACTGTAGCCGCCTCTTGCCTGCTCGGGGGAAGTATAATGTACCGAGCCCATCACATTCGATGTTATCGTATTGCTCGTAGCCGCCTTTGCGATGCCAAAATCCGTTACCTTAACCTTTCCATCCTTGGAAATGATAATATTCTGCGGTTTGATATCCCTGTGGATGATATGGTTGTTATGCGCCGCCTCGATTCCCATACATGCCTGTATCGCGATGCTGACCGCTTCTCTGACCGACAGCCTCGCCTTTTTTTCGATATATTTTTTCAGCGTTATCCCTTCCACAAGCTCCATCACGATATAATATATCCCGTTATCCTCGCCAACATCATATACATTGACGATATTAGGGTGCATCAGGCTTGCGGCGGCCTGAGCCTCCACACGGAACTTGGATACAAAATTCATATTCTCGGAAAATTCCTGCTTCAACACCTTCACTGCCACATGACGGTTTAACTTATGATCTTTTGCCTTATATACATCAGACATACCGCCCATGCCTATCCTCTCAAGGACCTCATAGCGGTCGCCTATCATCATTCCAATTCTAATCATCGGCTCACCTCATCTGAAAACGGTTCCATAATTATCACCGCGATATTATCTTTTCCCCCGTGGTTGTTAGCTGCCTCCACAAGACGCCGCGCGCGTTCCTCCACGCTGCCCTCTTCTTCCAGAATGCCGTATATTTCTTCATCCTCCAGCATCCCGCTCAACCCGTCAGAGCATAGGAGCACCTTATCCCCCTCATTTAAGGGCACAAGAAAACAATCCACCTCCAACTCATCCTCCACGCCTACGGCTCTGGTGATGATATTCCTGTCAGGATGGTTGCGTGCCTGTTCTCTGCTTATCCCGCCAAAACGGACCATCTCCTGAACAAGGGAATGGTCCTCTGTTATCTGTCTGATAGATATCCTATTCGCAACGTACAGCCGGCTGTCACCGACATTTGCCACCTGAAGCCGTCCTTCCAGACAGGTCGCTGCAACAACAGTCGTCCCCATACCGGAAAGCCTTTCGTCCTCCTGCGCTGCCTGTCTGATGCATTCATTTGCATGGCATATCGCTTCTGAAAGTATCCTGTCGGGCTCTTTTAGTCCGCTTTTTTCTATTTCGGAAAGAATCGATTCTACAGCCATACGTGAGGCATATCCACCACCCCGGTGGCCTCCCATCCCGTCTGCTACCACAAACAGATTCGGCAACTGCCCCACTGCATCCGTAGTCAGATAGGCGTAATCCTCATTCAAAGACCTCTTCTTTCCTATATCGGTAATCGCGTAAGCTCTCATAAATGCGCTCACCCCTTCTGATCTTCTGTTATGCGCCTGCCTTGTTACAAACGCCGCCTTTATTACCGTTTTCCCATCTTCTCACTTGTATAAAACGGATTTTTCCAGATAATCTCTATTATTTTATCACAAAAACGCAAAAAGGACAAGCTATAGAAAAATGCTCATCCTTTTGTCAGTAACAGTTACTCTGTCATGTGCCTCCGCCTCAGCTGTCCGCAGGCTCCATCGATATCGCGCCCCATCTCCCGGCGCACTGTCGCGTTGACACCCGCTTTTTCCAACCTTCCTTTAAAGGCTGCGACCGCCTTCTGATCGGACTGTACAAAGTCACGCTCCTTGATGGGATTGACCGGAATAAGGTTCACATGACTCCCCAACGGCTTTGCCAGCGCAATCAGCTCTTCCGCATCCTCCCGCGTATCATTGACTCCGCCTACGAGGCTGTACTCAAAGGTCAGCCTCCTTCCGGTTTTTTCAAAATAATTGCCGCATGCCGCCATCAGTTCTTCCATATGATATTTATTCGCTATCGGCATCAGCCTTCGTCGCTTTTCATCCGTTGTCGCATGGAGAGACAGCGCCAGCGTAATTTGAAGCTTTTCCTCTGCAAGCTCATACATCTTCGGAACGATTCCGCAGGTAGAAACCGTAACATTTCTCTGACTGATATTAAGCCCGTGTTCATCTGTCAGCATCCTCAGAAATGTCAGAACATTGTCATAATTATCCAGCGGTTCTCCGCTCCCCATCACAACGACATTGCTCACCCGTTCGCCTGTGATACGCTGTATCCTGTATATCTGATCCAGCATTTCCGATGGCAGAAGCCCTCTTTCCAGACCATCCAGCGTAGACGCGCAGAAACGACAGCCCATCCGGCAGCCTACCTGAGACGAAATACATACCGAATTGCCGTGCTTATACTGCATCCATACGCTTTCTACCAGATTCCCGTCCGGCAGAGCGAACAAAAATTTTTTTGTCCCATCGATTTTTGAGGTCTGCTCCCTCACCGCTTTTAAAACAGTCAGCGGATATTTTTCTTTTAAGCTCTCCCGAAAGGCTGCCGGAAGGTTTGTCATCTCATCATAGCTTTCCGCCAGCTTTACATGCATCCAGTCGTAAAGCTGTGATGCCCGGAAGGGCTTCTCGCCCATCTCTTCCACAGCCTCTCTGAGCTGTAAAAAGGGCAGTGCCTTCAAATCCCTGTTTTCAGTCATCCGTATCTTTCCTTCTCAATCTCGCCATAAAAAAGCCGTCCGTATCCTTTTCACCGCAAAACAGCTGCAGCTGTCCTTTCTTTGCCTCTCCGCCTGCCAGAGCCTCCGGCATATATCCATCCATCCCCTCTGCTTCAAAGGGATAGTTTTCAATGATATAAGATACCATATCCTCGTTTTCCATCCGGTCTACCGTACAGGTAGAATACAGCAGGATTCCCCCCGGCTTTACATACTGCCAGCAGGCATCCACAATTTTGTGCTGCAGTGCCGTCAGAGAGTCCAGATCATCCCTTGTCACCCTGTAACGGATATCCTTTTTGCGGTTCATCACGCCAAGTCCCGAGCAGGGTACGTCAAGAAGCAGCACATCGGCAGTTTCCCTGTAACGCTCCATATAAACGGACGCATCCCACACATTGATATTCATATTATCAATGCCGAGGCGCTCTGCATTTTCACGTATCAGCTCCGCTTTTCTTTCGGAAACATCTCCTGCATGCACGATTCCGCCGTTTCCGGCGCACAGCTGTGCTGCCAGCGTCGCCTTTCCGCCCGGCGCCGCGCACATGTCAATCACCTTCATGCCCGGCCGTATTCCTGCTGCCAGAACTGCCGCCATACTGCTTACATCCTGAACATAGAACAGCCCTTCTGCAAAACCCGGAAGAGATGCCGCTCCTTCACAGCCCTCCAGCTCCCAGGCTTTCGGATAAAATGCGTGCCGACGCGCCAAAACGCCTGCTTTACGGATGTTATCCACTGCTCCTACAATCTCTTCCTCCGACAGCATTTCGGAAAACCGGATTGTCAGAGGGCGATTTTTCTCCATCGCAGAAAGTATCTCTTCACAACGCTTTTCCCCGTACTGCTGTATCCAAAGTTCTATCATCCATTCCGGCAGACTGTACCTTACGGACAGCGCCTTTACCGGCGCTGCCTCAGCATCCGGCCAGACGAGATTGTCTTTTTTACGAGCTATATTGCGCAGCACTCCGTTGACAAATCCCGACAGGGAAGAAAACCCGCGCCTTTTTGCCAGGCGAACCGCCTCGCTGCACGCCGCCGCATCAGGCACCGAATCCATATATAAAATCTGATATACCGACAGGCGCAAAAGATTTCTTATCAACGGTTTCATTTTGCTGACAGGCGTTTTGGAGAAACTGTCGATCACCCAATCCAGTGTGATGAGCTTTTCCATCGTTCCTTCCGTCAGCCGCTTTAAAAAGGCTTTTTCCCGCACATCTTCATAGTCATATTTGTTTAGCGTATCTTTCAGGAGCACACTCCCGTATGCCCCTGTTTTTTCCATTTCCATAAACAGCGAAAGCGCCGTCTCTCTCGTATCCATATATCAGTCCCGATCCCTGTCCCTTGCTATTAAAACCAAACGCAGCAGATTCAATATTGCAGATATTGCTGCGGCAACATAAGTCATCGCAGCTGCCTTTAATACCTTCCGGCTCCCTTCCGCCTCCGTATCGCCCAAAATACCGTAATCCGTCAAAAATACGAGGGCTCTTTTGCTGGCGTTAAACTCCACCGGCAAGGTTACTACCTGAAACAGCACCGCCAGTAAAAAGACCCAGATACCTATCTGCATCAAAAGTTCATTAGAACCAAACAGCAGCCCCATCATAAAAATGGGGAGCCCGAACTGCGAACCGAAATTCGCCGCAGGAGCCAGCCTGGAACGGATATTCAAGGGAGCATAGCCCTCGCTGTGCTGGACCGCATGACCGCACTCATGCGCTGCGACTCCTACAGCCGCAACACTGCGCGCGCCGTAAGTCGCATCAGACAAGCGCACGACCTTCGTCCGCGGGTCATAATGGTCGGTCAGATTCCCCCTCACATGCTCCACCCTCACGTCATATAGACCGTTCCGGTCCAGAATCCGCCGTGCAGTCTCCGCTCCGGTCATGCCGGAAGCGCTCCTGACCTTGCTGTAACGGCTGAACGTGCCGTTTACCTGCATGCTGGCAATAAAAGACAGGATAGCTCCCAAAAATACCAGCAGGTATGTGGCATCGTAATAATAATACCCCCAATATGCCAGAGTCGTCATTGCAGTTTTTCACCCTTTCCGATTTTGCAGCCCAGTAAAAAATCTTTGACCGCCATGCGCTTTTTGCCTTCCAGCTGTACCTCCAAAAGCTTCAAAAGTCCGTTCCCCGTGCTCACCAGAATCGCGTCCTTTGTCACTTCCTCCACACAGCCTGCCTCTGCCTGTGTCTGTCCCTGCACCGGAACAGCCTTCCATACCTTCAGCATCTTCCCGTTATAGGAAGTATATGCGCCGGGCCAGGAATACAGTCCCCGCACCTGTCTGTCTATCTCGTCCGCGCCCTTTGACCAGTCGATACGCCCCATGGATTTGGTCAGCATTTTCGCATAAAAGCACGTTTCTTCCGGCTGCTTTTCAGGAGAAAGAGTCCCCTTCTCCACATCCTTTAGCACCTCTACTATCAGAGCTGACCCGGCTGCAGACAGCTTTTCCTCAAGGCTGATATCCGTATCCTCATCTTCGATAGGAACGACCGTCTTTGCCAGCATATCGCCGGTGTCCACGCCAGCGTCAAGCTGCATGATCGTTACTCCGGTCTCTTTTTCCCCGTTCAATATCACCCAGTTCGCAGGCGCGCATCCGCGATATCCGGGAAGCAGGGAAGCATGGATATTTAAGCAGCCATAACGCGGTATGTCCAGCACCTCCTGCGACAAAATCTGTCCGAACGCCGCCACCACATAAACGTCCGCCCCATACTTTTTCAGCTGTTCCACCGCTTCCGGCGCTTTGACCTTTACCGGCTGGAATACTTCTATCCCGTGCTGTAAAGCGCATTCTTTTACAGGAGGCATCTGCATTTTGCCGCTGCGTCCCTTCGGCTTATCCGGCTGTGTCACGACCGCCACGATTTCATGCCCCGCATCTATCAGGGCTTCCAGCGGCGCGACCGCAAATCCGGGAGTCCCCATATATACTATCTTCATTCTTCCTCCCACTCTGCGTCTTCCATATCCGCATAATAATCATCTGTGCTCATCAGGTCGCCTTCCACCTTTTCCACATACAGATGGCCGTCTAAGTGGTCCGTCTCATGGCATATCGCTCTTGCCAGAAGCTCCGTCCCCTCTATCTCATACTCTTCCATATTTTCGTTAAACGCAACCGCCTTCACATAATCGGGGCGTGTCACAGTCCCGGTCTTGCCGGGAACGGACAGACAGCCTTCTCCCCCTGTCTGCTCTCCGGACGTCTCCACGATACGCGGGTTTATCATGACGATAGGGTCTTCCCCCGTAGTGTCGATGACGACTATCCTCTTTAAAATACCGACCTGAGGCGCCGCCAGCCCTACGCCGTTCGCCTCATACATCGTATCGAACATATCCTCTATCAGCTCTTTGATGCGGCGAGTTACCTCTTTAACCTCTTTACATTTTTTTTCCAGTATCGGATCTCCTATTGTTCTGATATTCCTTATTGCCATTTTTTTCCTCTTTCCGCCGCATGCGCAGCCTTTTATTTTTATCATATGAATCCGTTGACAAAATTCCTGTCGGAAGTAATAATCTCTCAAAAATTATGAATCGGGTCAAAATCAAACTGACACAGCCCCTGCATCCGTTCTTTAGACGTGCGCATCGCTTCGATGCCATCCTTTATCTCCACTAATTTTTCATAACTTTTATTTTTCACGTAGACGCCATAGCGGTATACATCGTTTATCCTTCCGATGAGCGCCGGTGCAGGGCCTATCACGACCGTATCCGGAACCACGCTGCACCGTTTGTCCTGACTCCAATGAATTCCGGTGCTTTCCTGCCCACCGCGCTCTCCTGTCTCCCGCTTTGCGAACTGTCTTGCATACTGCGCGGCTTCCTCCGCGCCCGCCTTCGCCTCTTCCTCCCGCTTTGCAAAAAACTGCACCGCCAGAATATGGGATGCCGGAGGATAGGAAAGAAGCTCCCGGTACATAATCTCTTCCCTGTAAAAGCCCTCATAATCCTGCGCCGCCGCATAACGGATACTGTAATGCTCCGGCTGATAGGTCTGTATCACAACCTGCCCCGGGCGTTCTCCGCGTCCCGCGCGGCCCGCCGCCTGCGTCAGAAGCTGGAACGTTCTCTCTCCTGCCCGGTAATCACTCAAAGACAGCGACAAATCCGCCGCCAGCACGCCTACCAGTGTCACCGCCGGAAAATCGTGCCCTTTTACTATCATCTGCGTCCCTACAAGGATATCCGCCTCTCCCTTTGCAAAGGAAGACAATATTTTCTCATAGCTCTCCTTCGTCCGCGTTGTATCTGCGTCCATACGCAGCACCCGCGCTCCGGGAAACAGTTTTTTTATCTGCTCTTCTATCTGCTCCGTTCCTGCCTTAAAGCCAAGAATATATTTCGAGCCGCAGGACGGGCACACGGATACTGTCTGCTGCTCATATCCGCAGTAGTGGCATACGAGCCGCCCTCCCCGATGTTCCGATAAAGACACATCGCAGTGGGGGCACTTACATACATAGCCGCAGGAGCGGCAAGACACAAAGCCCGCATACCCCCTCCGGTTTAAAAACAGCATCGACTGTTCCTTCCGTTCCAGACGCTGACGAAGCTTTTCCTGCAGGCTTCTGGAAAAAATAGACCTGTTCCCCTGGCGCAGCTCTTCCCTCAAGTCCGCTATCTCCACCTCAGGAAGCGTCCCACCTGTCAGCCGCTCTTTTAAGGTAAACAGCCTATACTGCCCGCTCTCTGCACGGCTATAGGCTTCCAGCGATGGAGTTGCCGAACCGAGAACGACCATTGCTCCCGAAAGACGCGCCAGCTCCTCCGCAGTCTCCCGCGCATGATACTTCGGACTCGTCTCGCTTTTATAGCTTGTCTCATGCTCCTCATCTATCAATATCATTCCCAGATTCGGGAAAGGTACAAACAGCGCCGAACGCGGCCCTATCATCACGTCTATCTCGCCCTTCTGCGCCCGCCTGCACTGGTCCTGCTTTTCCCCTGCGCTCAGCGTCGAATTCATGACTGAGACCCGGCTGCCGAACCGTCCCGTAAAACGCTGCACCGTCTGATATGTGAGCGCTATCTCCGGTATCAGGACGATAGCCTGCTTTCCTCTTTGTATCATCCCCGCTATCAGCTCCAGATAAACCTCTGTCTTGCCGCTGCCCGTAATCCCGTGGATGAGCCCTGTACGCATATCTCCTCTGTCAAAGCTGTCCAGAATGGAATCTGCTATCTCCTGCTGCGCCCTGGAAAGCGTCTTTTTTTCATAGAAGCCATGCTCCGTCACAGGATTGCGGTACATTACGGAAGACGTAAGCCGGATGACACCGTCCGCTTCCAGACCTTTTAATGTCTGAGTCGTAATCTTTAACTCCTTTGTCACCCTCTCCCACGCAAGAACCGGCTCCCGCAAAAGTGCCTTTAAAAGCCGTGCCTTCGCCGTCTGATGCCTCTTTTCTGCCCGCTCCAGCAGCTCCTGCGCTTCTTTCGGCAAAGCTGCAAGCTCCACCTTCTTTTGCTCCTTCGTCCCAACCTTCTGCCGAGCCGGGAGCACGGTTTTTAACGCCTGTATCATCGTGGACCCGTACTGCTCCTTCATCCATGACGCCAGCATGATGAGCCTCTGTGACGGCTCCGACGCCCCGGGTATCACCGAATCTATCTCCTTTAGCCGTTCTGCCGGAAAATCCGTCCGGTCCGTCACCTCCACCACATATCCTGTACGCAGTGTATTTCCCGCTCCGAACGGTATGTTTACCCGCACTCCGGGGCGCACCTGCGTCAGCAATGCCTCCGGGATGCGATACCCAAAGGGACGGTCCACTTTTTCATGGGAAATATCCACAATGATATTCGCAAACTCTTTTTTCAAAAAGAAATTCCTCTTTCCTTTAAAATATCCGCAATAATATTTCTTTCATCCATCGGATATTTTACGCCTTTTATCTCCTGATAATCTTCGTGTCCCTTTCCTGCCAGCACGATGATATCGCCCGGCTGTCCGTGGTCGATGGCATAGGCTATCGCTTCTTTTCTGTCCGGAATAGCAAGATAAGCTCCGTCCGTCTTTTTCATGCCTGTCACAATATCTGCGATGATAGAATCCGGTTCCTCAAACCTCGGATTATCAGAGGTGATTATCGTCATATCAGCCAGTTTTCCCGAAACCTCTCCCATCTCAAAGCGCCGCTCCCGGGAACGGTTTCCGCCGCATCCGAACACGCATACCAGACGTCCGTGTTCATATTCCTTCAACGTCGTAAGAAGACTCTCCAGCGCCATCGCATTGTGTGCATAATCGATCATCAGCGTAAACTCGTCTGAAACCTTTACCATCTCGATGCGTCCTTTTACCTTAGCCGCCAGGAGTGCCTTCCGGATATCCGCCTCCGATACGCCGAAATGCCTGCATATCGCAATTGCAGTCAGTGCGTTATATACGGAAAACCGCCCCGGCATGGAAATCTCCGCATCCATCGAAAGAAGCCCTTCCGTCCGGAACGATACGCCCAGATGCCCCTGATGATTTGTAAATGTCAGATCTTTTGCTCTGAGATCTGCCCCCTCCGACATGCCATAGGTTTCCAGACAGCATGTATGCCCTTGGGTCACTGCTTTCCAGTGCGCGTCATCCCCGTTTGCAATTCCTACTTTACACTGCTTGAACAAAAGCCCCTTGCAGCGCATATAGTCCTCAAAGCTCTCATGCTCGTTCGGCCCGATATGATCCGACTCCAGATTGGTAAAGATTCCAAAATCAAACAGAAATCCCTGCGTCCGATGCAGCATCAGCGCCTGAGATGACACTTCCATCACAACGGTATCACAGCCTGCTTTGACCATCCGGTCAAAATACTCCTGCAATATCCATGATTCCGGGGTCGTATTTACCGCATGAATATGCTCGCTGCCGATGATAGTCTCTATCGTCCCTACCAGACCGACTTTGCGGCCTGCATTTTCCAGAATAGATTTTACCAGATAGGTCGTCGTCGTTTTTCCCTTTGTACCGGTTATCCCGATCGTCGTCAGTTTCTCTGCCGGATGGTCAAACCATGCCGCCGCCACAAACGCCATCGCATACCGGGTATCCTCTACCCGTATCAACGTTACCTCTGAATCCTCCGGTACAGATACCTCCCCGCATGCCAGTATCGCAGCCGCGCCGTCTGCCGCAGCCTGATACGCAGCCTGATGTCCGTCAAAATTGGCTCCTTTGATGCAGATAAAAAGGCAGTTCTTCACGACCTTACGGGAATCGTATACGACTGCTTCGACATGCTTCTCAAGGCTTCCCCGTTCACATGTATAATCCAGTTGTTCCAGCAATTCTTTTAAAATCTTCATGGAAATCCTCCATCGGAATTTCTATTTTTCCAGCTATCTTTTCAATTCTAACACAGAGCCACACAGCTGACAAGTATGGCGAAACTCCTTCCTCAGTACAGGTTTTTTACCTTAAACTCCCGCTCTACCTCCCGGCGCTGGTCCTTCTTCGCGATATCTTCCCGCTTATCATACAGCTTTTTACCGCGGCACAGCCCTATCTCCATCTTCGCCCTGCCGTCTTTGAAATATACCTGCAGCGGCATGATCGTGTAGCCTTTTTCCTTGCATTTTGCCGCAAGCTTAGTGATCTCCGCTTTATGGAGCAATAGTTTTCTTGTACGGAGCGGGTCTTTATTAAACAGATTTCCTTTTTCATAAGGAGAGATGTGCATGCCGTATACATACATCTCCCCCTTCTCCTCCTGCACAAAAGCCTCCTTGATGCTACACTTTCCCAGCCGCAGGCTCTTTACCTCCGTCCCTGCCAGCGCAAGTCCGGCCTCATAGGTCTCCTCCACAAAATAGTCATGATATGCCTTTTTATTATTTGCCACCAGTTTCTGAGCCGTCTTCGCCATCGTCTTCTTTCCTCACTAATCGAAAATCCACAGTACCCGCATACCGATTTGCTCCGGTCACTTCCACCGTCACGCTCTCGCCAAGCTGATAAAAAATGCCTGTCCGGTCTCCTACAAGCCTGCAGTTTGCTTCATCATAAACAAAATAGTCCTCCGTCATGCTTCCGACCGGTATCAGTCCTTCCACCGTATTTTCAAGCTCTGCATAAAGCCCCCAGCTTGTTACGCCGGATATCACACCGCTGTATCTTTCGCCCACATGACCTTCCATATACTGCGCCTTCTTTATCTTTTCACAGATGCGCTCCGCCTCGTCCGCCCGTCGCTCCGTCTCGGACGACTGCCGCGCCACACCGTTTAAAATATCCTCGTAATGCGCTGTCCGCGCGCCGTTTAAGCGCCCTCTTAAAAATTCCTTGATGATACGATGTATCTGCATATCCGGGTACCGCCTGATAGGGGACGTGAAATGGCAGTAGCAGGAAGCTGCCAGTCCGAAATGCCCGGTACACTCAGGAGAATAAAATGCACGTCGCATACTGCGTAAAATCAGTCGTGCAAGCATCGCCTCCTCCGGCGTTCCTTCTATATCATCCAAAAGCTTCTGCAGCTGTTTTGGATGGACATGCACATCCTGCGCACTTATCTTTCCCTTCTTTTTGCCGCTGCTCCCAAGATGGAGCCGATAGCCGAAATTTTGCAGAAATACCGCCAGCTCCTTCATCCGGTCGCCGTCCGGCGTATCGTGTACCCGGTACAAAAAGGGCAGCTCCAGCCAGTAAAAATGCTGCGCCACCGTTTCATTTGCCGCCAGCATAAAGTCCTCTATCAGCTTCGTCGCGTCATTTCTTTCATAAGGAAGGATTTCAACCGGACAGCCTTCGCTGTCCAGCTTTATCTTGCTTTCAGGGAAATCAAAATCGACCGCTCCGCGCTCTCTGCGCTTTTTACGGAGCGCCTTCGACAGCTTTGCCATTTCCTCCAGCATCGGGACCGCTTCCCTGCACGCTTCCCGCGTCTCCTCTTTTCCGTCCAGAATCTCCTGCACCTCGGGATAACTCATTCGGCGGTTCACGCATATCACCGATTCCACGATTTCGTAGCTGCCTACGTTTCCTTTTTCATCGATGTCCATCAGACATGAGAGCGCCAGCCTGTCCTCTCCTGCATTCAGGGAGCACATCCCGTTTGAAAGCGTCCGCGGCAGCATCGGTATCACGCGGTCCGCCAGATACACGCTCGTCCCTCTCTCCTTTGCCGCCCAGTCCAGCGCGGAATTTTCCTGCACATAATTAGCAACGTCCGCAATATGCACACCCAGCCGCCACACGCCGTCCTCCGTTGTCAGACTGACTGCATCGTCCAAGTCCTTCGCGTCTTCGCCGTCTATCGTGACCATGTACAGCTCTCTTAAATCGCGCCTTCCGGCACAGTCCGCTTCGCTTACCGGCACCGCTGCACGCTGTGCCTGATTGAGTACCTTCTCCGTAAAATCCTCCGGAATCCCCAGAGCTCGCACGACAGAAAGCATATCTACCCCAGGCTCGTCCTTTGCTCCAAGTACCTCTATGACCTCTCCCTCAGGGCTTTTTCTCTCTTCCTTTGTTTCCACATACTCTACAACAACCTTTACTCCGTCAAACGCTCCGTTCCGCTTTTCCTTTGCGATAAAAATATCCTGCGTAAGCTTCCTGTTATCCGGTATCACAAAGCCGAAATTTTCACTGGACTGATAAGTTCCCACCGCGCGGCAAAGCTTCTTTTCCGGCTTTACATATCTGCCGCGTTTTGTCTGTTCTATCTTTCCCTCCGCAAGAAGAGCTTCCAGCGCACGGGTCAGCTCCCGGCGGTCCTCCGGTCTTACCTGCATAAAGACTGCCAGCTCCTTTTCCTTCATCGGGACATATCGCGTATCTTCCACTAATTCGCTGATAAGTTTTTTGCGTTTTTCAAATAAATCTTCCATACTCCTCCCTTATTTCCTGTTGCAGAACAAAAAACACCCCGCAATGCGGAGTGCTTTTGTAATGTCATCTTCACTTAGCCCCAGATTTTCGTAATATTCAGGACCACTGCGAGCAGGATAAAGCCGATGGCGAGCCATTTGGTAATCTTTATCAGCAGCCCTTCTCTGGAACGTCCCTTGATCTTACTCCAGTAAGTCTCCGCACCGCCCGCAATGGAACCCAGACCGGCGTTCTTCCCTTCCTGCATCAGTACAAGAACCGTCAATGCGGCGCAAACCAGTATAAAAATCACAGTCAAAGCTATTCTAATATACTCCATCATTACACCTCCCAGCGTTAAACAGTAAAATTGTACCACGAAATGCTCGAAAAAGCAACAAGCTTTCTGTCATTTTTCCTGTTCGTTATCGGCACTTCAAGCTTCCTGCAAAGGGACTTCGGAGCACCTGACGCTGACGGAAGCCTGAGTTATTGCCTCATTGTAACTGCCGTATTGTTTTCCCGTCCTGCCGTCCAACAGAAGCCGGTCAGCGCTGCCCCCTTTCTGCCTGCTCACCTCTCCATTCCATTACAACTATAAGATTTTGTCTGCACCTTATAGTTTATGGAACTGCAAGTCTTCTATTTCTATACTTTTTAATACCAGCAGTAACAGACTATAAAGTGAGGATAAAAAATTGCATATGTATGGAGAACAGATAAGAAAATACCGTGCCAAAGCCGGGTGGACGCAGGAGGTACTGGCAGAAAAGCTGGATATCAGCGTAAACAGCGTTTCCGCCATCGAACGGGGCGTAAAGCATCCCAGCTTTTCACGTTTCATCAAAATCGCCAACCTGCTTCATGTTTCTACCGACGTTCTTTTGCAGGACGAGCTTGACGACGGCTTTGTCGCCACCACCAACGAACTTTCAGGGCGTCTTGAAGCGCTTCCCGTCCGTGAGCGGGAACGTATCCTTGAAATCACAAACTTCCTGATCGATCAGGCTGAACGCACCTCGGCTCCGACTCCCCGACGGCTGCGGAGATAGCTTTTTATCAGGCGACTCTGTATATGCACTTTAAAGGCGCTGACAGCTCCTCTCCGGAAGCATTCCGCACAGGGGCTGTTGTTGTACCCATATAGGGCTTATTCCTTATCCCTCTGTCTCCCGCGGACTTTTTCCCAAAAGCCCGAATTCTTCCAAAAGCTTTTTGCGGTAGGCTTCATCAGCGACCGCATGTTCAGCCTCTTCTGCACGTCCTGCTGCATACAGCCTCTGTATTAAAAGCAGGATTTCGTTCCTCTCCTGTTCTATGCCTTGTTTTATACCCTGCTCTATACCTTGCCCTATACCTTGTTTTATACCTTCTTCCCTGCCATACTCGAACTCGGCTTCCCGCAGCTTTCTCTTTTCCTCTTCTTCATCATACTCAAAAATCGACATCGCCACTACCTCCGCTCTCTGCTCCTGCAAAAAATCCCGCAGGATTCCCTTACGAAT
>UQDA01000025.1 GCA_900539715.1 uncultured Lachnospiraceae bacterium | reverse complement strand
CCGCCGCAGATAAGAGATGGCATGAATGCCCGGATTCCTGTGAAATTTATGCTTACTCTCAGTTTAGCACCTTGCGGGGATATAGGCAAGAAATTTTTCTGCCAGAATGTAACAGGAATTTTTCATTCATTGACATCAAAAAACAGATATCCTGTGAGCAGCTGCTGCTTTCTCTTTCACAATTCAATGACCCTGTCCAGCCTTCCCCGCGTTTCATCCGTCAGCTTGTGCGTTATCAGCACGACTGTTTTATCGCTGTCCAAAACCATGTTCTCGATTTTCTGGCTCGACCGAGCATCCAGATTGGCGGTCGCCTCGTCCATGAACAGGATTTTCTTTTCCCGCGCCAGCGCCCGTGCGATAGCGACACGCTGTCTCTGCCCGCCGGAAAGGTTTTTGCCGTTCTCCAAAAGCTCCTGACTTGCATCCGCATGCAGTCCCACCGTTTCCAGAAGCTTTTCTACATCAGCCGCCCCGTTGTCCAGCCGGATATTCTCCTCCAGCGTACCTTCAAACAGGAACGTATCCTGATTCACATAGGCGATGTCCGAAAACAGGTTATGATTTTTATCCAGAACCTTTCCGTCTGCCAGCACATCGCCGTCGTAATCGTTCCATTCCCCGGCCAGCACCTTTAACAGAGAGCTTTTCCCGCAGCCGCTGTTTCCGGTCAGCGCATATTTTCCCCCTTGCTCCAGCACGATGTCCGGGAACGGTATGAGTTTATCCTTATACCTTATCTTTAAATTTTTCGTTTCCAGCTGCCGGATGTTTTCAGGGACATTTTTCCGTTCATAGCAGCCGGTCTCACAGCGCAGCCTTAAAAACGGCGCTGTAAAAATTTTTTCATATATCCCTTCCATCCCCATCGGCAAAAATTTCTCGCGGTACAGCGTCTTTCCCGAGCTGTAAAAGCCTCTGTCCGAAAAAAGCAGCTCCAGCGCGTCCCCCAGCGCGGGAAGCAGGGACATGACCGCCAGAAGTGTTCCTGCCGCCGCCTCGCCGCGGATTACGAGCCACGACAGAAGCGCCAGCGCTGCGACCGTAAACAGATTGCTCACAAGCATCAAAGCCGCCGATAAAATTCCGGCAAACGTATTGATATCTGCCTCCGCACGGGCATACGTTTCGCTTATTCTTTCCGACCGCCTTCGGAACTTGTGGAACGCGCTGTTTTCCACAAATGTCATATAGCCCGTCAGCACTTCCGTGATTCGTTTTAAAAACTGCTCGCTTTCCTTCTGGGAGCGCAGGATATATTCCTGCAGCTTTTTGTCAAAAAGCTTTTCGGTCAGTATCAGCGCTGCCCCCATTAAAACTGCCGCAAGCAGCATACTCCAGTGGATTCTGCACAAAAAAATCAGGATGAACATGATCAGCGTCCCGTTTGCCGCCATGGAAAACAACCGGCCCAGCGTCAGATTAAGCACCCTTGACACATCGTTGACATACAGCGCCGCCCGCTCGCCCACCGCCTTTTCTCCGAAGCCGGACGGCTCGAGCTCTTCATAATACCGGTCTATCCTGCTGTTGTACTGCCTTCGGACGTAATACTGCGCGACCGACTTCTGCCGTTCCCGAACGTACACGAGCGCAGCCTTTATAAGATACAGCGAAATAACCAGCGCTGCGTTCCTGACAAGCTCCGGCACGCTGTCTGCAACCAGATAAGACATGCTGTTCATCTGCGCCGTTTCCACAAAAGCAAGAGCTATCGTCACAAAGAGCGCAAACCGGACGGAATTAAATTTTAAAAGTTTCATAATTAAACTTTCCTTTGTTATAAATGAATATAGACATCATATTGCTTCTGAAAATCTGCAATCTGTAGAACTTTTTCTATTTGTCCCTTTTCCTTATACTTCATACATCGAGCTTCTCCATGCTTTAAGTAATACATAGGACATGCTCCGCCTCCGCATCCTGCAAAATTACTACATTCTTTACACTTCTCTGAAATGCGGGCTCCTCTCCAAACATTCATAAAAGAATTAGGGATCAATTCTCCCTCCGGAGATATTTTCCCAACAATGGAATATGGTTCATTTGACGCTGTACATTTCGTCACATTAAGATCGGTATCAATTACATAATGATTCTCTTTTATTCCATAACAAAAACTTGCATCTAAGCACAAAAATTCTGTTAACGGTGCAAAAACAAACCCTGCTTTTATAGCTTCACACACTTCTTTCATTACTTCTTCATCCGATACTTCATGCGACATATCCTCAAAATCCACCACTGGATGAAAAACTGCTGAAAAACGTTCATCTAAGAAAAACTCTTTCATCAATTCAACATATTCCTTCATACTTCCCAGCATCTTTTGAGAAATATTTGTTCTTAAAACTACTTTGTATTCTCCTGATCTTTCTTTCAGTTTCTTTAAATTTTCATATATCGTCTGAAATGTTCCTCTTCCATCTGCCAACACCCTCTGTGTATCATGAATTTCTGATCTCCCATCTATTGTAATTTGAAAAACACTAACATGAGCATTATATAGTGCTTCAACATTTTTTTCATTCAACAAATAACCATTGGTTGTAATTCCGCTCGTGTATTCTACACCATATTTTTTACATATACGATGAATATCTTCTCCCATGTTAATAATACATTCCATATTCATCGTAGGTTCTCCGCCAAACCAATCTACAACTACTTTCCTTATTTTTCCTTCCAACAATCTATTCTCAATATAATGTTCTATTGACTTTTGATCTTCTTCTGACATTTTATGTCCGTTTAGATCCTCATAACAATATGTACATCTAAAATTGCATGCTTTTGTTATTTTTAAAATCAGCATAAGTGTATCTTCAGACAAAAGGGACTTTTTGTGTTGCTTCTGTATTATGGTCTCTTCATTTTCCAATTCCAGAAACTCTTTTTCTTTCAAAAAACTCATTATTTCTTCATATTTAATGAGATTATCCACTTCGCCAAAATCTGCTTTATTATACTTAATAAGATAATCTGTTTTGCTATTATATAATAATCCGGTCTTTCCATCAACCCCATCTGCAACGTAAATATATTTTGATAATTTCATATTGTAATCTCCAATACTGCGACTTTATCTTTCATCCATTACAATAAAGGGTTGCTACATAATAAAATCCTCATTTATATATTTCTACAATTACACATCTCCAGACAATATTAATGTATCAACCCTTTACTTTCTACTTAGAACAAATTAATAATCAAAGAACCGCCTTTAAGAACAGGCTTCTTCTCATTAAAATCAAATTTAATTTCTGTTTTCATCATATTCACCTCTCTTCTTCTGATTTGTTAAGCTTAACTGCACATATCATAGCCTTTACAACAAACAAAGACCATACCAGAATTGGAAATTTATTTTTTCCAATTCTGGTATGGTCTTTGCCGTAAATTTACTGTAAAGTACATCCCGCAAAATACTAGGAGGATGTCACAATGAAAAAAAGCTTTACAAAATTATCTATGTTTCTTATTGCATTTTCTATTTTATCCGTACTTTTATCTCAATCTTCTACAGACTTTACATCAAAAATTTTCTGTCATAACGCTTCTTATTTTGATATTATTATAGCTCATGGGGATACTTCTGATTATCCCCCTCAAGAAATTTTTTTTCCTTTAATATATCTCTTCTCCAAACCACTTTCTGTAATATGCTTTTGAAATCTGCGCAATGTTATGCTGAAGCGATAAAATCGCCGAGGCATAACTTTACCGCAAATAATTCTTAACCGTTTCCCTTTCTTTTTTTTCCAGTTTTCCCTCTTCTATTTGCTTCATAATATTCCAGGCCAATTCACCATACAATCCCGGAAGCACACTAATAAACTTATGTTGTTTTGCACGCCCTATCCCGTTTCTGCACAAGTTGGCTGCCCGCCCATATTCTTCTAATTCCCCGTATCTTTTTGAGAGACCCAATGCAAACATGGAAATCAACCTCTCCGAATCTGATTTTCTCATATATCCACAATTTAAGGAACGAATCAGCATATAGTAAATTTTTATCGCTCTTTCAATATTTTCTCCATCTGCTTTTGCATTTGCAATATTCATTAAAATCTGTATTTCCACATTCCGGAATGGATAAACTTTGTCCAAAAGCTTCCGGTAATCCGGCACTGTCAATGTAAGAAGCCCCTCCTGCCTTTCCAGATATTCTTCTCTCTCTATTTTTTTCTGTCGGTACTGAATCAAATTTTCGAGGCGCTGAACCTGCTGCCTGTTTACTATGCTTTCCTCTTCCTTCAAATAAAGCTTTAACTGTTCCAGCTTTTTTTCCGCAATCGCATAATCATACCTCGCGATCTCCCGGCCGATTTCCCAAAAAAGCTCCCACGTATCAAAATCCTCCGTCTTTAACACGCTGTGAATCTTCTCCTCGCTTCTTCCCATCCGTTCCATCAGCATACTGTAAATATCCCGTTTTACATTGACCTTCCCATTTTCGATCCGGGATAATGTCTGGACGGAGCAGATGTTTTCACACAGCGTCTCCTGACTCATCCCAATCGCCTGTCTTGCCAACCGTATCAAATCTCCTGCCCGATAATCTGACATCCCAATCTCTCCCTGCAAAACTCTGCAATTTCGCACATTCTTTTTGTATCTTCTTCAATCATACTCATATAATACAGCGTTTTACCCTGTATCTGCAGTTCTCTTTTCTCGTTGTCATCTATCCCTCGTGCGCTCATCTGCTGTTCCTGCGCCTTTAATTTTTCCCAGTGAAACGCCGCCAGATATTCATAGCTTCTGCCTGCATTTAAAATTCCTATCGCCTTTTCACATATCCGAACAATCCCCGCAAAATCTCCGTCTCTTTTATACTGTTCTAACAACCGCTGCAGAAACGGGATCATATACTGTCTTTTCATTTCCGCATCATATAATTTCTCCATGAAATCAAATGCTAAAAATACCCGCTCTATTCCAATTCTTCCATGACAAAACAAATGATAGATCAGTTCAATCTCCACAGAAGAATATAAAATCATTCCACTCCCCTTTTTTTCCTGATCTGCATCTGTCAAAGCCAATGCCTCTTCAAAATTTTTAACTGCGGCTTCTCCCTTTTCTGCTTCCTCCAGAAGCAATCCACGCGCAAAAAGGACAAACTGCTGATGCAGCCTGTCTCTTTCAGGCATACTGTCCTCATATTTTTCCAGAAGCTTTTCCGCCTGTTCTGTTCTATGCCCACGGATTTCCGTTAAAATATTGCAGCGAAGCTCATTGAGCACATAGTCCTCATCGTTTAAAACAAATTCCAGCCTGTCCGCTGTTTTTCCAAGCCTTTCCAACAGCGTTTCCGAAATCAGGGAATCAAACTCCCTGCATCCTGTCTCTATCCGACAGATGGTTGCCTCCGTACATATTCCGCGACACAGCTGCCGCTGGGTCAAACCATTCTTCTCCCTGTAATAGGATATCATATTACCGACACCATATAGCTCCATTTTTATCTTTAACTGTCAACCTTCCTGATATTTTTGCTGCAGCTCGATCCGCTCCGTTCTCTTCTCAATTTGCCGCCTTGTACACATATATTTTCTATCCCGCATACTGGCTGTTGTACAGCTCCGCGTAAAACCCTCCCTTTGCGAGCAGGCTTTCGTGATTTCCCTGCTCGATGATGTTCCCATCCTTCATCACAAGGATGACGTCCGCGCTGCGTATCGTGGACAGCCTGTGCGCCACGATAAAGCTCGTGCGCCCCTCCATCAGCTTTGCAAACGCATTCTGTATCTTTAACTCCGTGCGCGTGTCGATAGAAGACGTCGCCTCGTCTAATATCAGCATCGGCGGGCAGCACAGCATCACGCGGGTAATGCACAGAAGCTGCTTTTGTCCCTGCGACAGTCCGCCGCCGTCCTCTCCTATCACAGTGTCATAGCCCTTTGGCAGACGCATGATAAAGCTGTGGGCGTGACACGCCTTCGCCGCCGCAACGACTTCCTCCTCAGATGCATCGGGCTTTCCGACCGTGATATTATCCCGTATCGTCCCCGAACGCAGCCATGTCTCCTGCAGCACCATGCCGTAGCCTGCCCGCAGGCTGCGCCTCGTCAGGTCGCGGATATCCATATCCTCCACGCAGATGCTGCCTCCGTCCACATCATAAAACCGCATCAGCAGATTGATGACCGTCGTTTTTCCGCAGCCTGTCGGACCGACGATGGCGATGCGCTGTCCCGGCTTCACATGCAGATTAAAATGCTCTATCAGCCTTTGCTCCGGCGAATAGGAAAAGGAAACGTCCTTTAACTCCACTCTGCCGTCTATCCCGGAAAGGCTTACCGCATCCTCCTTTTCCGGCATCTGAGGCTCTTCCTCTATCAGCCCGAATACCCTTCCTGCGCAGGCAATGGCGTTCTGCAGCTCCGTCACCACGCCCGAAATCTCATTAAAGGGCTTCGTATACTGGTTGGCATAGCTTAAAAAGCTGGAGAGCTGCCCTACCGTCAGCCGACCCTGAATCGCTGCCAGCGCGCCGAATATCCCGACTCCCGTATACACAAGGCTGTTGACAAAGCGGGTCGCCGGATTGGTAAGGGAGGAAAAAAAGATTGCCTTTAAGGAACAGCCCTGCAGCCTCCCGTTTATCTCGTCAAACTTCTCCAGCGCTTCCTTTTCATGTCCGAATGCCTGCACGACCTTCTGCCCGCCTATCATTTCTTCTATCAAGGCTGTCTGCTCGCCGCGTGTCTCCGACTGTACCTTAAACATTTTAAACGTGCGCTTTGCGATAAAGGAAGCGACCAGCAGGGAGACCGGCGTCACCACCAAAACGACGAGCGTGATGCTCACATTTACCGAAAACATAAACGCAAGCGTCCCCAGAATCGTGATGACCCCTGAAAAAAGCTGGGTAAATCCCATCAGAAGCCCGTCCGCGAACTGGTCCACGTCCGCTATCACACGGCTCACGATTTCCCCATGGGGATGGGAATCGATGTATTTGAGCGGCAGGATTTCAATCTTTGTAAACGCCTCGTTCCGCACGTCCCGCACGATCTGATAGGTCAGCTTATTATTGCATACGTTCATGAGCCACTGGGAAAGCGCCGTCACGCCTATCACCAGCCCCATTTTGAAAAGCACCCCGAATACGCCATCGAAGTCCACGCTGCCCGGCCCGATGATGCAGTCCACCGCATTTCCGATCAAAAGCGGCAGATAAAGCGTGCCCGCCACCGTCACGGCTGCCAGCAACAGGGACAGCAGCAGAAAAAAGCGGTATGGCTTCATATACCGGAGTACCTTTTTCAAAGTACGCCTCTGTGCTTCATCTATCCTTTTTCCCATCTTACTTTTCCCCCTCCGACGTATTTTTGTCAAACTGAGAATAGTGTATCTCCTGATAAACAGGGCATGTTTTTAAAAGCTCCTCATGCGTGCCAAGTCCCGCCATATGTCCGTCCTCCAAAACGAGTATCTTATCCGCATGCCGTATCGAGGACGTCCTCTGGGAAACAATAAATACTGCGGGCGCGCCGTCCATCGTCCTGAGCGCCCTGCGCAGCGCCGCATCTGTCGCAAAATCCAGCGCCGACGCGCTGTCGTCCAGTATCAGGATTTCCGGACGCCGCACCAGCGCCCTCGCAATGGTCAGTCGCTGTCTCTGCCCTCCTGACAGATTTTTGCCGCCCTGCAGGACATCCGCATTCAAGCCTCCCTCTTTTTTCTCTACAAATTCCTTTGCCTGGGAAATCTCCAGCGCACGCCACAGTTCTTCCCCGGAAGCCTCCTTCTTCCCCCAGCGCAGATTCTCCGCTATCGTTCCTGCAAACAGCGCCGCCTTCTGGGGAACGATACCGACCTTTTCTCTCAGCGCGTCTTTGGTGTATCCCTTTACATTTCTTCCGTCCACGAAAACTCCGCCCTTTGTTGCGTCATAAAAGCGCGGTATCAGATTTACGATACTGGTCTTACCGGAACCTGTACCGCCTATGATGCCTATCGTCTCCCCTTTTTTTACCGAAAAGCTGATGTCCGTCAGCGCCTCGCTGCCCGCTCCGGCATAGGTCAGGCTCACATGCTTAAATTCCACCGCCGTTTCTTCATCCGTCCCGGCCTCTCTTCCACCTGATGCCCTTCCTCTGCAATCTTCCGCCTGCATCCCCGTTTCCGGCAAAAATTCCATGCTGCTCTTCGTCTCAAGTACATCCTGCACCCGGTTTCCGCATGCCGCCGCCTTTGTCAGAGTAACGGTCAGATTCGCCATTTTTACAAGCTCCACAAGTATCTGCGACATATAATTGACAAGCGCGATGACCTCGCCCTGCGTCAGGACGCCACTGTCTACTCTAAACGCCCCCGTATACAAAAGTGCGATGACCGCCCCGTTTATGATAACGCAGGTAAGCGGATTCATCAGCCCTGAAATACCGCTCACAAATTTCTGGAGCCCCGCCAGCGCATCGTTTTCTTCCCGATAACGCCTTTTTTCATCCTCTTCTTTATTAAAGGCGCGTATCACGCGCGCACCGCTCAGATTTTCCCGCGTCAGCCCGAGCACCCGGTCCAGCCGCCCCTGCACCTTCCGATAAAGAGGAAGCGTCCAGAGGATGATGCCAAATACAACAACGGATAAAAGCGGTATTGTTACTACAAACACAAACGCCGCCTTCACATCCACCGTAAATGCCATGACCATCGCGCCGAACACGATAAAGGGCGAACGCAGAAACAGGCGCAGGAACATGTTGACGCCGTTCTGCACCTGGTTGACATCGCTCGTCATCCGCGCTATCAGCGTTGCCGTCCCAATTTTGTCCATTTCCGTATAGGACAGTCCCTGAATATGTGAAAACAGCTCATGTCGAAGCTTTGTCGAAAATCCGGTCGCAGCCTTTGCCGCAAAAAACTGCGCCGTAACAGAGCACGCCAGTCCGACCGCACCCAGCGCCACCAGGAGCAGACACATTTTTACAATATAAAAGCTGTCCCGGTGTGCGATGCCCGTATCTATCACCGTCGCCATCACGAGCGGAACAAACAGCTCAAGAAGAGCCTCTAGCATCTTAAACAGCGGCGCGAACACCGTTTCCTTTTCATATCCTTTCAGATAACACAGAAGTTTCTTCATCTGATTTTCCTCCGCCGTATCAAAAACACCAGTCTCATTGTAATCTCCTCCCGCGTATCTTTACCTTTTCCGGAGAAATCCTGCCGCAAATATGCCGTATCCTATCATTGCCCCGGCGCAGTTTAACAAAATGTCATCCACATCGAACGCGCCAAATGCCGTAAAGAGCTGAAACAGTTCGATACATGCCACCAACACAAACGAATCCAGAAACAGCACCCACCATCTGCGGCTCTCCTTCTGTACAAACGGCGTCAGAAATCCGAATGGGATAAACGCGATTACATTCCCGACCAGATTTTCAAAGCTGTTCAGCCGTCCCCAATAACGGATGTACATTTTTATCGTCTTGAAAAATGTAAAATTTGCCGTTCCCAGCCCTTCCAACACAACACTTTTGCTCCATGACCGGGTGATTTCCTCCAGCCGCTCCATCGGATATTTAAAGACGATAACCCGAAGGAGCAGCAGAATATAAATAAAAAACACAACCTTCAGGATGCGCCCTGTCTTCCTGCTGGTTTCATCCTCCGTACAAAGGCTGTGCCTGAGTGTGTCCCATATTTTCATAAAAACCCCTCAATAATAAACCTCCATCAGCGCAAGACCACAGGCAGGCGCCAGCGCTCCCGCTCTTTGCCGGTCTTTTGCTTCCAGTATCCGCACCATATCGTCCGCGGAACGCTTCCCAAGCCCTGTTTCCACAAGAGTCCCCGTCAGTATCCGTACCATATGATATAAAAATCCGTCGCCCGTAAATGTCAGTACTATCTCTTCTCCCTGTTTTTCTATCCCTATGGAAGATATCGTCCGAACCGTAGATTTTTTCTTACTCTTTGCAGAAGTAAACGATGCAAAATCATGGCGTCCGGTCAGAAGCTCCGCCGCCTCTCTCATGGCACCCAAATCGAGTTCTTCATCCACCTGCCATACGAACCGCCTGTCAAATATATTTCTGACCTTTCCATTCCAGATGCGATAGCGATATGTCTTTCCGACCGCGTTGAGGCGCGCGTGAAACCGCTCCGGCGCCTCTTCGCAGGAGAGCACTGCCACATCCTCCGGCAGATACCTGTTCATCTCTTCCAAAAGCTCTTCGGGTGACAGGTCTGTATCCATATGGAAGCTGGCTGCCTGCCCGTAGGCATGCACCCCCGCGTCCGTCCTTCCGGAGGCATTTATCTCCACCGGTGCTTCCGCTATTCTGGAAAGCAGCGTTTCAAATTTCCCCTGCAGCGTATTTTCCGTACTCCCCTGCCGCTGCCATCCCTGATAACGGGTTCCATCATATTGAACCACTATCTTAAAATTACGCAAGCTTCCTGTTCCTTTCCCTCAAACCTTTTTATTATTTTCCGTCCGGTCTGTGAAGGTCCTCTTCCTCCAGCTTTCTGAAATGATTGAAGCCCTCTATCAGTATCCGCACGCTGGCTATCGTCGTATCAAAAAATCCCGCCTGATACATATTCGCCACAATAATGCCTGCCGGGACTGCCAGTATCATCCCGACAACGCTCCCCATCTTATAGCCGATAAATAATAAAAACAACGTCGGCAGTGCAGGAACCCCGATAGAATCTCCGACAATCTTCGGCTGGATGAGCTGACGCACCAGCTGACCCACACCCCACATTATCATCAGCCCCAGCGCCATCTTATAGTCGCCGCCCAGCACCTTTACAAGTGCCCACGGCCAGAGCACCGCCCCTGTTCCAAACACCGGAAAAAAATCAAGGAAAGCGGTTCCCAAAGCGATCAGCGCACTGTATTTGACCCGCAGAACCATAAAGCCGACCAGCAAAAGAAAATATATCCATATCTCTATCTTCAGCTGCGCCTTAAAATATCCGCCGACCGCCCCCGTCAGGCTCCGGTACATCACCATCCATTTCGTCCGAAAGCCTTCCGGAACATACTTTCTGAAAAAAGCGATGACCTCCGTACGCTGTGCGATGAACAGATAGGAGGACAGCAGGCACATTATCACTCCTACCAATATGGAAGGGATATTTTTTGCATAATTGCCCACCACGGTCACTGTATGGCTTCCAACCTGATTCGCCATAGCACTGACCCAACCGGTCAAACCATCTATGACTGCCGTTATCTGACTCTGGATATCCGGGGAAAGATACTGGGTGAAACGCTGCAGCAGCCTGCCCGCATTGCTCACATCCTCCTCCAGAGAATGCCACAGCACGGGAAGGTCGTGTACAAACCCTGAAAGCTGCTCTGCCAGAAGGCTCACCCCCCAATAGGATATCCCGATGACTGCCGCTATGACTGCGACTATCACGATAGCCGACCCGGCTTTTCTTCGTATCTTCAGCTTTTCATCCAAAAGCCGCACGAGCGGATTTGCCACTGCCGCAATTATCCAGCCGATGACAAACGGCATGAAAAACCCTATCATCCGCGGCATCAAAAACACCAGCAGCAGCACAATGACCGCCGCAGTCAATAGATTCAGTACGCATTTCAAATACTTTTTTTGAGATTCCCGCATCGCTTTTGCCTCCTTTAGTCGGCTTGTTCTTCTCCGTCTGTTTCAGGAACCAGCAGGCGGTCCAAAAGCTCATATATCTCTTCCCTTCCCTGCTTTGACAGGGAAGAATACGGAATGATGATGGTATCCTTTTCCGCCTCCAGCCCGACCCTTATCGCCTTCACATGCTTCTGTATCTGGCTGCGGTTTATCTTATCCAGCTTCGTCGCGATGATGATAGGGTCATAACCGTAATGGCGCATCCACTGATACATCTGCTTATCGTTGGCGGAGGGGTCATGTCGGATATCTACCAGCAGAAATACCGCCTTTAACTGTTTGGAGCTGTGCAGATACCGTTCTATCATCTTTCCCCACTGTGCCTTTACCTGCTGATTTGCCTTCGCATAACCGTATCCCGGCAGATCGACAAGATAAAACGTCTCATTCACATTATAAAAATTGATTGTCTGCGTCTTTCCGGGCTGAGACGATGTACGGGCAAGACTCTTGCGGTTCATGATACCATTTATCAAAGAGGATTTCCCCACGTTACTCTTTCCCGCAAAAGCAACTTCCGGAAGTGTATTGTCCGGCAGCTTGCTCGTAATCCCGCATACGGTCTCCAGATTCACAGATTTAATTACCATTCTTTTTTTCCTTTCCTGCTGCAAACGCATGAGCGGTCACATCATCCATCGTTTCCACGAATAAAATCTCCAGCCCGTTTTTTATCTCTGCCGGTATCTCTTCCACATCCGGACGATTTTTCTCCGGTACAAGAACGGTACGGATGCCGGCATTTTTTGCTGCCAGCGTTTTTTCCTTCAATCCCCCGATAGGAAGAACCCTTCCTCTCAGAGTGACTTCTCCGGTCATTGCCAGATCAGCACGGACAGGCGTATGTGTCAGCGCCGACAAAAGCGCCGTCGCCATCGTGATACCAGCGGACGGACCATCCTTCGGAACGGCTCCTTCCGGGATATGGATATGAAAATCATTCTCTCTGAACACCTCAGGTGCAATACCGTACCGTGTGCTGACAGAGCGGATATAACTCAGACCTGCCATCGCAGACTCCTTCATCACATCGCCAAGCTGTCCTGTCAGCTCAAGCTCTCCCTTGCCCGGCATCATATTGACTTCTATCTGAAGCGTATCTCCGCCCACGCTCGTCCACGCCAGTCCGCGCACAATGCCTATCTCATCTGTCTTATTCGCTTTGATAGAAGAAAATCTCCTCTTTCCAAGATATTTTTCCAGATTCCGGGAGGTCACCCTTATCCTGTCTTTTTTCTCCTTTAAAAGTTCCCTTGCTGCTTTCCGGCATACTTCGCCAAGCTTCCGTTCCAGATTTCTTACGCCCGCTTCACGGGTATAGGCTTCTATTATCTCCTTCAATGCACTGTCTCCTATTTCCAGCTTACCCTCCATCCCGTTTTTGGAAAGCTGCTTTTGCAGAAGATGCTCTTTGGCGATATGGAATTTCTCATTCGCAGTATAGCTGCTTACCTCTATCACTTCCATACGATCCAACAGAGGGCGCGGTATCGTCTCCGTCGTATTCGCTGTCGCGATAAACAACACCTCTGACAAATCCACTGGGATCTCTACATAATGATCACGGAAATGTCCGTTCTGCTCTCCGTCCAAAACCTCCAGTAAAGCCGCGGATGTGTCGCCTTTATAGTCGCTGGAAACTTTATCCACCTCATCCAGCAGCATCATGGGATTTTTTACGCCCGCCTGCTTTAATCCGGCAACGATGCGCCCCGGCATCGCCCCGATATAAGTCCTTCTGTGCCCGCGTATCTCCGCCTCGTCCCGGACTCCGCCCAGACTGATACGAACATACTTTTTATTCAGTGCCTCAGCCACGCTGCGGGCAATAGAGGTTTTTCCGGTTCCGGGAGGGCCTACCAGACAGATGATGGGACTGTCGCCCCGCTTTGTCAGTGCCCGCACAGCCAGAAATTCCAGCACTCGCTCCTTCACCTGCTCCAGACCGTAATGGTCCCGTTCAAGTATCTCTTCCGCATGCACGATATCCGTGCTGTCCCGCGATGCCTTATCCCATGGCAGGTCGAGCAGGGTCTCGATATAGCTCCTCTGTACCCCCGCTTCTGCGCTGTTGCCGGAAAGCCTCTTAAACCGCCCAATCTCTTTTACTATCTTTTCTTTTATCTCTTTGGACGCCTTTAACTGCTCCAGTCTGCTCTCGAATACGGCGCTTTCGGAAATATCGTCTTCCCCAAGCTCCTCCTGGATATATTTCATCTGCTCCCGCAGAATGTAGTCCTTCTGATTTTTATCCACACGTTCCTTTACCTTTTCGGAAAGCTCCGTGCGTATCTTTGCCACTTCTATCTCTCTGGACAAAACGCCTGCCAGTACCTCATAGCGCTCCTCAACCTCAAGTGTCTCCAGAATGCTCTGCTTTACGGTATAATCCACGGGAATATTTTCCACGATTTGATCCAGCAGCCGCCCGGTCTCTGATATCTCCTCAATATGGCGCAAAAGCGTCCTGCCTGTTCTCGGATGCAGCCTGCAATATGCCGCAAACTGCTCCTTGATATTGCGTTTCATCGCCTCTGTTTCGCAGGAGTCCCCCTCCTTTTCTTCCACATATTCCACTTCAGCAAGCAGATAGGAGCTTTCCTCATCAAGTGAAACAAGTCTTCCCCGCTCCTTGCCTTCCACGAACACGCGCACCAGGTTATCCGGCAGCTTCGTCACCTGCTTTACCGACGCAACGCAGCCGATACTGTACAGATCCTCTCTGGATGGTTCTTCTGTCTCCGCCTTTTTCTGAGTTACCAGAAATACCTTACGGTCAGCATCGAGCGCTTCTTCCACCGCCCGGATGGACTTTTCCCTTATCAGGTCAAAATGTATCATCGTATCCGGCAGTATCGTCATTCCCCTCAGGGCCACTGCCGGCATCTGTTCAAATCTTTCCATAACACTCCAATATAAAAACGGGTATATTCCCCTCATTATTCATTATCAAATACGCCGCCCAAATCATCGGGCGGCGCATAATGCTGTCACTTTATTTTGCCTCTTTGAAGCCCTCTAAAAGCCCCTGCTTCTCACGCCGCACGAGCATCGGCCTGCTGCCGCCGTCCACAGTCTCTTTCGTAATGATACACTGGGTAATCCCCGGATCGGAAGGGATTTGGAACATCACGTCCATCAGCGCCTTCTCCATGATAGAACGCAGCCCTCTGGCTCCGGTCTTTCTCTCCAACGCCTTGTCTGCGATGGCTTCCACCGCTTCTTTTTCAAATACGAGTTTCACATGGTCGTAACCAAACAGCTTCTGATACTGCTTTATCAGGGCATTCTTCGGTTCTGTTAATATCCTTATCAGGGCGTCTCTGTCAAGTCCCTGCAGTGATACGTTGATAGGCACGCGCCCCACAAACTCCGGAATAAGGCCGAATTTTACCAAATCCTGCGCCGTCACTTCCGCATACAGCTCGCCCGCATCCCGTTCCGCCTTCGTTGTGATATCCGCATGGAAACCAATACTCTTTCTGTCGAGACGGTTTTCCACGATGCGCTCAATACCGTCAAAGGCGCCTCCGCAGATAAACAGGATGTTCGTCGTATCTATCTGTATCAGCTCCTGCTGAGGGTGCTTTCTGCCGCCCTGAGGGGGCACGCTTGCAACCGTGCCTTCCATAATCTTTAAAAGCGCCTGCTGAACGCCTTCACCTGAAACGTCTCTCGTAATGGAAACATTCTCGCTCTTCTTGGTTATCTTGTCGATTTCATCTACATATACGATACCCAGCTGCGCGCGTTCCACATCATAATCCGCCGCCTGAATGAGCTTTAACAGAATATTCTCCACATCCTCGCCCACATACCCCGCCTCTGTCAGGGTCGTTGCATCCGCAATGGCAAAAGGAACATTTATTATCTTCGCAAGAGACTGCGCCAGATATGTCTTTCCGCTTCCCGTCGGCCCGAGCATCAGGATATTAGACTTCTGGAGCTCGACTCCGTCTCCGTCATCCTCGCTCGTCACGCGCTTATAATGATTGTATACTGCAACGGAGAGCACCTTCTTCGCCTCTTCCTGGCCGATGACATAATCGTCCAGAAACTCCTTTATCTGAGCCGGCTTTAAAAGGTTTATCTCTGCAGGATCGAGCTGTGCCTCTTCCTCTTCGCTCTCCTCTTCGATTATCTCTGCGCAGATGTCCACGCATTCATCACATATATATACGCCCTCAGGTCCCGCTATCAGCTTGCGGACCTGATCCTGCGTCTTATGGCAAAAGGAACATCTTACCTGGTCGTCAGAAAATCTGCCTGCCATTTTATTCTCCTATCCTACTCACATGTTATCATGGGAGGTGATTATCATATCGATCAGGCCGTAATCCACAGCCTCTTGCGCGGTCTTCCAGTTATCTCTTTCCGTATCCGCTGCTATCACCTCATATTCTTTACCGGTATTCTCTGCGAGTATCCGGTTCATTCTCTCTTTTATTTTCAAAATATGTCTTGCATTTATCTCAATGTCTGTCGCCTGTCCCTGCGCGCCGCCTAAAGGCTGATGTATCATTATTTCCGCGTTGGGGAGTGCCATTCTCTTACCCTTTGCGCCGCCTGCCAGCAGAAATGCGCCCATGCTGGCCGCCATCCCGATGCAGATGGTGGAAACGTCACATTTGATGAATTTCATCGTGTCATAGATTGCCATGCCGGCAGAAATGGAGCTTGAAAATAAGTTGATATAAAGATGGACGTCCTTATCCGGGTCCTCAGACTCCAGAAAAAGAAGCTGAGCCACTACAAGACTCGCCGTAACGTCATTTACTTCTTCTCCCAGAAAAATAATCCTCTCCTTGAGCAATCTCGAATAAATATCGTAGGAACGCTCTCCACGGCTGGTCTGTTCAATGACATAAGGTACTAAACTCATAATATAACCTCCGGTTTCTATTATTAACTGGGAAATGTATGCGGAAATTACTTCCTGTCTCAAACGGAATAAAAACCGCCGTGAAGACCGGGAGCTGCTGCTCCCGGTCTATTCCCTGTTTTGCTGGATTTTGCTTTCTTTAAAATCTTAGCTCACGGCGTTTCTTTTTGCAATAAAAGAACCTGATATTTTAGAAATATTTAATGATGCTGTTTATTTCTCTTTTGCTTCGTTCACAACAAATTCTGCAGCCTTGCGAACAGCCAGATCTTCCATGATCTGCTTCTTGCCCTGCTCGCCCATCAGCTCTTTGATCTTGTCGGCTTCCATTCTGTAGCCTTCTGCCATGCGCTTGATCTCTTCCTCGTAGTCTTCCTCTGTAGCTACGATGTTCTCCGCTGCAACGACAGCCTCCAGTACCAGTCTGGACTTTATCTTTCTCTCAGCCTGAGGTTTAACCTGCTCCAGCATGTGCTGATAGCTCAGACCTGTGAACTGGAAGTACTGCTCCATGCTCAGACCCTGCATCTGCAGTCTCTGCGCAAACTCGTCAACGATCTGTCTCTGCTGTGTCTCCACCATTGCCTCAGGAATTTCCATCTGAGCGTTCTCGATAACAGCTGTAATGACAGCATCTTCCTTCTCGTTCTTCGCCTCAGCTTCCTTCTTCTCGGTCAGCTTCTTGCGGATATCCTCTTTGTAAGCGTCCAGAGTCTCGAACTCGGATACTTCGCCTGCAAACTCGTCGTTTAACTCAGGAAGCTGCTTTTCCTTTACTTCCTTTACAGTCACCTTGAACACAACGGGCTTGCCAGCCAGCTCTTTTGCATGATACTCCTCAGGGAAGGTCACGTTTACTTCGCACTCTTCACCTGCGTTCTTGCCGATGAGCTGCTCTTCAAAGTTATCGATGAAGGAATGGGAACCTATTGTCAGGCTGTAATCCTCGCCTTTGCCGCCCTCGAATGCAACGCCGTCTGCGAAGCCTTCGTAATCGATAACAGCGATGTCTCCGTCTGCAACGGGACGCTCAACGGTAACGACTCTGGAATTGTTCTCCTGCTGCTGCTTTAAGTCAGCCTCAACTTCCTCGTCGGTAACGCTGATCTCAATCTTGTCCACTTCAACGCCCTTGTATGTGCCCAGTGTAACCTCAGGCTTTAATGCCACCTCAGCGGTAAAGATGAAGGCTTTGCCTTCTTCAATCTGTGTCACATCGATCTTGGGGGAAGAAACGATAGTCTCCTCGCACTCCTCCAGAGCCTTCTCATATGCGCCGGGAATCAGAGCATTTGCCGCATCTTCATAAAATACTGCCTTGCCGTACATCTGCTCGATCATCTTCTTGGGAACTTTGCCCTTACGGAAGCCAGGAACGGAGATCTTGCCCCTGTTCTTCTGGTAAGCTTCCTCTACTGCTTTGGAAAATTCATCTGCGGAAACTTCGATTGTCAGTTTCGCCATGTTCTTTTCGAGTTTTTCAACCTGTAAACTCATTGTATGATTCCTCCTGAATTTCTTATGTGTTTTTTCATCTGCCGGAAGGTTCCGGCAGGGCATGCTTTTTTGAAATACGGGCATACCAACAGTCATTGTACGATTATATCATACCCCATCCCAAAATACCAGTTTTTTTTGACAGTATGCGGTTTTTATGCTATGTTTTTAGTAAGTTCATTCGTGCTGACCCCAAAGATTTTGCCCTCCTGTCTGTACAGGGCGGTTTTTCTGCGGGAGAAGGCGTAAACAGGAGGCATTTTTATGGACACCCGCGTAGCGTTGATCGGTATTATGGTCGAGAATCCCGATTCCATCGAAAAAATGAATCAGCTTCTTCATGAATACGGCCCTTACATCATCGGCCGCATGGGCATCCCTTACCGTGAGCGCAGTCTGTCCATTATCAGTATTGTTGTTGACGCGCCTATGAATCAGATAAGCTCCCTTTCCGGCAAGCTCGGCATGCTCGACGGTATCAGCACGAAGACCATTTATTCCAAACAATAGGAGGATTTTTCCATGAAAAAATTTGGCTCTCTGCTGATGGCGGCTATCCTGTCCGCCGGTCTTCTTGCCGGCTGCAGCTCTTCTGCGCCCGACTTCCCTTCAAACACAGGGACATCTGTGCCTGAATCTGAAACCACCTCTGCAATCGAAGCCACGTCCGGAACCGATCAGACATCCGACGATACCGTCATCCGCATAGGCGGCTTAAAAGGACCTACCACAATGGGGCTTGTCAAGCTGATGGACGACGCTGAAAACGGCATCTGCACAAATAACTATGAATTCACAATGGTAACGGCTGCCGATGAGCTCACCGGGCTTGTAGCAAATGGCAGCGTAGACATCGCTCTGCTTCCCGCAAATGTGGCGTCCGTTTTATATCACAAGACAGGCGGAAAGATTTCCGTGATAGACATCAACACACTCGGTGTGCTCTATCTCGTATCCGGCGACAGCTCTGTCAACTCTGTCGAACAGCTTTCCGGCAAGACCGTTTATCTGCCCGGCAAGGGAACAACGCCCGAATATGTGCTGCGCTACCTCATCTCTGCCGCCGGTCTTTCCAAAGACGATGTGACTCTGGAATTTAAATCCGAAGCGTCTGAGGTCGCATCCGTCCTTGCGGCAGACCCGCAGGCAGTCGGACTTTTACCCCAGCCCTTCGTCACCGTCGCCCTTGCTCAGAATGAATCCCTTTCCGTTGTCCTCGACCTGACCAAAGCCTGGGATGAACTTCAGGAGGAAGGCAGCGGCAGCCGCCTCGTTACCGGCGTGACCATCGTAAACAACGACTTTTTAAACGCACACAAAGAGCTGGTGGATGCATTTTTAACAGAGCATGAGGCTTCCATCCTTTACACGCAAAAAGAGCCTGACGCGGCTGCTGCCCTGATAGAAAAGGCGGGCATCGTCGCAAAGGCAGCCATCGCCAAAAAGGCGCTCCCCGCCTGCAATATTTCCTATTTGGATGGTCAGGAGATGAAGACCGCCCTGAGCGGCTACCTTTCTGTCCTTCTGGAACAGGAGCCCAAGTCTGTCGGGGGTTCCCTGCCGGACGACGCATTCTATTATCTTCCGTAAAGGAGCCATATCCATGTGGAAAGATTTTCCTGACCAACTGAAAAGAGCAGCCGTCATTTTTTTCTGGCTGCTCGTCTGGCAGCTCGCCTGTCTGAAAATGGACAATGCCATCCTGCTGGTCGGCCCTGTCGAAACGCTAAAAACGTTCGCTTCCCAGCTTTTTACCCTTTCCTTCTGGCAGGCTGTCGGATTTTCCTTCGGCAGGATATGCCTCGGCTTTTTCCTCGCATTTTTCGCCGGACTTACCACAGGAGCGCTCTCCTGCCGGTTCCGTCTTCTCGGGGATTTTCTCGAGCTTCCCATCCAGCTCATGAAGGCTATTCCTGTAGCGTCCTTTGTCATTCTGGCGCTCATCTGGACCGGATCGGGCAACCTGTCCGTCCTCATTTCCTTTGCGGTCGTTTTTCCCATGATACATGTCAGCACACAGGCAGGTCTTTCTGCCGCAGACCCGAAGCTTTTGGAAATGGCGGCGGTATTTTGCGTCCCGATTTCAAAACGGCTTTTTTATATCTACCGTCCGGCACTGTTCCCCTACCTTATAAGCTCCTGTAAGACCGCCCTTGCTCTCGCCTTCAAATCCGGCATCGCCGCAGAAGTAATAGGCGTCCCGTCCGGTTCCATCGGAGAAGGACTCTACCAGGCAAAGATATATCTGGACACCGCTTCTTTATTTTCATGGACATTGACAGTCATCCTGTTATCCGTCCTTTTTGAAAAAATCCTGCTGCGGCTTCTGACTCTTGCCGCCGGAAAGGGGAATCCTGCTTTATGAAACACTCTTCCGATATCATTATTTCCGACTTGTGTAAAAGCTTTGACGGTCAGACTGTGCTTTCCCGCCTGAACCTCACGCTCCCCTCCGGCGCCTCCTATTGTCTCATGGCGCCGTCCGGGACCGGAAAGACAACACTTTTCAAAATCCTCCTCGGGCTGGAACAGCCGGATGCCGGTTTTATAGACGGGCTTTCCGGCAAAAAAATCTCCGCTGTGTTTCAGGAAGACCGACTGCTGGAAGGCTATAATGCAGTCCAAAATCTGAGATTCGTAACAGACCGGACAAAAACCACCGCGCAGCTTGCCGCCTTCGCATCCCGTCTTCTCCCGCCCGAAAGCCTGAATAAACCTGTTTTTGAATTTTCCGGCGGCATGAAAAGGCGGCTTGCCCTGCTGCGTGCCCTTGCCGTTCCGTTTGACTTTCTCTTACTGGATGAACCATTTACCGGTATGGACGCAGCCACAAAGCAGACTGCCGCCGGGCTTATCCTGGAATATAAAAAAAATGCGACACTGCTCTTTTCTTCCCACGACCCGAAAGATGCCCTTCTTTTAAAATCGGAAATCATCACGATTCCATAAGTTTCCATCATATTTTCTTTTTGCAGGTACATACTAAAGTCAAGATAAGTGATGACACAGACGCGCACAACGGTTTACGGGGCATCTGCAGAGCCATTGGGTAAAGCGATAAGCGCATTCTGATGACAGCGCTTATCCTGCGGCAAAGGAGCAGTGTCCCCTTTACCGTCTGTAAACAGCAAACCATGAAAATTTATGGAGGTGACTGAAAATGGCAAACAGTTCCGGTAAAACCAATAGAGTTGAGGTTCCTGAAGCAAAGGCAGCTCTTGACAGATTTAAGACTGAGGTTGCGTCCGAGCTGGGCGTAAACTTAAAGGAAGGCTACAACGGTGACCTGACTTCCAAGGAAGCAGGCTCTATCGGCGGCGAAATGGTCCGCAGAATGATTAAAAAACAGGAAGAATCCATGAAATAAGACGGATTCAAAAAAGGAGGGGGAATCGTTCCCTCTCCTTTTTTGTGTATCACCATATTCTCTTTAGAGAATATATTTTTTCAATGCGCCGGTAAACTCTGCTATTCTCTGCTCTGCAAGCTCCTTTAATGTCATCGTCTTTATGCTTTCGATAAAGCCTTTTTCCTGACGGTACAGCCAGCCGGCATCCTCAGGACGTATCTTATCATAATGATTCAATGCTATCCACTCCTCAAAGCTTACCGGAAGCGGATATCCCAGCTTTTCTTCCAGAAGCTTCTCGAAATCTATCCTGTCGGCACGCTCTAAAATGCCCTCCCAGAATTCCAGAACCTCTTTTACATGCTCATGTATCTCATACCGCCTTGCACCGCCATCATAGATAATGCACTTTTCAAACAACGGACTGGACATGGAAAGCGCCTCCCGACGGAATTCCGGCGCAACAATTCCGTCCTTCCAGAAAAAGTCCACATCCGGCAGGTTTATTCCGGATACGCCTTTATCCTGATAGGTAGAAAATATCCCTTCATAATAAATCGTGATAAATCCTTCAAATTCCGGCCAGAACTCGCGGATATCACGCGTCAGATCCTCCAGGATCTCTATTGCCTTTGTGCCGCCTATCGTGAAGATGATGATATTTCTCAGCTTCGCTCCATGGCTTCTGTAAAAATCCGTCACATAACGCAGGCAGTGTATCAGCGTTTCCCCGCTGGCGATAATGTCGCCTATCATCAGCGTGGAATCCGGCACCATCGTCAGCTTGCTGTACTTTATCTCAAGCCCCGCTATCTCCTCATTTTCAAAAACGCGCTCGCTGGACAAAAAGCTGATGTCATGCACGCGGATATGCTCCCGGTAGCAGCTCTCCTCCAGCGGATAGTTCAGCGCCCCTCTTAATATCGAAAGGATATTCGCCGTCGTTACCTTCTTTTGATCCTTCAGATAGTACAGCATCTGGGAAGTAGACGGAATAAGGCAGTTGTAAACCTCATATCCCACTATCTCCGGCTTGCTCAACAGCTTTCTCGTCTCAGCCTCGGAAACGATATAATACTCATTCAAATACTCTTCCCCATCCAGCCGGTAGCATGCCACTCCCTGCTCGCAAAATTCCGGTACTATCACCGCTTTGTCCCAGTTTCTCATCTGTGCATCCTTTCCTGAATCTCTTCCTCTTCCATTATATTAAAGGCTTTCCTGACGTCCGTCAAGGCTTCATCCTGCGCCCTGCCGCTTTTTATGTTTGAAGCTGCCGTGGGCAGCAGCCATCTGTTTCCTGAAATCAGAAAGCGCCGCCTTCCCCTGCTCCGTTACAGGCTTGACCCATTTTCCCGTTCTCGTATACCACAGCTCGAACACAAGACGTATCAGCTCGTCCGTGTACAAAAAAGAAAATACTGCCAGGAACGGAAGATGCAGCACCATTCCCGCGATCCATGTGGCGGGCACGCTTATCGTAAACAGGCAGGTAATCTCCAGCACCGTCCCGAATACCGCCTCTCCCCCTGCCCGGTAGCAGGTATTCATGATATAGTTGCAGGTACGCACCGTCCCCGCCACCAGATATATCAGCAGCATATACTTGCCGTAATACATCGCCTCAGGTCCCAGCCCGAACAGCGACAAAAGCGTTTCATTTAACAGCACACCCGTCAGACAGATAACGAAGGTTATCGCCGGACACAGTATCGAAAAACCTTTTACATACTGATAACCGCGCATATGCCGCCCCGCACCTATCTCCTTGCCGACCACAACGGAGCTTGCATCTGCCAGACCTCCGAAAAAGGCGAACACAAAGCCCTCCAGCACGCGGAACGCCGCCATCGCGGCGATTGCGCTTTCAGACTGCCGTCCTATCACCACATTGATGAGCATCTGACCTATCCCGTAAAACAACTCGTTACAGATAATGGGCAGACATTTCGACAGATACATCTTCGCAAAGCCGTCTCCCCAACAGAACATCTCGCTCACACGCAGACGCAGCGTTTTCTGATCCTTCCATAAAAATACCATCAGTATGAGCAGATTCACGAGCGCAGAAACAAGCGTTCCCACCGCAGCGCCCGCAGCCCCCATCTGCGGCATCCCGAACCTTCCATATATCAATACCCAGTTTAAGCAAAAGTTCGTCACCAGACCTGCGATAGACGCAACCAGCGGAATCTTTACACGCTCCGTCGCCCGCATCAGAAAGCTCGCTATCACGCCAAGCACCTGCAGCGGATATGCAAAGCCTACGATACGGATGTAAGGCACTGCCACGTCAATGATATTCTGTTTATCCGTATATATTCCAAGCAGAAAATCCGGTTTTATGACAGCTGCCCCGCCAAAAAGTACACCGACGAGTAAGAGCAGGCTCATGGACAGTCCGAACGTCCTGTTTATCCCGCTTTCATTCTTTGCTCCCCAGTATTGGGAGAAAAACAAAAGTGCTCCTCCTGCAAAGCCGAAATAACATGAGAAAAATAATGATGAAATCTGTGAACAGATACCTACCGCCGCCACCGACAGCTCGCCCATGCTGCCTATCATTATAGTATCCACCATACTTGCCGTTGTGGATAAAAAATTCTGCAATGCGATAGGCAGTGCGATAGATATCACCGCCTGAAAAAATACATTCCAGCTAATGCGTTCTTTTTTCATGGTCTTCCCCTCATTTGTATACATTTGTTCCATTTTACTATGAGGGATTGTAAAAATCAACCCCGGACAGCTCCAGATCCAGCATATTTGCAAGCGGAATACAGGCGTTATAGCACTCCTCATATGTATTTGTCTGAGCTCCCATCTCAACCAGCAGATAACGGGGTCTTAAGTGCATATTATAACGATACCCTTTCAGATATATCCGTCTCGTCAGCCCCGGATAATATTCATTGCAGAGCGCCTGCATCTGAAAAGAAAACGCCAGGTTCATCCCGATATTTTCATTCGGCAGATAGTCGATATCCCCATGTTTCCTTGTGCGTGACATTCCGTTAAAAAACATGAATTTTGCAGTCGGCCGACCATCGATATCTGTTATCAGCTTTGTTCCTTCCGCGACCTCATCCCTGTGCAGATCTATCACCACCTCTATCGACGGATTTTGCTCCAGAAGCTCCTCCATCGCAGGAAGCGAATAAGAATAGGCGTAATCTCTTTTTTCCACATCATATTTTCCCATATGGTGCATTACATTATATCCTTTCTGACGCAGAAGCTCCGCCAAAAATTCCCCTACCCCCAATATTGTCGTCCGCTCATCTCCCGGAATGGAATCTGCAAAATCCTCCTGTGAGTGCGTATGATATATCAAAATCTGCGGCAGTCCGTCCTGCCTTTTCTCTATAGAAAGATCCGGTCCTAAAAGCGCTTCCAGATTGAGCTGTTTTTCATCTGCCGCAGTGCTCTGATCTATCGCATAAAATTCTTTTACGAGCGTATCATACTTTTTAAAATACTCCCATTGATAGCTTTCCTTTTTGTCCGGTAGCTCTGCTTCATAGCTGTTTTCGGAAACCTGTTTTTCCTCTGCCGTTTTTTCGGTATTCCCTTCTTCTCCGGCCCCGCTTTCTTCTTCATGCAGTTCTTTACCGGCATCCTGCCCGTTCTCCCGCCTCAAAAGCTCTGCCAGCTCTCCTTCCACCTTTACCCGTCCTGCAGAGCTTTCCGGCGTATCCATTCCGCCCTCCACTTCTTTTCGGGCGGATTCATCCCTCCCTTCCGCCCTGACGATATCCTCGTATGTGCCCCTGCTTTCCGACAAAAGCCGCGTCCGCTTCTGTCTTCCGTAAAAATCCAGGATTGGGAACTGCCCTGACGCACTTTTCCACAGCCCCCGCTCCATCGGCTCCGAAACGTAAAACACTGCCGGACAGCCGCCCTGCAGCACCCCCCTCGTAAGCATTTCTGCTGCCGCCTGTCCCATCCCGGTCTCCGTCTCGCCCGGCATGCCAAAAAATACTACGGCTGCCGCCAGTCCCGAAACGATTACCCGATATGCAATTTTACCGCCCTTGTCTTTTTTTCCCATGAAAAAATATATGCGCTTCAATGTTCCTTTTAGTACACCCGACAGCTTTTTATCCTTCCATATCCAGCGCCATGTTTATCCCTTCTGAAACCGTATAGCTCAGCCGCCGTATCATCTCATCAATATCCTTTCCCGTCACATACATATTGTTCAGCTCGGACAGAGCCTGCGGATGTTCCCGCGAAGCCATGACATGTATACCGCATTCCTCCTCAATGCGCTCCAGCGCGTCTCCCACTATCGTCGCCGCATCGACCACGGTCGGAACCCCCACTGCGATGACCGGAACTCCCAGGGATTCCTTTGTCAGCGCATTCCTGTGGTTTCCCACTCCTGAACCCGGTGCAATACCGGAATCACTCACCTGGATTGTCCGGTTGAGTCTTTTCGTGCTGCGTGCCGCCAACGCATCCACCACGATAAGAAAGTCCGGTTTTGTCTGCTCTACCACCCCCCGCACGATTTCTGCGCTCTCCATTCCGGTCTGCGCCGTCACTCCCGGCACAAGGCTGCTGATTCGATGCATTTTTTCCTTTCGATACGCAGCTGTTCCAAACTGCATCACCACATGACGGTTGACAAAAAGATGTTCTATCACATGCGGTCCTAAAGCGTCTGCCGTCACCTCCCGGTTACCGAGCCCCACAACAAGCACCGACTGCTCTTTTTTACAGTCCGGGATGAGGCTGCGCAGCTGCCTTGCCAGCTCTCCTGCCACCTCTCTGTGGTAATCCTCATCCTGCTCCGTCAACGCCGGAGCTTCCAGCGTCACATAAGTTCCTACCGGCTTTCCCATTATTTTCGCCCCATTCTTCGTTTCTATCTTTACCCGCGTTATGTGTACCCCGGTCTCCTCATTCTCTTCTTCCTCCAAAATAACGCCTCTGATTTCCGCTCCCGATTCCCTGATGCGCTCTCCATCCTCCAGCGCCAAATCTGTCCTTACCGCAAACCCGCTCATGTTCTTTTCCTCCGACCATTGATTCTCCCTTTTTCGCAGCTGCTGCTTCTCCTTCCTATTTTTTGCAAAAATAAACAAATTATGTATTGACAGAACTGTCCTCTTATCCTAGAATACATATTGTATGTTTGCATTAGATCGTCCGTGTCCGGCTTTAATGTAACATGATACAGCATTTATGGTGAATTTATATGGAGGTATTATCGTGGCAAATATCAAATCTGCGAAGAAGAGAATTTTAGTAAACCAGACCAAGGCTGACAGAAACAAGGCTATCAAGTCTTCTGTTAAGACCGCTGTTAAGAAAGTGCGCGTTGCAATCGAAGCACAGGACAAGGAAGCTGCAAAGGCTGCTCTGATCGCTGCAACTGCAGTAATCGACAAGGCAACTTCCAAGGGCGTATATCATAAGAACACAGCTTCCCGTAAGGTTTCCCGTCTGGCGAAGGCTGTAAACGAGATCGCATAAATTTAATTGAATTTTTTAAGAGGATGATTTCCACCCGTCACGGAAATCATCCTCTTTTTATATCCATCTGCTCAAACGGCAATCTCGCCTGGCGCTCACTTTTTTATTTCCACTCGAACAAAAGAAACGGAAGCCTTTCAGCTCCCGTTCTTTAAATATAAAACAATCATCTGTTCCGGCTGCTCCGCCCCTGAAAGGACAACCTCCACGCGCTCCTCATACCGCGTTACCTTCCAGCAGCGTTCGGTTATCATCCCGCCTTTGTAAAGCCTTCCTACCTTATGTTTCCGCACCTTTTATCCTCTGCGATCAGAATTTTCAGCGCCTCCACGCCTGTACGGATAGCGCTGTCCGTGTCGTGTACGACCGGATTTTCCAGTCCTGCCTTTTCCCGCTCCTGATTTGCCACCGCCAAAAAAACAGAACCGCAGCGCACCTTTAGATAGCTTGCCGCCACAAACAGCGCCGCTGACTCCATTTCTGACGCCTTGCACCCCAGCTTCAGCCATGCATTCCACTTATTCATCAATTCAAAATCCACAGGCATCAGCTCCGGCTCATGCTGTCCGTAAAAAGAATCCTTGCACTGCACTACTCCCGTATGGAACGGCATATCCAGCCTTTTAGCCGCTTCCCGGAGCGCGCACACCACATCGATATCCGCTACTGCCGGAAATTCGATCGGCGCATATTCCCGGCTCGTACCTTCCGCCCGGACCGCACCCGTGGCGATGACCAGGTCTCCGCTTTTTACATCGATATCCATTCCGCCGCAGGTCCCAACGCGCACGAACGTATCCGCCCCCGCCTTTACCAGCTCCTGTATCGCTATCGCAGCAGAAGGTCCTCCTATCCCCGTCGATGTAACGGATACCTTTTCCCCGTCCAGCCAGCCCGTGTAGGTCACATATTCCCGGCTGTCCGCTATCAGGACAGGATTGTCAAAATATGCCGCTATCTTTTCACAGCGCTTCGGGTCTCCGGGCAATATCACGTATTTCCCTACATCCCCGTTTTTAATCTGTAAATGATACTGCATTCCCTCTTCTGCGTATTTCATATGCACCCTCCTTCTGCCTTTTTCTGTTTTATTTTTCCGCCAGCCCTGCCATCCAGACGCCTGCCTCATAAGCTCTCTTTAAATACCCATCGATATCCTCGCCCATCGGCTTCATCACTTCCATCACAAACGGCTCTTCATAGGCGGAGGCTTTTATCAGAGGCATCAACGCCTCCCAGTCCACCCTGCATTCCCCCGGCAGACGATGCGCGTCGCCGCAGCCGGGCTCATCCCCCCATCCCATGTTATCATTTAAATGAAGGGAATACAGACGGTCGGCATACCTGACTGCCAGCTCCTGTACAAAATCGTTCCCGCCGACCAGATTGGCATGCCCGGTATCGATGCATAACCCCATATAATCGGCCGGATAACGCTCAAACAACTTATCAAACTGCTCCAGCTGCATTTCTCTCGGCGCTTCAAACAGATTTTCGATACATATTCTTACATTTTTCTCTTTACAAAATGGCTGCAGCTCATCCAGCGACCGGAAGGTCTGCGCATAAAACAGTTCCTTGGATGCCGGGTCGTTTTCAAAGCTCTTGTAGGGAAGATACATATGCAGGACGATTTCCTTCCCTCCCAACACGTTTACAAGCTCCACGCGATTTTTTATCAGCTCCACTCCTGCGATGCGGTTCGGCTCCATATCGGATGTATAATCCTTGCGGTAATGCACCTTCCCGTATTCTTCTACCGCCCGGCGGCTTCCCTTGCTGGCATGCAGGGATTTCTCCTTTAAGCCGCACTCGTCCATCCAGCTTCTTATCTGCTCCATCTCAGAGCGGGAATACAGATAATCTCCATCCCACTCAAAGCACCAGTGGATATGCGTAAACCCCGCGTCAGCTATCTGATGCAGCTCTTTTCGTATCTCTTCAATACAGTCATGCTCTTTTTCAAAATCCGTGTTGATTCCCAATTCCAGCTTCATTTCTCCATACTCCTTCTCTATTTAAAAATATAAAGAAGCCTTTTTTTCATAAACGGAAAAGGCTATCCTCTCCTGTTCCCGGTATGTAAAGAGCAGCGTTACAGCCTCTTTTGCAGGCAGACATACCCGCTCCCATATCGGCTTTTCCCCTGCAGGCAGACTGTCCTCATCCAAAAAAAACACCGGGACGTCAAGCCTTTGGCCAACACTGCGGACTGCCTCAAGACCGTGCGTCTTTACTGCGTGAAGGCTAAAGAGCCGCTCTCTGGAAAGATGGTTTTCCGCCAGGCCTTTCCGCAGCGCCTGCTCCAGCTCCTGCGCCGATACATCTTCGGCACAGTATATCCCGGCAGTCAGATTGTGAGGAAACATCCTGCATTCTTTTATAAAATGCGGTGCCTCCCAGTCGTCTGTCACAGAAATCCCCGTCTCAGGGACAGAACTGGAAACCTTCATTCCTGCAAAACCTGCTCCTCCTATCGGAATCAGCCCCTCCGGAATCACCCCTTCTATCGCATAATCACTGTATATTCCGACCGGGCTTCCCGCCTCCAGACATTCCGTGACCGTCCCGATGCGGAAAGGATCCTGAATGCAGAGACCGTTTTTTTGTGCGAACGTTTCCGCCCTGAAACGCTCTTCCCGTTCCTTTCCCATTGTCCAGACGCACGCTGCGCTGCACTGTTCCGAAAACCATCGGCACCATTCCTCCGCCCCGCCGGACTTGCCTTTCAATAATGGGACTAAAAATCTGCCTTCCTCATCCATAACCGCTACCGCCGGACCTTCGCTGCGCCAGCCTATCAACGGTGCCAGCCGGCGTACCACCCATTCCATTCCGCAGAGCAAAAGGATAAGCTCCTGTTCTTCCCATAAATCCTCAAACAAAAGCTCCTCTGACTGAAACGGTATCAGCTTTCTGCCCGTATAACAATGCCAGCTATAGCTGACTGCCTGATGTCTTTTTTGCTGTAAAAGCCCGGTCAACTCCAGATTCTTCTCCGCCCCGGCTCTGGTAAATGATACGACACTTATCTTCATCTTAATCCCCGCTGTCTTGATGACTTTTCTTTATTTATCTTATCACTCTTAAAGAAAATTCACAATCTTCCCCTGCAAATTTTGACAGATCTATTTTTGTGGCTTACAATGGACATAGGGAGGTTCGTAAAATGTGTATGCAGACAGCATACCTCCGCCGCGAACACTCCGGAATGGAGATTTATATACATGACAAAAAACGAACTGAAACATTTTTTTGAAGCGCAGCCCTTCTGGGAACATCTTGAGCAGGGGCAAAAAACCTCCCTTCTCGAGCAGGCGCGTCAGGTTCATTATTCCAGCGGCCAGCCCGTCGTTTCCGAGACGAGCGACTGCCTCGGGATGCTTTTTATCCTACAGGGGACGCTGCGTATCTATCTGCAGGCAGAAGACGGCAGACAGATTACCATTTACCGGCTGCACACGGGCGAGCCCTGCGTTCTCTCCGCATCCTGCGCCCTGTCTGCGATCACTTTTGACGTTCTTATCGACACGGAGACAGACTGCGATCTTTTGCTCATTCCCAGCATCTTTTTTTCAAAACTCATGCGGGAAAATATTTATCTGGAAGCGTTTGCCTACCGGATGACGACCGAGCATTTTTCCAGTGTCATGGGAGCAATGGAGCGCATCTTTTTCATGACTCTCGAGCAGCGTGTCGCCGCCTTTTTGATAGACGAATCGGCAGAGCTCGGAACAGCCTCCATCCCCTTTACGCAGGAAAAGCTGGCGATGGCCATTGGCAGCGCCCGGGAGGCGGTCAGTCGTATCCTGAAACAATTTTCCAAAGACGGAAGCGTAGCGCTTTCCCGCGGCTGCATCCAAATCCTCGATAAAAATGCGCTCTACCGCAAGCTGGGAATGTGACCCAGGCCAAAGCATGTCGTACAAAAAATGCGCTGTCCCCGACGGTACAGCGCATTTTTTATTTTATTTACTGAAGGTTCTTTATTTTCTGCTCCAGAAGCTCTTTGCTCTGTACGCCTACCATACGATCCACTTCCTTGCCGTCCTTAAACAGGATCAGGGTAGGGATGTTCATCACATGATAGCGTGCTGCCAGCTCTTCCTGCTCGTCAACATTGACCTTGCCCGCATTATAGCCTTCCTCTGCCAGCTTGTCGATCGCAGGCCCCTGCATCCGGCAGGGTCCGCACCATGTTGCCCAGAAATCAACCAGAACGGGCCCCTGTGCCTGTAATACGTCTGCTTCAAAATTCTGTGCTGTAAATGTCTTTGCCATAATATTATCTCCTTTTCGTCGCTGTATTTTTCCCTTTCGGTTTCGGGAAGCGGTTATTGTTTTGTTTATGGGGTTAGTATATCCAATCCCACCGCCTTTTTCTGTAACAAAGTCACAATTTCTCATTTACTTTTTTCTAAAGCTGTATTATAATACTCACGCATAATTTTATAAGATCTTGATTTAGGAAGCGGGCTGTGTGGGAAACCATATATCCCGCTTTTTTGGCGCTTTAATCTACTATCACATTGAAAGAAGGAACTGTATCTATGACCATCCAAACCCACCGCACTTTAAAACTCATGCGCAATGTTCTCCTTATTCTGGCAGGAAATACAATCTATGCGCTTTCTGTCGTAGCTTTCCTGCTGCCCTCCGGTATCATTACCGGCGGTACGACCGGACTCGGTCTTTCCACCCAACACTATTTCAACATTCCCCTTAACGTATTCGTATTCGGCTTTAATCTCACCATGTTCCTGTTGGGCGCTCTCGTCCTCGGCAAGAAATTCGCGCTCACAACACTGATCAGCACATTTTTCTATCCTGTGGCTCTGACCTTCTGGCAGCAGTTTCCTATCATATCATCGCTCACTGACGATCCGATGCTCTGCACTGTGCTCGGCGGCCTTATGATAGGCGCCGGTATCGGAATAGTCATCCGTGCCGGAGCTTCCACCGGAGGCATGGACATTCCTCCCCTCATCCTGAAAAAGAAGCTTGGAATTTCCGTATCCGTTTCCCTGTATGTATTTGATGTCTGCATCCTTATCGGACAGATGTTTTTCTCAAATGTTGAAGAAATTCTTTACGGCATTCTGCTCGTCATGATATATACGTTTGTGCTTGACAAGGTACTCGTGATCGGAAAGCATCAGGCGCGCGTAGACATTGTGAGCAGCCGCTTTGAAGATATCCGGCAGGCCATCTTCGACCGCCTCGACCGCGGCTGCACTCTTCTCAGGGCAACGACCGGCTATTTAAAAAATGACCAGCCGGTACTCATGACTATCGTTTCCCGGCGCGAAATGGCCGCTCTGGACCAACTCGTCATGGACATCGACCCCGACGCCTTCCTTGTCATCAGCGACGCCAACGAAGTGCGCGGTCCCGGCTTTACCAAAAAGAAGATACACCGTGAGCAGCCTTCCGAATAACTGCTCCTCTTTTCAGGGAAACAACTGCTGTCCCGAGCCTTTCTAATGTTCCTGCCTCGTCTGCCGTATGACCGTTTTCCGCAAAAGCCATAAGCAGAGCAGATTTGGGAGCGCCATGCAGGCGTTGCAAATATCCGACAGGTTCCATACCAGCTCCAGCGAAAGCACCGAACCGATATAAACAGATACGATATAAAACACCTGAAATACCCTGACGCCTTTTTCTCCCCAAAGATAGCGGGCAGCACATTCCCCGTAAAAGCTCCACCCTATCATTGTGGCAAAGGAAAACAGGACAAGGCAAAGGGAAAGAAGTTCTTCTCCTGCAAAGGGAAGTCCCGAAAATGCCACAAAACAATATTCATCCTGTGCGGCGTCCATATAGGGCGCCGCACTTTTTATCATATCGCTCATGACAGCCAGCGCCGTCACCGCACACATGACGGTCGTATCCCAGAACACTCCCGTCATGGATATCAATCCCTGACTGACAGGCGATTTTATATCCGTAGCGGCGGCCGGGCTCTGCCACGCCGCCCTCTCCCCGATGCTGGC